>JBJXEX010000030.1:0-31100 GCA_046156195.1 Planctomycetaceae bacterium | reverse complement strand
CGTTCGCGCCGGGATTTTTCGTTTGGAACTCGGAAGTCGGCCGCCGTTCGCTCGGCATGCAGTCGTTCTGGTTCCAGCGCGTCTGTCAGAACCACATCGTGTGGGACGCGACGCAAGTCGTCGAGTTCTCTCGCAAGCACACGGCCAACGTCCGTGACGGCTTGCTGGAGATTCGTCGGCACATCGAAGCCCTGATTGCCAAGCGAGATGCTCGCCGCGACCAGTTTGCGGACGTCCTCAAGAAGGCGATGCAAACGCGGCTCGGTTCTGATTCCGACGAGGTCGCGAAAGAACTCGGCAAGCACGGGATTCCTCAGCATTACATCAAGGATGCGATGGAAATTGCCCGTGCTCAAGGAGGGTTCACGATCTTCGCGTTGGTCGATGCACTGACGCGGCTCACGCAACGAATCACGTTCGCTGCTGATCGTGCTGATGCCGACTACAAGGTGGCCCAACTCCTGTCGCTGGCCCTCGTGGCGTAAGGCGGTGTCGCATGGACCCGCAAGCCGCTTGGGATCAATTGCAGGAGGCGTTTCGCATTCACGACTGGGAAGCTGTTCGTGAATTCGCACAGTCGTTGCTCGACTGGCTGGATCGCGGTGGTTTTCCACCGGTGACTTCGGAAGGGAATCGGAATGACTCCGCTCGGCAACGGGCGATCGTCATCCGATTCTGCAATTCCGTGCTGCAAGAGATGGTTGATTCACTGCCGCCGTTGTGCGAGTGCTTTCGGCCACATCCGTAACCGGACCTCGACGTTCGAGGACCGTCGTTTCTCAATCCGTTTCTTCCATCAAAGGAGACCTTGTTCATGTCAACCGCCACAAAACCGAAACCAAAGGAAGCGAAGAACCGCCCGGTTCACGAGGTTCGCCTCGGTCGCATTCGTGCTGCCATTTGGCAGAACGAAACGGAGAACGGTCCACGCCACAACGTGACCATTACTCGGCTCTACAAGGACGGCAACGAATGGAAGGATTCAACGAGTTTTGGCCGCGACGACCTGCCCCTTGTGGCGAAAGTCTGCGACCAAGCCCACACCTGGATCTTCGAACAAGCTGCGGAACGCTCCAATGGGAACGGCCACAGCGACAACGGCGATCACGGTGACCACGGCGGCGAAGAACGATACTGACGCTTCCGTATTTCCGACTGTCCCACAGTCATCAACCAGAAAGGATTTGGAGAGCGGCACCACCGGCCTCTCTCCCTTTGCGCTGAACAACGTTTCCGGTCTGCGAATCCGCGCCGCATGAGTTTGCATCAAACTCCCAATGAAACTTGTGTCCCTGAAAACACTGCGACTTCATCCCGAAGCGAACCGCGTTCCCCGGATGCCGCCGGAGCAGGATGCGGAATTCCGAGCGGACATTGCCGAACGAGGTATTCGGGTTCCCATCGAGATCATCGACGGGGGCGTCATTGTCGATGGCAGGAGCCGCTATCTGGCGGCCAAGCAACTGGGCATCAAACGAGTCCCCGTGATCCGCGCGCCGCTGAATGGCGACGATCCCGTCCTCTACATGTTGCGAGCAGCCACCAAACGCCGCCACCTGACCGACGACCAACGAGCGTGCCTCGCGCGGGAAGAAATGGAGATTCTGAGCCAGATCGCCACACGGGAACGCGCTCGGCTGGGTGGACTGACCGGCGGTCGTGGCCGGGCGAAGCCAAGCGATAGCTTGCCGATCACGTCGGTCGGGAAGCAACAGCCGACGAAGACTTCTCGCGGCACCGTGGCCGTGGCTTATCGCGTGTCGGAACGCCGAATCCGCGCCGCTCAGCAATTGAAACAGGTCGCGCCGAAACTCTATGAGCAAGTCAAAGCCGGTGAGCAACGGCTGACTGTCGCCAAACGAGAAGCCGACCGAGAATCGAAGCGCCAAGAGCAACGTCGCTTGTCGAAAGCCGCGCGTCCCCGTCGTGACGAATCAAATTGGGAGATCCGCTGCGGTGACTGTGTCGAGGAACTGGCGAAACTGAAACCGGGAACGGCAAGACTCGTCTTCGCCGATTCGCCGTACAACCAAGGCATCGACTACGGTCCAGGCCGCACTGCGGATTCGCTTTCGGACGAAGCGTATCTCGCATGGTGCCGCCGCTGGATCAAAGCGTGCGTCCGCGTGCTGACCGATGACGGCAGTCTGTGGGTGATGATCTCTGACGAGTACGCCGACCACTTCGGCATTTTGCTCCGCGAAGCCGGCCTGCATCGTCGCTCGTGGATCAAGTGGTACGAGACGTTTGGTGTGAACTGCACGAACAATTTCAATCGCTGCTCGCGGCACATTTTCTACTGCGTCAAGAACCCGCGTCGCTTCGTCTTCAACACGGACGCCGTCTCGCGCCCGTCCGACCGCCAATCCAAATACGCCGACTCACGAGCCAATCCCCACGGCAAACTTTGGGACAACGTCTGGTGCATCCCCCGTCTCGTTGAAAACAGCCGCGAACGCCTGCCCGACTTCCCCACCCAACTCCCACTGGCCCTCGTCCGTCCGATCGTGCTCTGCGCCAGCCAGCCCGGCGATCTCGTCATCGACCCATTCAGCGGTTCCGGCACCACCGGTGTTGCTGCGGTTGAAAGTGGTCGACGATTCATCGGGACTGAAGCGAATCAGAAGTTTGCAAGACTCGCAGGAGAGCGAATCTCCATGACGCCTTGAATTCGCTGGTTACTAGGCCAAAGCGAACGCTTTGAGTGATATCGGTAAGAGTTCTCACTCGTCGCTCGGAAAGAAACCTAACCGTCCTGCGCCGATTTTGTCGCCGGTGAAATGGACGTACCGGATTTTGTCCTTGATGTCTTCAGGCGGGTCTTCGTTCTCGAAAACCACGACCTGAGTATCTTTGGCACGCTTCGCGAGGGATCGGTAAAAGCTCTCCTTAACTCCAGCCTCTTCGACGTCCAGTTGCGAATCGGGTTCACGATAGGCAACCAGCGGCGAGTCCAACACAACGAATCCAGGATGGCACCGAGTCTTCTTTCGGCAAAACCTGAGTAAACCAACGACGAACGCAGAGTAGCTCAAAGCTCGGATGCCTTTGCCGTGGCTGGCTCGATCCCTGCCATTGATAACCAGATCTTGGTTCGACTCACTGAATGTCACTCGGCCGGCACCTGGAAAATTCCACTGCTCAAGAAGCTTCTCAACGGTCTTGCAGAACTCACTCGTTTCACTTGTTTTGGCAGCCAACTGTTGCTGCGCTTCGCCGGTTCGCCTTCGCGGTTTCGTTGTCGTGCCCTCGATTTCTGCAATTTGTCCCCGCAGCTTTTCCACTTGCTCGGCGAAAGTCGCTGCGCGCTCAAGACGGCTCTTCGTTTCCAGCAAGGCAGACAATTCTTGTCTCGACACTTCTTCAGCCGGAAGAAACTCCTCCTCGATTTGTTGTGTTACATGCTGATAGCTTCTTTGTGAACGAAGCACACTACGGTCAAGCGAGTTGAGTTCCTGCTGAAGATCCTTCACGGTGCTCCTCAAGTCCTCTTGCAGCAATGCGATTTTGCCCGCTTCGGAAACGCAGGCGCGTTGAACTTGACCAAGGTCGTCTTCGTTTCCCCAAGGATTGTCCGTTCCGCATAGCGGGCATTCGGACTGCGGCAACTGAGTCAGATAGTTCCCGACTTCCGACATCGCTCGAAGGCGACTGAGGTCGCTGTCGTAGTGCCGGTCGAGCAACGCGAATCTGTTTACCAAACGACCAAGTACCTCAACCCGTGCCGTGGATTTCTCGATTTCATCCCACAGTGACTTTCGCTTTGCTTGCTCTTCCCGAAGCCGGTCTCTGTCTAAAGCGATGGCCGTCGTGGTTTGCTCGACCGATGCCTTGAGTTTCGCAAGTTGAGCTTGGATCTCTGAAGGAGTCGGTGTCAGCGCAAACAATGCAACTTCGGTCGATTCAATGATCTCCTGAATCGTATCTCGCCTTGCCTGTCGATGCCCCTCGGTTTCTCCCTCATCGCTTCCAACAATGACGCTGCTGTCGTCAACCCCGGTCAACAAATACTTGAAGAGCGATTCTTCAACAGTTTTCTTTATGTATTGGCCAGATGCTCGAACTGGTGACCCTTCCGTGTAGATTCGCTCCTCGTTGATGATCGCGAGATGAGCGAAATCTCGAATGCTCAGCGGTCGCAGATTACCGTCTGCGTTGGTACGAAGCTGAACGTCATCCAGCCCGCAAAGTCCAAGCAAAAACTCTGAAATCGACGTTGCCGAACCTTTGCTTCGCTTCTCTTTGAGCACTTCTCGCTCGGCCGTGTCGGTCACGTCTTCCATCGCGCAGCGGTAAAGCCCGAAGTCCTTCCCCCTCAGTGATCGCTCCAAGGTGAAGACGTCCCCCGACCATGTTGTGATTTCCAGCCAGAGAGTTTCGTACCCTTCACTTTCTGAGATTGCTTTGGGGGGCTTTGTTGACCCAGTCATGAAGTTCAGGCAATGGACGAGGTATGACTTGCCGGTATCGGATGCTCCGCTGATGACGTTCAATCCTTTGGACATTTCCAGGACTGCCGTCACTTTGGTGCGTCCGCGTGCCTCAAGCCTCGTAAAGTAGAATCCAACAGCGGCCATGATTAGACGTCGCCCTCCCAATCTCCAAGTGGTTCAAACTCGGCTCCCCACCTGTCGAGATTCTGATTGAAGTAATCGACGAGTTCGCCTTCTTCCTTCTGGCCGAAGCTGCTCACAACCCAGCGCGCTCGTTTCTTCAGTTCACTCGTATAGGGTTCTGCAAGGCAGGCGACGAAGGCACCGGTCGTTTCAGACGCGGAGTAGAGAATTCCGGCATCAGTGAGTTCCGGTGTGACCAGCCCACGCTGGATAAGCAACCGAAGTCCTTGATCGACCAGTTGTCTTCGGACTACCCATTCGTTCGATCGAAATGGGGTTGCGGGATGCAGACTTTCCGGGCCGTCATCAGCGTCGCCAGAGTGAATGTCGGACCAAGATAGAAATGTCACAGGGTTCGCCCACTTAGAAATGTCACATTGCGGTTCTGGGGGGCTGGCCCGTTCCGCGTAGGTGAGCGCCAGCGAACCGGAGCGGAACGGGCCAGCCCCCCAGTTTTTTCGCTGGGCGGCATCACGACCGCCGCCGCCAAGGATGGTTCGCTGCGGGCTTGTACGGGGCTTTGTTTGACGCGGGCGGCTTGGGCTTGGGTGTCACCTTTGGCGGGCGGGCCGAGACCTCCTTCCAGGACAGTGAACGGGCTCCAGACGTCAATCGAATTGTTCCGTCGAGCAACTCGCTCACCAGGATCTTCTTCCGCGCCAACGACAACTTCTGATGCTCCGGCCCCAACTGAAAGATCCGGTTGCACCACGACACCGTCCAGTCGTTTTGAACCACGCGCTGCTCTTGGTAACACAGCACATGATTCAGGTTCAGGCCGCGTGGAAGTGAGCGATGCAGATCGACCGACGACCTCGCGACGACGTGGAACTGCTCGTTCAACTCGTCCAGGTATTGGCTCTCCAAGTACGAATTCGCCGACTCCAGTGTGTTGATCTGTTGCAGGCGCAGCGCCTTCACGAACCGGTCTTGAAAGACACCATGCCGACGCTCCACGCGACCCTTCGCTTGTGGGCTGTGAGCCAGGATCAACTCGACCCCCAACTCCCGCATCGCGCGACCAAACTGCGTGAGCGGTGCGGTGTCCTGCAATGCCTCTTCGACCGTGGAATCCCGCGTGGTTTCGTAAATGCTCGCCCGGTCCACATACAACGAACGAGGCAACCCGTAGTGGCCGACGTACTCGCCAAACACCGTCATCGCGGCCGCCGTCGTCTCACTCTCGAAGAACTTCGCGTGAGTCCAATTCGTGGCGTCGTCGATCATCACCATCATCGACGCCTTCCCCCGACGACCCTCGAACCAGTCGTGGTCCGAGCCATCCATCTGAACCAGTTCGCCCCAGTGCTCCCGACGCTCACGCCATTGACGATGCGGCGCGCCTCGCCGACGAGGCGACCACATTCCCGCCCCGATCAACCATTGCCGCAGAGTCTCTTCACTCAGCTCTTCGCCATCGCATTTCACCAGGTACTCCACCGCCAACGTCGGTCCGAAATCGCCGTACTTCGCCCGATACAACTCCAGCACACGCTCGCGACGACCGACGTCGAACCGCCGATTTGAAGCACGGTCACGCAGCCCGTGCTTCAAGCCGGAAGCCCCTGCCGACTGATACCGCTTCCAAATCCTCAGCACCTGTCGGTAACTCACCCCCAACAGTTCCGACGCCTTCGACAAACTGAGCGAAGACTGCGAAACCTTCAACAACACCTCCGAACGCTCCCGCTCTTTGACACTCAGACGTAACTTGCCCATCGGTCCCTCGGAAACGCCACCAGTGTGACATTTCTATCTTGGACAAGATGTGACATTTCTAAATTGGTCTGACACGTCGCCAGAGTGAACGACCAAATAGTCAAAGAATACGAGCCGCTGTGTGTCGAAGCTTTGGGGGAAGGCTTCATACAGGACGCACAGCGCACGCAGTCCGCTCTCAAGGGCCGAGTTGAATGGCCCTTCGTTGCGTGAAGCTCGTTTAGGTTCGCGGTTGTTTTTCTTCTTCGCCATTTGTTTCTACCCACACGAAGTGACCGTCATTCACGATTTGATGGCAGATTCCTCTGCGATCCGGCGGCTTCAAGACGGGAAGCAATGCGTGATCGGTGATTTGCAGGTCGATGGCAGCCTTTGTGACGGCGCGGACCTTGTGGTAGCCGTCGTCGTGCTGATCAACGTATGTCTCTTGGACACCATCGCGAATCTCATCCTGCAACCGTCCAAACTCATTCTCTGGAAGATGGTCGCGTGAGAACGCCTTCAGTGATTCCGCCGAGAAAAAGGAAGTTCGCGTCAACCGAAAATGTTTTTCGAGCGCCGGAAATTTCAGCAACGTGGTCTGCTCGACCGAGGTTCCCTCATGATCGGAATATGCACGGAATAGTTCGGAGAGATACGGAATCTCTTCCGGTGCAATGTCGTCGGGCGGAGTTTTCGGAACCGGCCGATCCGGAAGTCCACCGCCAAACCGATGAACGTACCAGGGCGTTTGCCTGTGCTCCTCAATGATTTTCAAGACTGGGCTCGTTGACACAATTTCGAATGGAAATGCCTCGACGTGTTCCTTGAGCTTGCCCTCCAGTTTGACTTCGGAACTGCAAATCCCCCGGCGGCACTTCTTATCCCAGTTTGCGATGAGTCCTGCTCTTAGCTGAGATGGTTGTTCGAGCAGACGAGCCAAGGTCGTTCCCACATCGTGTGGGCACACGAAGAAGTATGCTCGCGGAGTCGTGAACTCGCACAGAAATGTGTAGTAGGCCAGCTTGCCCAGTTCGATCCAGATGTCGCCTGGAGCGAGAGCATGGTCGTAATGCTTGCACTGGTAGTTATCCCAAGGCTTGCCTGACGAAATCGAGCCCGTGTAGGCAACAACGTCGCGTCCCATGTCTCCACTGCTGCTACATCGCAGGACAGTGTGATACTTCGATTTCAAGGAATGCGCCCATTCGCGAATGAACTCCTCCCATTCGGACGACGAGAACGTCTTCGCGCGAACAATTGGAGGGACCGGCCTTCCAGGGAAGACCTGATCTGCGCGGACGGCTTTTGCGGCAGCCGGTGCTGGCATGGGGATCAGTCCGGTGTTTCGTTTGCTTTGATTCATATTGCGGCACCATGCACCTGAAAGCGACGACTCCGGACCACCGATCGTCTTGGGAGTCTCAGCTTATCAAATCGTCGGTTCCCCGAAACGAATCAAAGCGATTCCACAGGCAAGGATTGGAAACGTTTGTTGGAGTGGCCTGCGAAAGTCGCCCATGCTGAATGTGCCGCAGAACGATTGAAGCGGTTCGAGGTCGCCGAGCTTGTGCGGCGGCGATTGTTCCACCGCACGCAAGTTGGTAAGGTCGGATAAGGTTTGCGTTTGCGCCGTGTGGTCGCATTCCGGTCTGGGAGCGCCAGAGATGGACAAGCTCGATGGTTATCTCCGAATCAAGGAAGCTGCTGAATATCTCGGCGTTTCTCCGAACACGCTCCGCAATTGGGGACGCGACGAAAAGATCGTCGAGCACCGTCACCCGATGAACAATTACCGCTTGTACAAGAAGAGCGACCTAACCCGGCTGCTCCGCATGACCGAGAAGCCGAAAGCCTAAGAACACAACACCCTCACGCTTCACGGAAAGAACGCTCCATGACGCTCGTTCTGGCCACGTTCCCATGACTACCTGGAATGCTTCGCAAGATGGCGACAACGAAGAACTGGATGACGATCGCAGAATCGAGTTTTCCGTGGGAACGGGAAGGTCTCGACTTCGTGCGCGCCCAGTTCCCGCCGCATGAACCGTATCGGGCGTGGAGCAACTTTGAGTTCATTGCGGATGACGGCAGCGTCAACGAAATTGATCTCCTCATCTTCACGCCACAAGGTTTCTTCCTCATCGAGATTAAGAGTCGGCCGGGGCGTCTTCGCGGTGATGCCGGAACCTGGACTTGGGAAACCGATGGCAAGCTGACGACTGTCGACAATCCGTATCAACTCGCCAATTCCAAAGCGAAGAAGCTGCGAGCCTTGTTGCAGCGTCAGAAAGCCTGCAAGAGCAAAGGGCAAGTACCGTTCATCGAAGCGATCGTGTTCTGTTCCGCTCCTGACCTGCAATGCGAATTGCAGGGGACCGCCCGCCACCATGTCTGTCTGCGCGATCGTGCAGCCGAAGGCGACAAGCCAGTACGTCCCGGCATTCTTGCGGCAATCAAACGCCGCGAGTGCGATGGTCTCGATCCCTATGCGAAGGGAACCCATGACCGGCCCACGGCAAAGATGGTTGCCCAGGCGATGGAGCAGGCCGGCATTCGGCCGTCTCAACGGAGCCGCAAGGTCAGCGATTACGATCTGGACCAATTGATCAATGAAGGGCCGGGTTATCAAGACTGGCAAGCCACCCATTCGACGCTGAAGAATGTTCGTCGTCGGGTTCGCATCTACAACGTCCGCACCGGCGCGACCATTGACGAGCGGCAGACGATTGAGCGAGCGGCGCGCAGGGAAGCCGAGCTACTCGAAACACTGCAACACCCCGGCATCCTGCGTCGCGAAGGCTTCACCGAGCATGAGCTTGGCCCCGCGCTGATCTTTGAACACGACCCCAAGGCAATTCGGCTGGACCATTTTCTGGCTCAGTCCCACGAGCAACTGACCGTCGATCAGCGACTGGACCTTCTGCGTCAAATCGCAGAAGTGATTCGGTTCGCCCACGAGAAGCGGATCGTGCATCGAGCACTCTGTCCGCAGAGCGTTCTGGTGACCGCCCAGGACGATGGACGGCACCAGGTCAAAGTTTTCAATTGGCAGGTTGGCTACAGAGCCGAAGGGACCACGACATCCAACCCCTCGCGAGTGATCTCCGCCACTTCGCACGTTGAGCGATTAGTTGACGATGCCAGTACCGCGTACATGGCTCCCGAAGTCATTTCCGACGACCACAATGTCGGCGAGCATCTTGATGTCTTTTCTCTCGGTGCCATCGCCTACCACATTTTTTCCGGCGCTCCACCGGCTGCGAATGGCCTTGAGCTGAGCAACAAGCTGCGCGAGACCAAAGGGCTGCAAATCAGTTCGGTCCTGAATGGTGCCAGCGCCAGCCTTCAGGAGTTGATTCAGTGGAGCACACATGCCGACGTGGGCGTTCGGCTCGACACGGTTGGCGACTTTCTGGAGTTGCTCGAAAAGGTGGAAGAAGAGGCCACCACGCCTGAATTGGAGACGTTCGCCGACGATCCCAATCGAGCGAAGAAGGATGACCAGCTTCCGGGCGGCTTCCGAGTGATTCGCCGCTTGGGACAGGGCGGTTGTTCGGTCGTTTTACTGGTTGAGAAGGACGGTGAAGAATTCGTTCTCAAGGTGGCCAGTGATCCCGATAACAATTCACGACTGCGGGACGAAGCCGAGATCCTCGACAAGTTGCGGCACAATCACATTGTCGCCCAATGCGGAACGCTGGAAATTGGCGATCGGTTCGCCTTCCTGATGCACCCGGCGTTCGCCAACAAGGAAGAGCGCCGCATCGAGACGTTGCGCGATCGGTTGCGACACGAGGGCCGGTTGCACATCGACCTCTTGCAGCGGTTTGGCGAAGACCTGTTGGAGGTTCTCAAGTACTTGGAGGAAGAGGCCGGCATCCCCCATCGCGACATCAAGCCGGACAACATCGCCATCGGCCAGATCAAGCGTGGCGACAAACTGCATTTGGTGTTGTTCGACTTCTCACTGTCGCGTGCTCCGGCGGAGAACCTGCGGGCCGGGACGACCGGGTATCTTGATCCATTCCTTCCGCTGCGAAAGCACAAGCGCTGGGATCTGAATGCCGAGCGTTACGCCGCCGCCGCGACTCTGTTTGAACTGGCCGCTGGGCCGAACAATTTTCCGAAGTGGGGCGACGGCAGCAGTGACCCGTCTCACCTGGATTGCGAAGCCAGCATCGACGGCGATCTGTTCGATGCGTCGCTCCGCGACAGCTTGACGGAATTCTTCCAGAAGGCGTTTCGTCGCAATCCCGAAGACCGATTTGATAACGCTCGACAGATGCTCGACGCTTGGCGTGACTGCTTTGTCGGCATCGAAGAACCTGGAACGCTGTCCGATCACGAAGACGAAAACGAAATTCGTCGGCTGCTCGATTCAGCCACGTTTGACACCCACATCGCGGAACTGGGACTGGGCACGCGAGCCACGAATGCGCTCGACCGGGCCAACATTCTCACGGTCGAAGACTTGCTGACCGTTCCCATGCGGCGGCTGTTGAAAATGCGAGGGGTTGGCAACAGGACACGGCGCGAAATTGGTGCGGCGGTCAGAATCCTGCGCGAACGGCTCGGCAGTCCGCTGCAAAACGAATTGCCGGACGGAGAGGAATCGACGGTTGCGGAAGAATCCGTTGAGACCGGCAACCTGAGTGTTGACCAACTCATTGGGCGAATCACTCGTTCCGGCAGCCGTGAGGGAGATACCGCACGAGAAACGCTGCAAGCTTTACTGGGATTGGACGCCCGGCTGGCCGATGCTTGGCCGAGCCAAACCGATATTGCTCCGATCGTTGACGTCACGCGAGGTCGCATCGGTCAACTTGTTGGAAAGTTTCAGGCTCGTTGGGCGAAGGATTCAACTCTCACCAAGCTGCGCGGCGACATCACTGAGATTCTCACGACAGCCGGTGGCGTGATGACGGTCGTGGAACTGGCCGAAGGAATCTTGGTCGCTCGTGGTTCGGTGCAGGATGAGCCGCGACGAACAGCGTTGGCGACAGCAGTGGCCCGCGCCTGTTCCGAAGTGGAACGGACGATGGCCGAGCCACGATTTCTGGTTCGTCGCGATCACGGTCGCGTGCTCGTGGCGCTAACCCAAGACTTGGCAAGCTATGCGGGGCGGTTGGGGGACGAGGCTGACACGTTGGCCGACGCAGACCCGTTGGTGCCGCCAACTCGCGTGCTGCAACGACTCCGCGAAATCTCGCTTCCCGCCGATGCCACCATCCTGACGGATGCTCGACTGGTACGTCTGGCGGCTGCTGCGTCGAAACATGCGGCCGTCTCTAGTCGCCAGGAACTGTATCCGCGTGGGATGGATGCCGCGCGTGCGATCAAGTTGTCGCAGGGTGCGCTCTACGGCGTTCCGTTCCTGACGGTCCAGCAGATTCGGGAGCGTGTCAGCGGTCGGTATCCCGAAGCGGCTGCTCTGCCGGATCACCCCGCTCTTTACGAGTTGCTGCAATCTGCCGGCTTTGATTTCAACTGGGACGCCACGGGCAAGGGCGTTGGTTGCTACGTCAGCCGTCTGCGTGATGTCGTTTCCATCACCAGCGGCAGCGAATCGGTTTCGAGATTGGCGACGGCATCCGGCCCGCAGGTGGCTGGCGAGATCACTCCGGAAATTGCCGATGCTCGCCAGTTCGAGGAGCGACTGGAACGTGGGATCAAGGAAGGCTCGTTCTTGGCGCTGATGGTGAATCCGAAGTGCTACCAGCGTGCGGCTCAAGAATTGTGCGAACGATTTCCTATTGAGTTGGTGGACTTCGAGGGCTTGTTTATCGAAGCGTTGCGAGACGTCGCCACCAAAGCCGGCGCGAAATGGGAAGCCATCGTCAATGCCGATGCCGTTCCGGATTCGGAGCCGTGGAAGAAGTTTATGGTGCTGGTGAATCGAGCCATGCCGTTGGTCGAACAGCGACTCAACTCGGCCACCAAAACCATGCTGCTGACCTATCCCGGCCTGTTGGCTCGCTACGATCAGATGCCGCTACTGGAACGCTTGCGGGAAAAGGTCGGTCGTCGCGATGGCATTCCCGGCGTGTGGATGCTTATTCCGGGTGACCATCAGGCGATGTTGGATGGCAAAGCGATCCCCATCATCAGCCCCGGACAACGGACTCGCATTCCTGAGCAGTGGATTCGCAACGAACACCGAGCCTTCAGCCAAGAGAAAACGGGCACATGATCGACCGGGCCGCTTTACTGTCCGACTTGCAAAAGCTGCTTCAGCGGTTGGAGCCGGACTTGTTGGAACGCAGTGAATCGGCTGACGTGCCGGAAGTCGGGATGACATTGCGCGCGGAGTACGACCGGGCGAAGACTGCCGAGCGGACAGCCCAGAACTACGAGGATTGGCGGACGGATGCCATCACTCAGGCGGCGGCGGCATGGGTGTTGTCGTGCGTGTTCGTCCGGTTCTTGGAAGACAACCGGCTGATTGACCCGCCGAAGATTGCAGGCCCGGATGATCGTCTGGAGCGGGCACGGGATGAGCACGAACTCTATTTCCGCAGTCATCCCAAGCAGACCGACCGCGAGTATCTGTTAGCGGTCTTTGAGCAGTTGGCCAAGCTGCCGGGGACGAAGGATGTCTTCGGTGAGCACAATCCAATTCGCGAATTGCCGAACTGGCTCTCCGGCGATGCCGCCGGGGAGATGCTGCGGTTCTTTCAGAAGATTGATGCCAACACGGGTGCTCTGGTCCACGACTTCACCGATACCAACTGGGACACGCGGTTCTTGGGCGATCTATATCAGGACTTGTCCGAAGCGGCTCGCAAGAAATACGCACTGTTGCAAACACCGGTGTTTGTCGAGGAGTTCATTCTCGACCGGACGCTGAATCCGGCGCTCGATGAGTTTGGACTCGACGCCGCTCCAGTACTCGACCGAGACGGCAAGCCACTCACGGAAGTTGGCTTCCGCATGATCGATCCGGCCTGCGGTTCGGGTCACTTCCTGCTGGGGGCGTTTCCGCGAGTCCTTGACCGGTGGCTGCGTAAAGAGCCGGCCACGAATATGCGGGCACTGGTGCAGCGGGCGCTCGACAGCATTCATGGAGTAGACATCAATCCGTATGCCGTGGCGATTGCGCGGTTCCGCTTGCTGCTGGCGGCGATGCGAGCGTCCAACATCACCCGGTTAGATGATTGTCCGGCTTTCAAGATTCATCTCGTCTGTGGTGACTCGCTTTACCACGGTCGGCAGCAGCAGTTGACGCTGGGCGAGGATTGGACCGACGAAGCTCATTATTTTCGTAATGAAGATGCCTCGGAATTGCGTCGTATTTTGAAGGAGGGAACGTACCACAGCGTCGTCGCCAATCCGCCGTACATCACACCAAAGGATCGCGCGGCCAATGAAGGGTATCGCAAGCTGTATCCCAAGACTTGCCACATGAAGTATTCGCTGGCCGTGCCGTTTATGGAGCAGATATTCCGACTCTCGGTAGCCAACGGCTACACGGGACAGCTCACCACGAATTCCTTCATGAAGCGCGAGTTCGGTAAGAAGCTGATCGAGGCGTTCTTTCCAAGCGTGGACCTGACGCACGTGATCGACACCAGCGGGGCGTACATTCCGGGTTGCGGGACGCCGACGGTGATTCTGTTCGGGCGGCATCGGCCGCCGATGGCGAGCACGCTGCGGACGGTAATGGGGATTCGGGGCGAACCCTCGACGCCCGGCGATCCGGCGCGGGGGCTGGTGTGGTTGGCGATCATCGCGCAGTTGGACCAGCCTGGCTCTCAGAGCGAGTTCGTGAGTGTTGGCGATTCGGAACGAGTGCTGTTTCACAAACACCCGTGGTCCATCGGTGGTGGCGGAGCGAGCGAGTTGAAGGAGTTGTTGGATGAAGGAGTTTCCACACCGCTTTCCGCAGTCGTGGATGAGATTGGAATCCTTGGGATGACAAACGCTGACGAAGTCATGCTTGCTCCACGCAATGCGTTTGTACGAAAGCGAGTCGAACCATTCGCGATCCGACGACTTGCATTGGGTGACGAGGTGAGGGACTGGGAGATTGCCGAAGGCGACAGCTCGCTCTTTCCGTATCGCGACGGCGAATTGATCGGGCTTCCGTTGATACATGGTCTCGAACGCTGGCTATGGCCATGTCGAACCGTGCTTGGCAATCGAGTTACCTTCGCCAGACTCACGTACTTCCGAGAGGGGCGGCCGTGGTGGGAATGGCATCAAGTCACGCTGAAGCGGCTCCGCACGCCGTTGTCGATAGTGTTCAGCGAGATCGCAACACACAACCATTTCGTGCTGGACCGGGACGGGAAGGTTTTCAACAGAACGGCCCCGGTGATCAAGCTGCCGCGCGAGGCGAGCGAAGATGACCATCTCGCTCTCCTCGGACTTCTCAACAGCTCCACCGCCTGCTTCTGGATGAAGCAGGTCGCGCATCAGAAGCAGATGATGGGAGGCGATGGCATCCGCATCGAATCGAAGGCCAAAGCGCCGTATGCGTTCTCTGGTACGCAGCTTGCCAAGTTGCCGATCCCCGAAGCGTGGAAAGAAGGAGCACTTCGCGAACGCCTGCTGGACCTGACCCGACGCATGGATCGACTGGCCTTGCGTCTGTCCGAACTCACGTCGCAACGGGCCATCGAATCGGACCCCGGCAGCGTTGCCGCGATGCGCGAAACCTGGCAGCGGTTTCAGGTCGAGCGGTTACGTGTCCGATCACAGATGGTTCTGCTCCAGGAAGAGATTGACTTCACGATTTACACGATGTGGGACTTTGCCGATCGCAGCTTGTTGTCCGACAAGCTCGACTGGCCCGAAGTGACGTTAGATGCCGGCGACCGACCGTTCGACATTCAGCGGGGTCGGAACGAAGACGATTTTCCGGTGCCGAACGGAATCCCCGCCGCATGGCCTGCGGACCTACGTGACCTTTGGCAACGTCGCACGGACGCCATCAGCAAGTCCTCAGAACTTCGGTTGATCGAAGACCCACACTACAAACGCCGCTGGATCGGCCGACAGGGACTCTTCAATCACACTCGCAACAAGGACGAACTCGACACTGCCTGCACGATCTGGCTGCTCGACCGGCTGGAGAGTTATTTCGATTTCGATGGGCGGATGAAAGACTCCGGCATTCCGACAGCCAAGTTGGACATCGTATTGAACTCCGTTGCCCAACTCGCCGACGTCGCTCGGCACGATGTCGAGTTCATGCAGGTTGGCGAGTTGTTTCGTAACGATGCCGCGTTCGACGTACAGGCGTTGGTTGCCGAACTCGTGGATTCGGCGTCCGTGCCGTGCCTTCCAATTCTGCGGTACAAGCCCAGTGGACTGCGAAAGTATGGCGAGTGGGAACAGACGTGGGATTTGCAACGACGAGAAGATGCTGGTGAGTCGGTCGATTTGATCCCCGTGCCCCCCAAGTATGAAGGCAAAGACTTCCTCAAATCGGATTACAACCGCCTGCGCGGCAAGCTCGATGTTCCCAAGGAACGCTGGATCAGCTTCCCTCACTGCGAAGGCCCCGACGGCACACTCGTCATCGCTTGGGCCGGCTACGACCACCTGCAACAAGCCCGCGCGATCAGCGCGTACTACGTCCGAGTCCAAACCGAATTCGGCGGCACCGACGATGCCCGGCTGATCCCACTGCTCGCCTGCCTGATCGAACTGCTCCCTTGGCTCAAGCAATGGCATAATGAACCCGACGCCGCCTTCGACGCCATGCGCATGGGCGACTTCTTTGAAGGCTTCGTCAACGAAGAAGCCCGGCAACTCAATAAGACAATCCCCGAAATCAAAGCGTGGACGCCACCAGCCCGCACCAGCGGTCGTGGCCGACGCCGAACATCCCCTTAGAGGTTCCGACGATGTACATCGACAAACTGAATCTGACCAATGTGCGGACGTTTGTGAAAAACGAACTCCGCTTGCTGCATCCCGATTCAATATTTCGGTCACCGAAGGCCGAACCGAACGGGGATGAGTTTTTGCTTCCCAAGCCGAAGCTGCCCAACGTCAACTTGCTGTTGGGCGACAACGGATCTGGAAAGACAACGGTGCTGCAAGCCATTGCCTTGGCCTCGCTCGGACCTGCCGCCCGAGAATCACAGCTTCCGCTGCGCAAGTATGTTCGATTCGCTTCCGGCAAAGTGAAATCCGCCGCCAAACATCCCGCACCAACTACGATCACGGCGTCACTGCGGTTGCACGCGCAAGACGGGCCAGCTCAAGAATGGGCCGAGTCGTTACTCCGGTTCAAACCACTCCGAGAATTGGAGCGGCTGGAATTCGACGACAGCACCCACGAGGCATCGTTCTGGGAGCCGGTGTTTGAGTCAAAAAACGACGCATTCTTCTGCGCCGCCTATGGAGCGACACGTCGCGTGGACGCGGGCGAAAGCCCCGAACGTGGTGCCGCGCCGAAGACATCGTTCTTGCGAGGTCAGCGACTCCAGAGCATTTTCCAGGACTCGTTCGCTCTCTTTCCACTCGCCTACTGGTTGCCTCAATTGAAGTCTGGAAATAAGGGGCGATATACGCAGGTCGTTGATTTGCTGAATCATCTTCTCGGACCAGGACACTACCGCTTCACCGAGGAAATGAAGGAGGGGGAGTATCTCTTTGAACGCGGAGGAATGCGGGTTCCCTATCGCAGCCTTTCAGACGGCTATCGAGCCTTTATCGCTTGGGTCGCTGATTTGCTCTATCACGTCTGCTACGGCTGTCCTTCCGGAAAGAAGCTGGTTGAAAGCGCCGGTGTGGTGCTGGTTGACGAAATCGATCTCCACTTGCACCCCAAGTGGCAAATGCAGGTCGTTCACACGGTCGCACGGGCATTGCCGCGCATGCAGTTCGTGCTGACTTCGCACAGCCCGCTGATCGCCAGCAGCCTGGAGTGGATGAATATCATCACTCTGCAAGTTCACAACCGATCGAATCGAACGCAGACCGGCCGACTCAAGCAAAGCATTCACGGCTTGGATGCTGACCAGATGTTGCTAACCGATTTCTTTGGACTGAAGACGACGCGCGCTTCGGGCAAAGTTTCGGAACTTGAAGACCTGCAGCGCAAAGCCCGGCACGGCGACACCGAGGCGGCCGATCGCATCATTCTGGCGATGGCTGAAGGATCGGAGGCCAGCGAATGATTCGCTATTCGAAGACTTTGGATGATCTGCCCCTGACCTTGGATAACCTGAAGGACAAGATCACGGCTTTGACGGCGGCTTCGAAGCCGAATTCCGACCCTTGGTTTGTGCGAGCCAAGGCAGTCATCGACGGCCTGTCGGACGAGCCGAAGTCTTCGGATTTCACGGGGCTGTGGAGCGAGGTCAAGGATCTCTACATCGAATTGCAGCATTCCAAATGCGTTTTCTGCGAGCAGCCGCTGGAAGGACGCATTACGCAAGACGTCGAACACTTTCGCCCCAAAGCCGCAGTCGCGCATTGGGAACCGCCACAGGATTTGATCGACGCGGGAATTGTCGTCGCCCAGCCAGACGACGGAAGTGCGGAACTCGGTTACCGATTTCTCGCGTATCACCCATTGAACTACGCGGCGGCTTGCAAGGTCTGCAACTCGATATTCAAAGGCAACCTGTTTCCGGTGGCGAAGAAACGTAAGACCGAGGCCAAGAAGCCACCCGCAGGCGGCTCAGAACTTCCGTACTTGATCTACCCGATTGGCGATGACGCGGACGATCCCGAAAAGCTCATCGAGTTTGTCGGCTGCGTTCCGCAGCCCGCTAAGCCGCCAGGGCATGATCGCTTTCGTGCCCAAGTCACCATCAACATCTTCAAGCTCGATGATGCCAGCGAACGTCGTGTGTTTTATGAAGGTCGTGCGCGAGCCATCTCCGCAATGTTTCTGAATCTGGATGCCATCGACAACAGAAACGATGCCGCGATTGTGAATGCAGCCAAGACCAATGTGAAACGGATGCTTGAAGACAAAGAGCCATTCGCGAATTGCCTGCGCTGCTTTCACCGCCTCTACCAACAATCGCCCGCGGAAGCGAAACAGAAGTTCCTTGATGCCTCGACGTTCCTTGACACGGTTTCACCTTGAGTCGTTCGCTGCCAAGTGACAACAACAACTAGACCGACCGCCGAGTTGGACATCGTTCACGCTGGGATTGCTCGACATGACACTTCTCAAAGAACTGATCAACATCCCGGAGCACATCGACAAGGGGCAGTTCGTACTGCGCCTGACCGAAGGTGTGAACGACCCACAGGCGACGGTCGACTCGTATGTGCCGACACAGCAGCTTGTCCGTTGCTTTGATGACGCGCTCAGCTTCATTCGTGGTTCGTTGCAAGGATCCACTAGCAAGGCGACGTACTTGCACGGCAGCTTCGGTAGCGGCAAAAGCCACTTCATGGCGATTCTGCACCTGATTCTGTCAGGCGACACGACAGCCCGTGCGATTCCCGAACTGGCAGGAACCATTCAGAAGCACAACTCGTGGATCGCCGGCAAGAAATTTTTGCTCGTCCCGTATCACATGATTGCGGCGCACGATGTCGAGTCGGGAATCCTTGGCGGCTACGTCGAATTTGTTCGACGCACGCATCCCAACGCGCCGATTCCCGGCGTGTATCTGGCCGAGGGACTCTTCCACGACGCCGAGGCCCTGCGGCAGCGGATGGGGGACGATGCGTTTTTCTCAGCACTTTGCGAGGGGGCCGGAGGCGCGAGCGATTTCGGTGACGTTGACGCAGGTTGGGACGCGGCTCGGTTCGAGAGCGCCGTTGAGGCTGACCCCGGTTCCGAAGAACGATCACAACTTATCAGCGCACTCGTGGGGAAGTTTTTCGGCTCCTACGACACTCAAGCTGGTGGACGCGGCGAAGCGTTCGTGTCGCTCGACAAGGGCTTGTCGGTCATCAGCCGTCACGCCAAGAATCTTGGATACGACACGCTGATTCTGTTTCTTGATGAACTCATTCTGTGGCTCGCCAGTCATGCGGCGGATCTCAAGTTCGTTCATCAGGAAGGTCAGAAGCTGGCGAAGCTGGTCGAAGCCCAAACCGCAGATCGTCCCATTCCCATCGTCAGCTTCATCGCTCGACAAAGAGACTTGAGCGAGTTGATCGGTGACTCCGTTCCCGGTGCCGACCGGCTGAACTTCGGAGACGCTCTCAAGCATTGGGAAGGCCGGTTTCACAAGATCACGCTGGAAGACCGCAACCTGCCTGCCATCGCCGAGAGGCGAGTCCTGAAATGCCACAGCGATGCCGCCCGTTTGGAACTGGATGCCGCCTTCGAGCAGACGGCGAAGATTCGTGACGCCGTGATGACGACACTGCTGACGAGTGACGGCGATCGCGAGATGTTTCGGAAGGTTTATCCCTTTAGCCCGGCGCTCGTGCAGACGCTGATTGCTGTCTCCAGTGTCCTGCAACGCGAGCGAACCGCGCTCAAGGTGATGATGCAGTTGCTGGTCGATCAACGCGACGTGTTGACGGTCGGCGACCTTGTTCCCGTGGGTGATTTATTTGACGTCATCGCGCACGGCGACGAAGCCTTCAGTCAGGAAATGGCGATCCACTTCGATAATGCCAAGCGGCTCTACCATCAGAAGCTGCTGCCGATGCTGGAGAAGCAGCATGGACGGCGCGAAGAATTGGAAAAGCTGGCGGTGAATGACCCGAAACGGGCCGCGTTTCGCAATGATGATCGTTTGGTAAAGACGCTGTTGCTGTCGGCTTTGGTGCCAGAAGTGGAAACACTGCGGGGCCTGAATGCGGAGCGTCTGGCGGCGCTGAATCACGGCACGATCAAGACTCCGATTGAAGGGACAGAGGGACGGGAAGTTCTCCGCCGTTGCCGCAACTGGGCAGCGAGTGTCGGCGAGATTCGCATCGGCGAAGAAAGCAATCCGTCGATCTCCGTCCAGCTTTCGGGAGTCGATACCGAAGGCATCATCAAGCAGGCGGAACGTGAGGACAATCAGGGAAATCGCATCCGCCGCGTGCGGCAGATGCTCTTCGAGCAATTGGGCATCACCGGCGAAGATGAGTTTCAGCAGTACCACGAGTTCCTTTGGAAAAACACCAATCGCTCGTGCGTCGTTCTGTTCAAGAACATCCGCGAGTTACCAGATACGTCCCTGGAAAACAGCGACGACCCTTGGAAGCTAGTGATCGATTTTCCGTTCGATGAACCAGGTCACGGTCCGAAGGATGACATCAGCAAACTTCAGGCGTTCAAGTCCACGCATCCTGAAGGAGCGAAGACGCTGTGCTGGATTCCACAGTTTTTCAGCGACGACGCTCGGAAGGATCTGGGGCTGCTGGTCATCCTGGAACACATCCTGACCGGTGAGCGATTCAACCAATACTCAAACCATCTCTCTCCCCAGGACCGGCAAGGCGCGAAGTCGCTGTTGGAGAATCAGCGGAGCGTTCTGCGTCAGCGTGTCCAGAATCATTTGGATGCAGCTTACGGACTGGATGCCATCACGCCCGGTTCGTTGGACACGACTCACGAGTTGGAGCAACACGAGCAGTTCTGTTCGTTGTGGGACGGTTTCGACCCGCAACCGCCCGTCGCCGCCAATCTCGGCAGTGCAATGAATCACTTGCTGAGTCAGGCACTGGCCAGTGAGTTTCCGGGGGCACCGGACTTCGAGGCGGAGGTCAAGCTCAGCAATCTGAAGAAGGTCCATGCCGTTGTGAGCGAAGCGACTCAGTCGCCCGATGGTCGAGTCGCCGTCGAGAAAACCATCCGGTCCCTCATCCGGCATATTGCCGATCCGCTGATGCTCGGCGAGATGGGCCACGACGCGACGCATTTTGTCATTGGCCACCACTGGCGAAATCACTTCAGCAAGAAGGCAGCAGAGACCGCGACCACCATCAGTGTCGGACAGCTTCGCAAGTGGATTGACCTGCCGCACAAAATGGGATTGTCGAAGGAAGCTCAGAATCTGGTGATTCTGGTATTTGCCGAGCAAACGAACCGCACCTTCCTGCGCCACAACGTTCCCGTCGAAGGCTCGTTGGCGAGTCTTTCTGACGATCTCGTGCTTCAAGAGCAAAAGCTCCCCGGTCAATCGGAATGGGACACGGCCGTCGCACGAGCCGGCCATATCTTTGGTGAGAATTCATCGCCTCTCCTGAAAGCCAGCACCGTCGCCAGCCTGTCCAGTGCCGTCAAGAAAAAGGCATCCGACTCTCGCGCAGCTTGTTTGGCGTTGTGCGAACGGTTGAAAGACCGAATGGCAAAGCTGGGAGTCGATCCAGCATCCGCCGATCGCATGAAGACCGCATCCGCAACGCATGCGCTAGTGGACCGCCTGAATTCCTGCGATGTGTCTCAGATCGTCACGATGTTGGCGACGGCGGCCATTGCCACGACGGAACCGGCGATGGGCGAGTGTCTCAGCAAAGCGGCCCAGTTGACTGGAATTATTGACGGCGCGAACTGGGAGATTTTCGATGCCATTGGAAAACTTGTTGACGACCGTGAGGCACAGGCCACGTCGATTCGTGCGTCCGTTCGACAGGCGATGGTCGCCGACGAGCATGTCATTGTTCTGGGACCAGCGTTGAAGGAGGCTCAATTCAAAGCCGTTCGCCTTCTTACGGAAGCACCCAAGCCGGTGGCCCCCAGCCCCGACCCCGGTCCACGTCCGATGCCGCCGGAAACGAAACCGCCTCAGTCCAAGCGGCGCGTTGTCGCCAGCGAGTCACGCGACAATCTCACACTGACTGATGCACAGACTCTGCTTGCGGATCTGAATCATGAACTTCAGCCGGGGCGGGACATCAAACTGAATGTGAGCTGGATTATCGAAGAAGGTGGAGGTGCGCCATGACGCAGGCCGCTCTCACGTTCAAACAAATCAAAGCCCAACTTGCCGCGATCCGAAGGAAGATTCCGAACACGCGAAGTGTGGCCTTTCGCTCGACAGTGAAGTGGACTGGAAACACTCGCCAAGTCGATGGAGGAGAGACCTGCCTCATCCATCAATGTGACTCACCGCTCGCCATGCGGTTGGCCTTGCGCGAAGGTGGAGACAGTGTCACAACCGTTCTCATCACGGACCTGGGCGACCACGAAATCGGCGACGACATTCTTGTGCGATTGAAGCCACGCAAGCTCGTTCCGCTCGAAAGTTGGCAAGCCGTCAAGGCGCTCTTTCAGGCTCGGACGATCGACCCGCGAATCACACGCTACGGCTGGATCGCCGAAATGCTGGTGGAGCTGAACCCGACCGAGGATTTTCCTCCCGTCGCAAGCGGCTTCCTGGATGCCGAGACCGTTTGGACGATTCTGCTCGATCGAGTCATCGGATTGGACGCCAACTGCCCGGACCTTTTGGCACTTCTCAAATGGTCCACCAATCCAAGTCACGTCGCCAGATTCCGAAGCACTTCGTCCATGTTTCGAGAAGCAGCCATCGAATGGCTGGTGACGTCCGCTGGTCCGACCGTTGCCACGGTCCTTCACTGCGTCGCCAGCAATGAACGTCCTGATGCCTTACCAATTGGCTTGGCCGCCGGCGTGGTGTTCCATGCACAGGCCAAAGGGAAACTTGAAAAGGCGGCCGGCAAGCTGGAGGAACGGTATCTCGGCGGTCAGTCGCCGGACCCGGCCATCATCGACCGCTGGGCCGCATCCGCGACCGAGGTTGTGCGGCTCCAACTGAGCGACACGAGGTTGAAGCAACAGTTGCTCCAACGAACCGACGAAATTCTGCGCGAGGTCGGAGCCGAGTCGCACGCCTTGCTCAGCGACACTTCACCGTTGGGATTCGATCTCCGTCTCGCGGACTTTGGCAAGCGATTGTTGGAGTCACTTTCAACAAGCATTCCGAAGAGCCTCGATTCACTCTTCGCCATCCGTCAGTCGATCTCGCAACACGATCGGCACAGTCGAGAGCGACGACGCCTGGAGCGGGTCGATATGGCAATGCGACTCGTGCGTTGGATCATGGATCGCGATGACACGCAGGAATTCAAGTCTCTGGCGGAAGCAGCCAGCCAGCATCTTGCGGAAGGCGGCTTTGTTGATTGGGCGCGGCTGACTCTTCGTTCGGGAGATCCAGTCCGCGAGTTGTCGGAAGCGTATGCGAAGCTCTTCGATTCCGTCACGAGTATCCGCGAACGGCAATCGCGACGTTTCGCAGAACTCTTGCAAGATTGGACCGCATCCAAGACTTCGGATGACACGATTGTTCCGGTCGAACAGGTTCTCGACCGCATCGTGGCACCGATTGCGACTCACAAACCGGTGCTCGTCATCGTGGTCGATGGCATGAGCGTCGCGGTATTCCGGGAGTTGATGGCAGACGTGCTCGGCCACGACTGGGTGCTTTTGGCCGAAGAAGGAATTGGATTGCGTCCGGCAATGGCAACCGTTCCGAGTGTCACCGAAGTGTCTCGTACAAGTCTGTTGTGCGGTCGATTGATGCAGGGACACTCGGCAAACGAGAAGTCTGGATTCGCGGAACATCCGGCGCTACTGCGGGCCTGCCGCAGCGGCTTCCCTCCCGTGCTATTTCACAAAGCTGCTCTTCACGAGTCTGATGACGCCAGTCTTGCGGCAGATATCCGCCGGGAGATCGGTTCGTCACATCGGAGAATCGTCGGTGTCGTCGTCAACGCGGTTGACGACCATTTGCTGAAGGGCGAGCAGATCGACACACGATGGTCTCGCGACGAAATCAAAGTGCTGCCGGTCCTGCTACACGAAGCCAAGACCGCTGGCCGAACCGTCGTCATGATCAGCGATCATGGCCACATCCTCGACTGCAACGCCAAGGGTCAGGCATACGAAGGGGGCGAGCGTTGGCGAATGGACGATGGTAGCCCGACGGACGGTGAGCTTCGCATTTCGGGACCGCGAGTTGTGATTCCGGAGTCCAAGACGCTCATTGCCCCTTGGACGGAACGAGTTCGCTATGGCATCAAGAAGAATGGCTATCACGGGGGAGTGTCTCCACAGGAGATGATCATTCCCATTGCGGTTCTGAACGTCACCGATGACTTCCCTGCCGGATGGGTTGAGGCAGCCGTTGACCTGCCAGCTTGGTGGGACGTGGCAACGTCTTCGGTGGGCGGCGACGACAAACCATTGCAGAAGCTCAAACCACAGAAGCCGAAAGAAAAACCGGCGGGCTTGTTGTTTTCATTGGATGAAGAACCCGCTCAACAGCCGTCCGCAGCGGTTGCTCCTGCGGTTGTTATCACGGCCTCTGAATGGGTTGCGACCCTTCTGTCATCACCCGTCTTCGAGGAACAGAAACGATTGGGTGGCCGCGCGGTCCCGACGAATGAAGTGTTGTCGCGACTGTTGATGGCGATTGATGAACGCGGCGGCAAGATCACCTCGCCGGCACTTGCCCGATCGATTCAATTCTCCCCCACGCGGCTGCGCGGACTATTGGCAATCGCGCAGCGAGTCTTGAATGTCGATGGTTTTCTTGTTCTCACGCGTGACGAGGCGTCGGACACCGTTGAACTGGACCGCAATCTACTCTGTCGGCAATTTGACTTGGTGTAAGAGGGAACGATGAGCATCAGCCCACAGCGAAAACAGGAGATTATCGACGCACTGCGCCGAGGCACGGTGCCGCGTAGCAGCCTGGACGCATTCGCCGTTGGTCTTGATCGCTTTGAATCGGCACTGGACGAGGAGCTGAAGAAGGTCAGTTCAGGTGGCAGCGTCTTCAAAGCCGTCCGAGGAGAATACGGTTGCGGAAAAACATTCTTCGCACGCTGGTTGGGAGACCGCGCGCGCAAAATGGGATTCGCTACATCGGAGGTGCAGGTCTCGGAAACAGAAACCCCTTTGCATCGTCTGGAGACGGTTTACCGCCGACTGACAGAGCGACTTGCCACGGCTGATACTGCCCAGGGGGCATTGCGGAACATTGTCGATGGTTGGTTTTATACTTTGGAAGAGGACGTGCTGGCCGAAGGAGCCATCGATGCGAACGATGAAGCCAAGCTGCTGGCTCGGACGAACGAGCTGTTGGAGCAGCGTCTCGCCAAAGTTTGCGAAACGGCCCCCATGTTCAGTGCGGCGTTGCGTGGCTACCGGCAAGCGCACGGCGCCGGGGATCAGGCGACGGCAGACGGCATTCTGGCCTGGCTTGCTGGGCAGCCCAACGTCGCTGCAAGCGCCAAACGATTCGCCGGAGTCAAAGGGGACATCGATCACTACGGCGCACTGAGCTTCTTGCAGGGGGTTCTCACGGTGCTACGAGACTCGGGACACGCCGGATTGCTAGTGGTCCTCGATGAAGTCGAGACCATTCAACGCGTTCGCAGCGATGTTCGCGACAAGAGTTTGAACGCATTGCGCCAACTCATCGACGAAGTTGATTCCGTACGGTTTCCGGGACTTTATTTGTTGATCACGGGCACGCCGTCATTCTTCGAGGGGCCGCAAGGCATCGGGCGATTGGAGCCACTTGCGCAACGGTTGCACGTCGATTTCAAAACGGATGTCCGATTCGACAACCCACGGGCCGTGCAGATTCGGCTGCCGGCCTTCGATCTGGAACGGCTCTGTCTGGTGGGCTGCAAAATCCGGGATATCTTCAAACAACAGAGCAAGGACGCCGACCGAATCAGCAACTGCTGCGATGATCGGTATGTTCGTCAACTAGCGGAAGCTGTCGCCGGAAAACTCGGCGGCAAAATTGGCGTCGCTCCGCGCATCTTTCTCAAGAAGCTGGTGGCTGACATTCTGGATCGCATTGACCTGCACCCCGACTTTGAGCCGCAAAGAGACTATGCGCTCACCATCTCGGAGGTGGAGCTCAAGGCTGTCGAAAGACAAGCGATGGGTGCTGGGGATGTCGATGAAATCGAGTTAGACCTGTGAACGCCTTCGAGCAATTACATCCCGCTCTCCAGCATCACATCGTCAACAGTCTCGGCTGGAGAGAATTACGGCCATTCCAGGACGCTGTCATTCCACAGATTCTTCGCGGCCAACATCTTATCGTGTTGGCCCCCACGGCCGGCGGCAAGACCGAGGCGGCGCTGTTCCCGACATTGTCACGGATGTTGGTAGAGGGATGGTCAGGGCTAAGTGTCTTGTATATCTGCCCTATCAAGGCACTGCTGAACAACCTTGACGTGCGACTTCAGAGATACTGCACGCTGCTTGGTCGAAGGTCGGACTTGTGGCATGGCGACGTCAAGCAATCGGCTCGCAAGCGAGTCCTGCGTGATCCGCCAGACTGCTTACTAACGACGCCTGAGTCGTTGGAAGTCATGCTGGTGTCGAGAAACGTTGATGCGCGAAGTCTCTTCAGTAATCTCCGCGTGGTGATTATCGACGAGATTCATGCGTTCGCTGGCGATGATCGCGGTTGGCACTTGCTTTCGGTTTTAGAGCGAATCGGACGGCTGGCCAGCCGCGAACTGCAGCGGATCGGACTATCTGCCACAGTCGGGAATCCGGAAACTCTTGTGGATTGGTTGGCCGGATCGTGTTACGGCAAGCGGAGTGTTGTTCTGCCGCCCAAAGGAAGTGAGAGCCCGGCGGATGTAGCACTCGATTATGTCGGTTCACTGCAAAACGCAGCCGTCGTGATTTCACGTCTGCACCGTGGCGAAAAGCGCCTTGTGTTCGTCGATAGCCGCTCACAGGCCGAGCAGCTTGGGACTGCACTTCGTGGATTGGACACGACAACTTTTGTCACGCACAGCTCCCTTAGTCCCGAACAACGCCACCAAGCTGAGGAAGCATTCACTTCGCGCGATGATTGTGTGATCGTTGCCACCAGCGTTTTGGAACTCGGAATTGACGTTGGCAATCTTGATCGAGTGATCCAGATCGATTCGCCGCGAACTGTTTCGAGTTTTCTTCAGCGAATGGGGCGCGCTGGTCGCCGTGCCGGCACGACACGCAACTGCCTGTTCCTGGCCACCAAGGAGGAATCACTGATTCAGGCTGCCGGGCTGATTGATCTTTGGTCCGAGGGCTACATAGAACCCATCGTTCCACCACCGCTGCCCTACCACATCCTCGCCCAGCAACTCATGGCGTTGGCGCTCCAGGAATCTGGGATTGGCAAAGCAGATTGGTTTGGTTGGGTGCAAGGCGTTCAAGGCTTTGCACAGATTCCGAAGGCCAATCGGGAGCAGCTCGTTGAGTGGATGGTTGGAAAGGAGATACTCTGGGACGACGCGGGAATACTTTGGCTCGGACGAGAGGGAGAAGCGACATTCGGCCGCCGAAACTTCATGGAACTGTTCTCTGTATTCATGTCGCCACCGCTGTTCTCGGTTTTGCACGGCAGGCAAGAACTCGGTTACGTCGATGAGACGACTTTTCTCGGTAAGCAGGATGGCCCAAGAGTGTTGCTGCTCGGTGGCCGTAGCTGGCTCGTGAATCACATCGACTGGCAGCGACGTAATGCTTTCGTGGAAGCCACGGATCAGAAGGGACGGAGTCGTTGGAAGGGTGAGGGTGGTGGGGTGGGCTATCGGTTGGTACAGGCAATCCAGCGAGTCCTGGCGAGCGATGAAAATGCGGAGTGCTGGTCTCGTCGCGCCCAAGAGCTGATCAGCATAACTCGACTTGAATTTCCGTGGCTAGAACATGACAGCACGACGGCTCTGGTCGATACGGACGGAAGACTGGTATGGTGGACCTTCGCTGGAAACCGAGCCAACGCCACTTTAGCCAATGAGATTGCTCAGGTGACGGCCAGCCGTGTCGAACACGACAGTTTCTCGTTGACGTTTGAGTCCACAACTCAGTTCCCCGAGTTACGGAAGGCTCTTGATGAGCTTCGCAAGAAAGCCGTAGAGGAAATGCGGTCGGTTGTCGATGACCGCGCGATTGAGGGTCTAAAGTTCTCCGAATGCCTTCCTATCACTTTTGCCCGTGAAATGCTGGAAGCCCGACTTCGAGATTCCGCTGCCATCCGTGAGACGCTTGCGCTGAAACTGCGGAACGTGGCTTCACAATGATCCGCAGCCTCTTAGGGCGTTTCCTCCGGTCCAGGCTGCTTCGAACACGGGCGCGCCTGAGCATCCGCTGGCGGGTGGACTATCATTCACCGACGAAACGCCCCTGATGCTCCTCGACGGAACCCAATGGGCGGCGGAAACGTAGCGCGGTTCAAACAATCCCTCGACTCCGTCATGATCGAGGAAAGCCTGTAGTCCCTTGTCGGGATCGTCGTATGAGCCGCCGGATTCCAACGCCACACTTTCGAGGACCGCAGTGCGTAGGGCCGCAGCGATGATATCGGCTTGAGGACCGTCGACGCTTTCCGCCAGCCGTTCAGCGACACCTGCGACCACCTCCACGGCAGGTCGGCCTCGCAGTTCATTCAATCCCAAAGAGGCAACTGCCGCCCGCGTGATAAGGGAACTAGTCAAGAATCAGCGATTGGGATGACCCCCCCCGAGTCTTTTGACAATCAGACTGAGATAGTCTGGAATGGTTTTTTGTCGTATAGTGAAGGACTAGCTTTCCCTGAACTCGCAAGGACATGTGTCTTGAATGCAGCAAATCCCATCAAGAAACTTTATCGCCGTTTAAGCGAGGTAGGGCTGACGCGCACCTACGTCAAAAAAACGGCCTTGCCAAGTTGGTGGGAGGACGATGTTGCATCGAATCCAAGTGGCTACGCTCAGGGATTACTGCTTTTGTCTCGGCATCTCGGCCTAGAACTATCTTCTTTGCAGTCCGAGGACGAGCCTATCCGGCTGCGTGATTTTGGAACTTGCAAGTTCAAGAAACGTTCCGATGTCAGTGAAGACGACCTTGCCTTGGCCCGAGTATTGGCAACACGTGCGGCTCAATTGGCAGCATCCGCGGTATCGACTCCGGCAGTGACGATTCCAATTCACGCCGACGAAATTCGCCAGCAAATTTTGAGTGACGACACCCATTGGGTAGGTCTCAATGAATTGCTGGGCTATTGCTGGTCGATTGGTTTGCCCGTCTTGCATCTAGATCACTTTCCCAAGAACGCCAAGCGTCCAGATGGCTTTGCCGCCCGCGTGAATGGGCGGCCTGTAATTGTGCTATGCCGCCATGCGAAACATTCAGCATGGTTGCTGTTCATTCTAGCGCACGAACTTGGACATCTGGCGCTCGGCCATGTGCCGGAAGAGGGAACGCTGATCGACGAGAAACTCGACGAAGAAAGCGTAGATCTCGAAGAACAGCAAGCGAATGCTTTTGCGATTGAGCTGTTGTCGGGACGCACAAGTCGTCGATTTATCGCGACGGACCGCTGGCCAAACGCTGAAGAGCTCGCGAGATTGGCGCAAGAGACAGGTAGAAGATCGATGATCGATCCTGGCCATATCGTACTCCACTATGCCCATTCGATGGGCAAGTCTTTTTTCCCTGTTGCCCAGGCAGCGTTGAAGTTCTTGGATCCTCACGACGATGCGGTTGCGAAGGTGCGTTCCAAGATGGCAGGAAATCTCGACTGGTCTCGATTGCCCGAGGACAGCAGTGAATTCTTAATGAAGATAACGCAGCATGGTCCGTCGGAATGATATGCCTTGCCGACAACGACATCGTCAAAAAACTGGCGATCTGCAATCTTCTTGACGGGGCAGTGGCCGCGTTAGGTGTTTCGCTTGAAGAAATCCTTGTCCTTCCGACGGCACGTTTTAAGCTCGGCGTTGCCAAGCATCCCGACAAAGCGCGAGCGAATTTGGGAATCGAAACTTTCGTTAGGCTTGCGTCATTCTTGAATAGCGTTGGCGTGATCGATGTAGTACCAACGCCAGAGGAGCAACAACTGTTCGAAGACGCGTTGGATATTGATTCGGGCGAAGCGATTCTCTTTTCCGCATCAGCATTCTACTCGGGGTGCATCATCGCAACCGGTGACAAACGAAGTCTTCGGGCATTGATCAAACTTCCAAATGCCGAAAAAATCGTAGAACGGTTATCGCGTCGTGTACTCTGCTTCGAACAAATCGTGTTGCGATGCATCGAACACAGCGGATTTGAACTTGTTCGCTCGCGAGCTGTCCCAGCAAGCGATTGCGACACAGCACTTCGCGCTGCCTTCGGTTCCGGATTAGAGGCAACTGAGGAGACTGTGAGGCAATGCCTTACCGCCTACACCGAGCACCTACGAAGCGAAACGGGACCGCTGCTCGCCGACGATGACTAACGCTTCGGAACGACATAGGGCATCATGACCGACATCAACCGCTTCTCGTCCCGCCGTCAGCGGCTCGACCACGCCTTTCTGAACGTAAGGCTGAAGGATGCGCAGTCGTACAAACGCATCGCTGTCTGGTGGCAATTCCAGTACACGGCTGGCCTCGGGATGAAGTTTCAGCCGGCCCTGGTATTGCTTCTATGGCAATTGGGCGTTGCCCTTCGGGCCGGGCGCTATGGGCTCCGCTTCCGCTCGGTCCAGCGACTGGCGGACTGCTTCCCCCCACATTCACCGAAAGGTCATCGTCGTCGTTGTGGGAAATTGGCAACGAATCTACAATTTACTCAGCGGGCTCTCCCAACTTTCCTGGACCTTATGGAAAAATAACGTCAAACTCGAATATGGTTTGGGAGAGTTTGCTTTATAAACCAGTGTAATGTACGCGATGTTTGATCATTCGGGACAGACTGATGACGCACACTCTCGTTTCAGTTGAGTAGAATATGCTGATCGAAAAGCAAGACCAAAAACTGGAGCAGGAATTCCGGCGTCTGGCCAATGCTTGGAAGCGTGAAACGAAGCATCTCTCGCGTATTGACCATGTGTGCGCTAATTCCAGCTATTTGCAGATCATTGGCATGGGGCCGGACGCGATCCCACTGATACTCCGAGAGCTCGAAACGGA
>JBJXEX010000027.1:0-2730 GCA_046156195.1 Planctomycetaceae bacterium | reverse complement strand
CGTTCGCGCCGGGATTTTTCGTTTGGAACTCGGAAGTCGGCCGCCGTTCGCTCGGCATGCAGTCGTTCTGGTTCCAGCGCGTCTGTCAGAACCACATCGTGTGGGACGCGACGCAAGTCGTCGAGTTTTCACGCAAGCACACGGCCAACGTCCGTGACGGTTTGCTGGAGATTCGCCGGCACATCGAAGCCCTGATCGCCAAGCGAGATGCTCGCCGCGACCAGTTTGCCGAAGTGCTCAAGAAGGCGATGCAAACGCGGCTCGGTTCTGATTCCGAAGAGGTCGCAAAAGAACTCGTCAAGCACGGGATTCCTCAGCATTACATCAAAGATGCGATGGAAATTGCCCGTGCCCAGGGCGGGTTCACGATCTTCGCGTTGGTCGATGCACTGACGCGGCTCACGCAACGAATCACATTCGCTGCTGATCGTGCTGACGCCGACTACAAGGTGGCCCAACTCCTGTCGCTGGCCCTCGTGGCGTAAGGCGGTGTCGCATGGACCCGCAAGCCGCTTGGGATCAATTGCAGGAGGCGTTTCGCGTTCACGACGGGGAAGCTGTTCGTGAACTCGCACAGTCGTTGCTCGACTGGCTGGATCGCGGTGGCTTTTCACCGGTGACATCGGAAGGGAATCGGAATGATTCCGCTCGGCAACGGGCGATCGTCATCCGGTTCTGCAATTCCGTGCTGCAAGAGATGGTCGATTCATTGCCGCCGTTGTGCGAGTGCTTTCGACCACATCCGTAACCGGCTCTCGACGTTCGAGAGCGGTGGTTTCTCAGCCTGTTTCTTCCATCAAAGGAGACCTTGTTCATGGCAACCGCCACAAAACCGAAACCCAAAGAAGCGAAGAACCGCCCGGTTCACGAGGTTCGCCTCGGTCGCATCCGTGCTGCCATTTGGCAGAACGAAACGGAGAACGGTCCACGCCACAACGTGACCATTACTCGGCTCTACAAGGACGGCAACGAATGGAAGGATTCGACGAGCTTCGGCCGCGACGATTTGCCACTCGTGGCGAAAGTCTGCGACCAAGCTCACACATGGATCTTCGAGCAAGCTGCGGAACGCTCGAATGGGAACGGCCACAGTGAGAACGGTGACCAAGGCGGTGAAGATCGTTACTAACCGTCGAGATTCCGGCAGTTTGACAGTCATCAACAAGAAAGGATTTGGAGAGCGGCACCACTGGCCTCTCTCCCCTTGCGCTGAACGGCGTTTCCGGTCTGCGAATCCGCGCCGCATGAGTTTGCATCAAACTCCCAATGAAACTTGTATCCCTGAAATCACTGCGACTTCATCCCGAAGCGAACCGCGTTCCCCGGATGCCGCCGGAGCAGGATGCGGAGTTTCGAGCCGACATCGCCGAACGAGGTATTCGGGTTCCCATCGAGATCATTGACGGAGGCGTCATCGTCGATGGCCGGAGCCGCTATCTGGCGGCCAAGCAATTGGGCATCAAACGAGTCCCCGTAATCCGCGCTCCGCTGAATGGCGACGATCCCGTCCTCTACATGTTGCGAGCGGCCACCAAACGCCGTCACCTGACCGACGACCAACGAGCGTGCCTCGCGCGGGAAGAGATGGAGATTCTGAGCCAGATCGCCACACGGGAACGCGCTCGGCTGGGTGGACTGACCGGCGGTCGCGGCCGGGCGAAGCCGAGCGATAGCTTGCCGATCACATCGGTCGGGAAGCAGTCGAGAACGAAGACTTCTCGCGGCACCGTGGCCGTGACGTATCGCGTCTCGGAACGCCGAATCCGCGCAGCTCAGCAATTGAAACAGGTTGCTCCGAAACTCTACGAACAAGTCAAAGCCGGAGCACAACGGCTGACCGTCGCCAAACGAGAAGCCGATCGCGAATCGAAACGCCAAGAGCAACGGCGTTTGTCGAGAGCCGCTCGTCCGCGTCGTGACGAATCGAATTGGGAAATCCGCTGTGGCGACTGCATCGAGGAACTGGCGAAGCTGAAACCGGGAACGGCTCGACTCGCCTTCGCCGATCCGCCGTACAATCAAGGCATCGACTACGGTCCAGGCCGCAATGCGGATTCGCTTGCGGACGAAGCATATCTCGCATGGTGCCGCCGCTGGATCAAAGCGTGCGTCCGCGTGCTAACCGACGACGGCAGTCTGTGGGTGATGATCTCTGACGAATATGCCGACCACTTCGGCCTATTGCTCCGCGAAGCTGGCTTGCATCGTCGCTCGTGGATCAAGTGGTACGAGACATTCGGCGTGAATTGCACGAACAACTTCAATCGTTGTTCGCGGCACATTTTCTACTGCGTCAAGAACCCGCGTCGTTTTGTCTTCAACACGGACGCCGTCTCGCGCCCGTCCGACCGCCAATCCAAATACGCCGACTCACGAGCCAACCCCCACGGCAAACTTTGGGACAACGTCTGGTGCATCCCCCGTCTCGTCGAAAACAGCCGTGAACGCCTTCCCGACTTTCCCACCCAACTCCCACTGGCCCTCGTCCGCCCGATCGTTCTCTGCGCCAGTCAGCCCGGCGATCTCGTCATTGACCCGTTCAGCGGCTCCGGCACTACCGGCGTCGCTTCCGTCGAAACTGGCCGCCGATTTATCGGTTTGGAGAAGAGCAGCCAATTTGCCGTACTAGCTCGGCAGCGTCTCACAGCACATCGACTTGGTTGACTACGTTGTGGGAATCGGAGTGACCACCGACCGTCATGGCACAATCCAGAGCGTTCCGCATCGTTT
>JBJXEX010000007.1:0-78226 GCA_046156195.1 Planctomycetaceae bacterium | reverse complement strand
GGTCATTGGCATCGAACAGTTGTGGCGCGGCGACATGCGAAAGGTTGGAACGTGAATCGTCGTCCTGCGAAACGTGAGGCTGAACGGCGTCGATGTGCAAAACATTCAAACCGCCAGCATTTTCATGCGATATCGCCGGTTGGCCAGATATTGCCTGGGCGGCTTCTACAACCAGGCGACACCCAGCGGTATCGCCCACGCGGCCAAGATCGCCACGCTCCGCCGGCTCGACATTTCGCACGCCCCGACCGTGACGGACGATTCGATGCCGCTGATCGCTCAGATGCCAATGCTCGAAGAGTTCAAGCTCGGCAGCGCTCAAGTGACCGATACCGGCCTGCAGTCGCTCGCGGCATCGAAGTCGTTGAAGAAGCTTTCGCTCAGTGGCCTGAAAAGCATTACTCCCGCCGGCATTGAACAGCTTCGCAAAGCTCGTCCGGAGTTGGTGATTCAAGCACCATGAAGTTGGATCGGTGCTCGTGACTGGCGGCGGGATGCTGAGTGTGTGGGCGAAACTCTGACGATCATCCGAGCGGAGAGGCGTCAGCCCCTGGTGGTCACGATGACCACCAAAAACACCGGGGACTGACGCCGGCCCCGCTCGCCGACTCACTCATTCGGGAGGCCACATCATGTCTGACTTCCACAGAGTCTTGTCGGTGACGAAGACCTGGCTGCCGATGTTGGCGCTGTGTCCGTTGTGGCCGGTGATCGGGTTGATGTGGTTGATGAAGTGGGCCACCCCCGATGACAGTCCGTCATCGGACACGGATCAGCCGACGATTCAGACCGCTCGGATTGCGATTGAGTCGTCGGAGGAGTGCCCGTGGTGCGGCCGCGTTTCGTTGCGACGAACACCATTCGTGTCAGCACGGCGATCAAGGGAACGGCAACCGGAAAGTAGACCGGTCACTCACAACCCCATTCCTTTGGCCAGATTCCTTTGATCGTAATCCTTGGTCACAGGTTCGCCTCAGGAATCAAAGGAATCTGGTCAAAGGAATGAAGACAACCTGAGAAATTGACAAAACGGTGCGGAGCCGAGCCCAAAGCGCGCAACTTCAAAAAGCGCCAGCGAGGACCATGTCATGCCCGGACTCAGCGTCAGCGAAAAGAACCACTGGAAAGAGAGGTTGTCGAAACGAATCGACAAGCGCAACGAAGCCATCTCCGCCGAAGACCCGAAGTTGCTCGAACGAGCGTCGGCAAACTGTTCACGAAGACGAACTCCTGACCGAGAGCGAGATCGGTCGGCGTATCCTGAATCTGCGCGTCCAGAAAGATGGTCTCCTTGATTCGGTTTGGCTCGCGACTTCAGGAAGGTGAACGGCACGCCGAAGATGTTGACGTACTCGGCGCGGAACAAGCCGGACTCTGGATCGACCTCGTAGCTCGTGCGTCGCAGGCCACGTTTGACGACTTGTTCGCACAGAAGCTGACTCGAAAACGCACGCAGACCCATGATGTGCGTGACGGTCTTCGCGTCCCAGCCTTCGGACAACATGCCGACCGAGATCACATTCTGCTGACTCTGCCGGATTCTATGTTTGAAATAATGTTTAGTTTTCGGCGTTCGCAATTGTCGGAATTCTTTCTCTGCTCAAGGAGGAGGGAGCCGGCATGGATGCTGGGACGAAAACTCGACGGAAGTCCGAGCCTTGATTCACGAGCAGTTCCAAAATTTGGGACAGGAGAATTCGGAATCTCAATCACAACGATCTGGTTGGAGTCACGCGGTTCGAGTGGCGGTTCCGGTTTGCTTGGTCGGCAGCGCGGTGGACAGCGTGCGGGTGAACTGAATGATTTCAAGGTGCTCAAGAGCGCTTCCCGTTGCGGTTCGGAGCGGCGTGGCCCATCCGGGCGCTGCCGCTCGTCCAGCCGAACCAGACCAGCTTCAAGATGTATCCCAGACAAACCATCAACGTCCCGAGTCACAGGCACTTGCGAGTCCACTTCCGTCGTGGTGCCGCTCGATGGCCGACGAGTTCCCAACATTGTTCAAACGAGTTTGATTTCCGTGACATGCCACACCTCCTCGAAACGAAACCCAGAAAACATCCCGACAAAACATTCGTCAGGCGGCGAAGCCGCAATGTGGCACGACGTTCCGTGTCGTGAATCGCGACGCGGAGCGTCACGCCACGGGCATCGCACGTCTTCCTCGCGGAGCAGCAGACGCAAGCATTCGAGAATCTGGGAAGTTTCGCCGCTGCGACCGTCCATCGAACGACGAGCGCACGGAAGTCAGTTCGAGTTCGTAGCCGTCAGCAAAGTCGCACGAGTCGTCGTTGCTCTCGTCGAATGCGGAACCGGGAATAGGCCGGTCGTCTGACAGCCGCAACTCGTCAGAAACTGACTGCTGCCCGCCAAACTCCTTTCTCAATCACTCGTTATTGAATTTCCGAAAATGCCATCGGTGCGACGCATGGCACAACGCCATGAGAGACCGATCGTCTTCGATCCGCAGATCAGCGAACGTCATTCATGTGCGATTCGCAATCTCGCGAATTCTTGGTCGTTCACACCGAGCGAATCCTTCGTCCTTGAAGTCCGCTTGATGAGTCTTGTAACTCGACGGCGACATCCTCAAAGATCCTGCGTCGAATCATGTCAGCCAGATCACGCTCCAAGTCGGATTCCAGCCGATGAATCAGGCTCAGGTCGAAGGCATCATCGAGTTGAGCGATCGTTTGCACGATGGCGTGCGCACGCCGACGAGCTCCCAATAACACGAACGGTCAGATGGTCATGACAGGTCTCCTGTGAGTTTCTCGGTGCGATCACCCGCTTCAGCGCCTCGTTGTTCCACACAACTCGCATCCCAAGTCACCGTCTCCCGACGCGATTAACAGAGTGTCCGCATCCGATAACGTCTCGCGGATTCGTCGATTGGCCGAGTTCACGCTCCGCCATCAGGATCGTGTTGCTCATCCCGTCGAGGATGTCTCGCATCTTCACACAGCTCCGCTGGCACTACGCCGCTGTGGGGACTGTCGATGGAATCGATCGCGCGGCGACCAGCCGAAGATCATTCTGCCGCATCGTTCCGTCAAATGAGGTTGGCAGAATGATGGGGGCAACAATTTGCCTCCGTAGCCGAACGGCCCGCAGGCTTGGTACAAGAGATTTGCCACAGGCTCAGAGCAGACATTGAAGTCTGTTGTCGCAACCTTCGATCGTGCCGCACGGCAACTCACTCAGGCTTGGCAGACGATTCTCGGATGAATGGAAATGTTCCACAGGCTGGTCGATCGCCAAGTCGCCGATCATGGCTTATGACTGGTCTGGCGGTCCTGCTGGGCGGTCTTGTGATCGGAGTTGTGTGGCAACTCGACTTTCGCGACGGCAGCGGCGACTCGATCAGCGGCGACTCGATCAGCGGCGACTCGATCACCGGGCTGTCGCTCGCGAAGCAGCATCTGGTTGAGGGACGACTCGACCTCGCTGAGGCGGCACTTCAATCGCACCTGCAACGATTTCCGAACTCGGCGGAAGCTCTGGAGGAACTGCGGTGGCTGTACTTCAATCAGTTTCGCACGCGCGAGATTGAAGAGCTTCTCGAAGCTCACCTGGCTCGATATCCCAAAGACATCGCGGCGGCTATCGAACTGCTGAATTGTGAGTTTCGCAAGCAACTCCCGCGCGAGGGCATCGGCTACTTGCGTGACGTCGATCGGAAGCAACCGGGGCAGTCGTCTGTGCAACTCGCGTTGGGCTACTGCCATTGGCAGATCGGCGAACTCGATGAGGCACGCACCGCGTTTCAAACGGCATTGGCGCAACGTCGCGATCATCGTGAGACCTGCAACGTCGTCGCCGAATTCCTGCTGGAAGAGGGTGAGATCGAGGCGGCTGCCGAACTCGTGAAGGATCGGGAGGACGATCAGGCGTGGTTCCTGCGCAGCTTGATTGCCGAGCAGCACGGGGATGTCGAGGCCGCGTATCGAGCGATCGCGAACGCCTCCTCACAGCGGCCGGGTGAGTTGCGGTATGTGCATCGCGAAGGACTCCTGTTGAAGCGACTGGGGCGACACGAGGAAGCCACGCGGCGGTTGCATCGAGCCAACGAGCTTGAGGGCTTTCAAACCGAACTCAGTGAGATCGTCATGCGTGGCCGACACACCGAGCCAACCCCGGAGATGTGCGAAAGACTTGCCGATCTGCTGCACGAATTTGCTCGCGAGGTTCCGTCGCGTTGTTGGCGGCAATTCGGTTCGTGACGATTTGCGAGCATCCTCTGTGGAAGACAACAGGAAGACGAATCGTATGGATGGTGATTTCTCGTTTGCGGCACGATCGTTTAACCGCAAGCTGGAGGCGTGCGTTTTGAAGTGGCGCGCTTTGAACTCGGCTCCGCACCGTTTTGTCAATTTCTCAGGTTGTCTTCATTCCTTTGACCAGATTCCTTTGATTCCTAGGGCGAACCTGTGACTAAGGATGACGATCAAAGGAATCTGGTCAAAGGAATGAAACGAATGAATTCGGGCCATTTTCTTGGTGTCACGGTCGAATTTGCTCGAAAGAGCGCAACTTCAAAAGGCGTGCGCGAGGTCCGGCACCCGCGACGTCCAGCACGCACGCCTCCGGCTTGCGGTTAAACGACTCACTCGACACCGCGCGAGGGATAGCTACCCCAACATTTGAGCGGAGACCGTGATGCGAAGAGGCTTCCGAATCCTGATTGGTGGCGGTCTGCTGCTCGTGCTGCTGGCCTGCGTGGCGTGGCGACTTCGACCGACTCGTAGCGATCCGGTTGTCGTTAGTCATCCACCGATCCGCTTGCCGACAGGATCGGCGGTGGACTCGGCGATTCGCTTCACGTCGGTCGGTCAAGCGGCCGGGATCGACTTCACCTACTACGGTGGTCCGAGTCCGCAACATTTCATGACCGAGCAAAATGGTGGCGGCGTGGCTTTGTTCGACTTCGATCAAGATGGTTGGCTCGACATCTTCTTCACCAACGGATCGCACTTCGAGCGTCCAGCCGAGCGAGCGGGGCCGACCGCGTCGCAGCGGTTGTATCGCAACGTGACCGGAACCGGTAACGGCGCTTTGCGATTCGAAGAGGTCACGGCGACGTCTGGACTGCTGGCGTTCGGGTTCGGCATGGGCTGCTCCGTCGGCGATTACGACAACGATGGCTTTCCCGATCTGTTTGTCTGCGAGTATGGCCGACAGCGTTTGTGGCACAACCGGGGTGACGGTTCGTTCGACGACGTCACTCATTCGGCTGGGGTGTCGGATACACTGTGGTCCGCCAGCGCCGCGTTCGGCGATCTCGACGGAGATGGGAACCTCGACCTCTATGTTGCGAACTATGTGGAATGGTCCCCGGACGAGCCGGCTTGTTACACGCAGCATCAACCGCCGATCCCCATCTCGTGCGGCCCGCTTGGACGACAAGGGCAGCCCGATCGGCTCTATCACAACCAGGGCGACGGTGGATTCCACGAAGTGGGGGACGCGGCGGGTATTGCGATCCCGCAAGGCAAAGGACTCGATGTGGTGCTCGCGGACTTGGATGGAGATCGGAAGCTCGACATCTATGTGGCGAATGACACGGTCGAGAATTTTCTGTTCTTGAACCGCGGCGCGATGAAGTTTGAAGAGGTGGGAGTCTCGCGCGGAGTGGCCGTGGCGGCCGAGGGGACCGCGATGTCGGGAATGGGGATTGCCTGCGCGGACTACAATGGCGACGGACATCTCGATCTGTGCGTGACCAACTTCGAGAACGAAGTGAACTCGTTCTTCGAGAACCTGGGAGACGCTTCTTTTCGACCGGTGAATTCCCACTTGGGATTGAACCCGGTCTCTCGCCCAATGCTGGGCTTCGGAGCGGTGCTCGCCGATTTTGATCTCGATCACTATCCCGACCTATTCGTGGCGAACGGGCATGTCTGGGATCTGCGTCCGCTGCGAATGGGTCATGCCTACGAGATGCCGGCGCAGGTGTTGCGAAACGATCACGGGAGACGATTCCACGACGTCTCACAGAGCGCGGGGGATTACTTCCATCAGAAGTGGCTCGGCCGTGCGGTCGCGACCGGAGACCTCGACAACGACGGCGACACCGATCTTGTGGTGACGCAACTCGGCCAACCGCATTCCGTGCTTCGCAACGACAGCCGGCGGAAGAGCCACAGTGTTCGGTTACGGCTCATCGGAACAACGGCCTCGCGTGATGCTCTGGGAGCACGCGTGGAATATCACGTCGCGGGACAGATTTGGACGCAGCTCGTCCCAGCGGGGGGCGGATATCAAGCCAGCAGCGATCCGCGTTTGATGCTGGCCATTGATAAGGGCCAGACGATCGACCAACTGCGCGTCGTCTGGCCGACCGGCCGTGAAGAAGTCGGGAGAGCAATTCCTTCCGGCTCTGAACGGATTTTCGTGGAAGGCCGTTGAAAAAGTCGCCCAGGCACTCCGAGGCTGTGAAGTATTAGAGCCGGGACCGTTCGGGAGCGGTCGCAAGTCGATTGCGGGGCGACTTAGAAATTGCCGATGGTTTCTCGCGTCAGGGGCGTTCCCAAGGCTTGCCAGGTGGCTCCGTTGATATTGCTGGAAACAAACCTGACGGCACCATCCATGAACAGGACATGCACGCCCCCCGTGTGGTAGCTTCTCGCGTTGCTGGCGTTGTAATTGGGGTATTGCGAGATCTTGCTGTTGGGGGTCGAGAGGGGCCCGACCGAGAAGGTTGTGCTGCCGAACCACGGCTCGCCCCAGCCGCGGCCGATATCGAGATTGTTCCAGGTATTGACGTCAGGAATCGCTTGAGCAAATTCCGAAAAGGCCATCGTCGTACTGGTCCCATCGATAATCGAAGAGAGCGTTAGGACGGGATCGCCAGCCGCACCGGATGGTTCGCGAATGCCCCAGCGAGCCGAAAACACGCCGTTGATCGTGCTGCTTCCATGTCTTCCGCACCAAGCCCAACCGTGGTGGGAACCAGCCCCCGGATAGTTATGCGGTTGCACAGGCTGACCATTGGCCGCGGTGCGCGGTGCCGAGCGAATATTGCTCGGACAGATATAGCCCGGAATCAGCGTGTTGATCGCTGAGGCATTGGAGGGGTCGCTCCACGAGACATTGAAGTTCATTTTCTTGAAGAGAGCCGCCTGGTCCAGATAGGGCAGCAGCATCGTATGGACCGTGTGACCATTGACCGACGGAGAATCGTCCGCCGTGCAGCAACAGGCCGTTCCCTGGATATGCATGCCTCCGCGCGGCAGAGTGTCTTTGGAGTTCGACATGTAGTTGTGCAACCCCAGACCAATCTGCTTCAGATTGTTGCGGCACTGACTGCGGCGTGCCGCCTCGCGAGCCTGTTGGACTGCCGGCAACAACAGGGCAATCAAAACGGCGATGATCGCAATGACGACCAACAATTCGATCAAAGTAAACGCTCGGTTCTTCGACAGCCGCCCATTCATGATCTAGCCCTTACCGCAAATTGAGTGTGGTCAATAAAAACTCACAGGAAGCACGACCGGCTTCCTGAGACAACGCCGGAGTGACTTATTTTGGAGGTGGGTTCGCAGGTAATTCAAAATCGAATTTCGTCTTGTCGGCAGTCACTTTCGCCCGGAGCTTGCTGCCTGGTCCATAGGGGGTCAATGGACTTGGGACGGGGATCGCACTCTTCGTGGCGTCAGCCGCGACGGTGCTCTCGAACATCACCGCATACTCGGTGAGATAAACTTTATCGAGCGAATAGCTGCCATCCGGCTTCAATTCCGCCATGACCGTGCGAAGCTCGGCTGGCAGCTTGTTGTCGCTCGCGTGGAAAATGATTCGCGCCTTTTCGACGGGCATCCCCCCCAACGTGACCTTTCCGGTCACGACCACCGGCGTCCCATGTTCATTACCACAGCCATAGACACCGCACGCCAACAAGACGACGAGCATCCCGGAAAACTTTCGATTCATGGACCCAATTCCTTAAGCGAACGACGCGACACATCAACGTGCCGAAATCTTCAAATCAGAGCAATCACATCGCGAGGCTACGATGCGTGTAGCGAAATTGTCAAACGCCGTGAACAAGAAGGTTTGAAAATCGTGGTCTGCCTGGCCAGAAACGGGGGCGGCATTTGACCGTCGGAATGTCGCTGTCATTGACGGTCATCCCCACCTGGTGATGAGAGGTCCGAGGCGAACATTGATTGCAGGCTTTGCGGGGGCAATTGGGATTGGGGTTTGAAAAACTTGGCTTGGCTCAGACTGATGCTTTCTGATGCTTTGCGTTGTGCAAACAACAACGCATCAGGAGAGCCAAGGATGATCGCGTTGTCGCTGCGGTTTTGGCGGAAGGAGCGGTCATCGTCACCACCGCAACCCAAAAATCGCTCACCCTCGCTGAATCACTCATCGCCCTCTGCACATGACCAATGAAAATCGCCTAAAGTGCGGCGAGTAATCGTTTGTCGTCGATCACTCCGATTGCCAAGGCTCGTAGGGCACACAAGAACGATGAGCGAATCCACTCTGCATGTGAGACTGTGTGGCGAGCCACCGGCAGGAATGCCTTTGGGGGGTTGGTTGTTCGCGGCGGGGCAGACGGTGCGGATTGGTCGGCACGCGGAGAACGATGTGGTTCTCAAGAGCAGCCGAGTTTCCCGATTCCATTTGACGCTCTTCCACGACGGGCAGCGGTGGCAGTGTGCCAGTGTGGGAGCGAACGGCACGAACTGCGACGGACAACCGGTGTCGCACGTCGCCTTGCCGGACAGTTCCGTTTTGGAACTGGGACCACCCGGCCCGAAGCTGCAGATCGAGGTACTCGGAGGCGATCCGGACGAGAATGTCGCGGGGACGATCAGTCTGCTGATCGACGGCATGAAACAGGGAGACGTCGGGTGCTTCGAGCGATTGTGGGCGCGATGCTTTGCGACCATCGTCCAGTTGGCGCGGCAGCGATTGGGGACGGCTCGCAAACGGGTGGAGGACGAAGAGGATGTCGCGGCAGTGGTCTTTCAAAAGCTGTACTTCGCCAGCGTCCAAGGCAAGCTGCCGGAGTTGACCGATCGGCAGAGTCTGTGGCGGTTGCTGTTGACGATGACTCGCAACGCGGCGCTCGACAGCATCAATCGCGAGCAACGTGCGAAACGCGGCGGTGGGCATGTGCGGGGAGAGTCGATCGTCGAGGATCCGCGACTGCTCCTGCCGAATCCAGGACCAAGTGCGTTTGACAACTTTGTCGGGACCGCACCGACTCCCGGCTCCGTCGCCTCGGTCAACGAGTTGCTCGATCAATGGCTCGATCGCTTGCCGGATGATGAGTCTCGGCAGGTCGCGCTGCTGCACTTGGAAGGCTTCTCCCCCGCCGAAATCGCCAACCAGTTGGGCCTGTCCAAGCGAACGTCCGAGCGGCGATTGAAGCAAATCCGCGCGGCTTGGTCGGGATGATTGGACGCGGCGTTTCGCGCCCCGAAACAAGGCGTCCTCAAAACTTCCAGAATTTGTGGCGGTCATCGTGAGCCGTTGTTGTTTGCTTGAAAGTGGCTCTTCCTGCGAAGGGCATTTCGAGACAACGAGAAACGAGACTCACCATGAAACCGCGAAACTGCTTGAATCGACTGGTCGGACTTCCTTCAGCCAAGCCTGCTCCACGTTCCGGTCGCTGGGCCGGGATCCGGTTGGAAACATTGGAGTGTCGGCTCAATCTCGCGGCGGTGCTGGTCATCGAAACGAGTGATGCTTATTGGCTGTATGACGATGTCGATGCGCTCGTGGCCGCGGCGGCGGACGGGAAGGTCACGGACTCGGCGCGGTCCGATCCCGGTTCCGAATTCTCGGCTTCCGAGTTGCAGGTTATTGATGAACTCGTGGCCGAACTCATCGCGACCGAGGGTTACTCGGACAGCGACATCTTGGCGGTCACCTATCTGGAAGACACGACCAGCGACGAGTTGATTGCCGGCGGCTTTTTCGACGACCCACTCTTCGAGGGAGAATTCACCAACGACTTCGACACGCCGCTGGATTTCGCAAGCGACCTCGTGACGATCGAATTTGCCGAGGGGCTCAACGAGGCCGTCACTGAGTCAGTTAACGAGGCCGTGACGATCGACGACGATTTGTCTCAACTCGCTGGAGCCGCCGGGAACGACTCGATCTTGCTGGTCAGCGCGGAGGTGGTGCCCGACGACAAGTCGCTGCTGCCAGTCCGCTCCGAGCGATTGGGCGAGCGACTCGGCTCGGGCACTTCGCTGGGTTCCGTGGAGACGACAACGGAACGAGCGGTTGCGACTCGCAGGTTGGCTGTGCGTGGAACGGCCAACACTCAAAACGAAGTCGCGACCAGTTCGACAGGAGTCCCCCGTGTTGTCAGCGCCGCATCCGTTGCAGAGTCTGGTGTCGCCACAAGTTTGCCGATTCGATTTCTGGCGGCCGTTCAGCCGCTCGCCAACGCGGTGCAGTTTCCGTTGCCATTCGCGAAGTTTGCCACGACCAGTTTTGTGGCCGTCGGTATTGGAACGACATTCCGATCCGCGCCGGACGTCTCGCGGCCGACCAATTCGTGGACTGCGGACGACGTCACGATCCCCGCAGCCAATGAGACTGACGGACTGTCTTACTCACAAATCACCGCTCTGTTTGGAGCGGGCGGATTGGCAGTGGCTCACTGGTGGAACAACGCGACGGTTTCCGAACCGGTCACACCGTCGGACTCGGCGACTGTCAAAGCGCGTCACCGCAGTCGTCGCGAGCATCGTGTGAAAATCTGATGTGGCCGAGTCGGAAGCCTTGGCCGCATCCGCGTTCACATCATTCTGCCCACCCATCATTCTGCTCGCCGGAAGTCGGCAGAATGATGGGTGGGCAGAATGATGTGAGATAGTTTGGCGTCTACCCAATCGTCTGAACTCGCCAATATTTTTGACACTTCTCGCTGATCCCGACAGTGGCCACGAGAGACGTCCCCACCGACCTTGCGTCATTGGTCACTACACAACTTGAAAACGACTGTATTTGTGGTTTGTTTCTGCGGTCATCCAATCGCTGCGGTGTAAGAGTTTGAAGATTGAATCACCGCAGAGATTGGATGACCGCAGAGGCAATACTGTGCGTCGAATGGCAAGGAGATCCTCATTGAGGTCGAGTGTGTAGAGACCAATGAGGCAAGCTCGGTGGGGAGCTGTCGGGATCAGCGAGAAGTGTCCGAATTCATTCGTATGATTCCTTTGACCAGATTCCTTTGATTCGAATCCTGAAACACAGGATCGCCCCATGAATCAAAGGAACCTGGTCAAAGGAATGAAGGCGACTTGAGACATCGACAAAACGCTGTGGAGCCAAGTTCAAATCGCGCAACTTCAAAGCGTGCGCTTCGGGTTGGTGTGGCCGCTTCACCGAATGAGTCATTGCTGTCCGCTCGCGGTATTAACGATTTTCGGAAAGACTTCCGCTCGCTGCCTGCCAACGATGGCCAGTGACGTTATTGATTCGCGGCTTCGATCTCTTGGCGTTGAGCGGTCGCCCAAGTCAGGAATGTGGCATCGGTTTGCGAGCGTGGATCGGCGATCAATTCCGGCAGCCACTGGAGCAATGAGGCGAGCCGGTGTCGCGACTCGTCGATGCGTCCCAACTCGCGCTCTGCCAGTGCGAGGTTGCGATGCAGGATGATCGAAGCTCGAAAATCTCGTGGGCCTGCGGTGATGTCGGCACGCACCCGATCGGTGAGCGGAACGGCTTGATCCAAGATCGCACATGCCGAGCGAAACTCATGGCGTTCGATCAGGTCGTCGGCCAGTAGCCCCAGCAGCGACACTCGATCGCGCGTCCCTTGAAGCGTCATCGCGCCCGAGTCGCCGGTGCCGGCCGGACTTTGCACGAATCGCAGAACCTGTTGAATCAACTCCTGACGCCGAGTTGGCACCGCCACTGCAACTGCGGAGCACTCGATGCTCAACGTCAAGAACCGAATGTGCAGTCGCAGACTCTCGGCGGAGGGCTGGTCATTCGAGCCAGTGATTTCTTCCAACCGCCGCTGAGCTTGTGCCAGGGATTCATTCGCATCCGTGATCTTGGACTGTCGCAGTTGAGCTTCCGCCAAACTGAGGGACATCTCGACTCGCATTGTTTGTCGTGGTGTCGGCAGCGGTACTCGACTGCCTTCGAGCCGCGCGAGCGATTTTCGATATTGCTCTTCGGCCTCGTGCCACCGGTTCAGCTCAGCGAGTCGGTCCCCCATTCGTCGATGAGCTTCCGCCAGCGTGACCGTCGTTGCCTGAGTGGGATGCTCCTCGTGCAGAGACTTCAGCCGGTCAATCGCCAGTTCCAGCCAACGGACCTGCGGTTCGAGCGTCTTGAGATCGGAACCCAACGCGGCAGGCACCTCGAAGACGAACAGCTCGGCAAACATCTCGACGTCTTGCCGGTTTTGTTCTGCGAGGATGCGTACACGTCGAGCTTCCTCGCGCAAAGTCGCGGCTTCGTGATGCAACGCCGCGGTCGGCCAAGCATACCGAGTCCAGTCGATCGCCCCCGCCAACAACACGAGTGCGACGACGCTGTTCAGCGCGGCCAGCTTGGGATTGCGGCGGCACCAACGCCACGCGCGACTCAGATGCCCCAGCGGCCGAGCCAGCACCGGCCGGCCGTCGAGCCAACGCTGCAAGTCCTCCGCGAAGTCACGAGCGGTCGCGTATCGTCGCGAAGGTTCTTTCGACATCGCCTTCAGGCACATCGTTTCGAGGTCGCGCGGAACTCGGTCGTTCAAACGTCGGAGCGGGATCGGCTCTTCGTGCAACACCTGAAACAGCACCATCCGCAACACGCCGCGAAACGGTCGCTCGCCCGTGAGCAACTCGTACAGCATCACGCCCAGGCTGTAGACGTCGCTGCGAGCATCCGCGTCGTGGGGCCGCAGAAGTTGTTCGGGACTCATGTACGCCGGCGTCCCGGCCAGGAAGCCCTCTTGGGTCAGCGACTCCAACGATTCCGTCACACGGGCCAATCCGAAGTCCACGATCTTGGCTCGGCCGGTTGAGCACGGTGGCGACCCGGTCGCGGTGTGACCCTCGTCGGCTTCGAGCAACACGTTCGACAGCTTGACGTCACGATGCACGACCCCTTGCCGATGCGCGGCCGCAAGTCCGCAAGCAACTTGCCGAGCAATCTCGGCGGCCTCGCGCGGATCGAATGAACCCTCACGCCGAAACCGCGCCTCCAACGATTCACCGTCCACGAACTCCATGACCAAGTATGGAGCGCCGTCCGCAGGAGCACCGATCTCGAAGATCTGAGCGATCTGCTCATCGCGAATCGCCGCGATGACCCGCCCCTCACGTTCAAATCGGGCTCGCGACAACGGGTGCGCGGCGAGCTGCGGACGCAACACCTTGATCGCCACGAGCCGCCCCAAACGACTGTCGCGAGCCTCGAAGACTTCGCCAGTCGCGCCGCTGCCGATGGCTCGCCGAATTTGATACGCCCCCAACCAACCCAGCGGTGCATCGCTGGAGATCGGCCCCGCGAATGAGCTGACGGCTGTGTCGGCCGATTCGTGCTTCGAGGAAGGCCACTCGGCCAGCGGTCCCAGACGCAGGCGGTTCATCAACGATTGCAACTCGACACTACTCGCCTCGTCGAGCGACCCCTCCGGCACGCCGGGCGACGACAGCGGACTCGTCAACGAATCGAGCCGCCGTTGACACGCTTCACATTCCCCGACGTGCTGAGACACCGCCTCGTTGTCAGCGGAACTCAGCTCGTCATCCAGTAAGCGTTCGAGTTGATCGGGAGCCGGACAGAGCATTGGATGGTCTTCAATAGGTGAATTCGCTCGTCACTACTAGTTCGCAAATTCTTGTCGGGCAGAGAACTCTTTCGAGTGGCGTCCGAGGATGTAACCCGAAGCGTTAGCGAGGACGAATGCCTCTCGCGACTGTGAATTCTGAGCGTCTTGAAGCGTCCGCCTCCGGCTTGCCGTTAAACGACTCATTCTGAAAGTCGAGCCACCTCTTCACGAAGGCATTTCAAGACCCTCGATTTGGCGACGTAGATTTCTGCGACTCGCAGATTCATTTGCCGAGCGACCTCGGTGGCGGGTTCCGAGTTCAGGACCGTGCGACGATACGCTTCCCAGGTGTGCGGTTGGACTCGCAGTTGCACGCGGGCTTCCGCCTCGCGGAGCAATTCCAGCTCGGCCGCCGCGTCCAGCGTCGCGGTCAACTCGCTAATGGCCGAAGGATCAATGACTGTCGCCAAGGCCAAGCCGATTTGCGAATCGCCACTGCCTCGGCCGGGACGCGACCGGCTGGCCACAAAATCGCGGATCGCGTTGTTCGTCACCGTCTTCAACCAGCCTCGAAAACTGCCCCGACTTGGGTCGTAATCGAACGATCGAATCGCGCCGACAAACTTGCCAAGCACCTCCTGCGAAACATCGGCCGCGTCAGACTCCTGCAACCCACGCTGACGACACCAAGCAAACAATCGCGGCAGATAGCGATTCACGAATTCCGTCCAAGCGTCGCGATCACTCAGCTCACGCAGCCGAAGCAACAAGGTCCCGCTGGTTCGAGTGGTGGAATCGTCGGACATCAAGAATGCTCGCCAAAGCTGTGAAATTCAAACGCTGCGGGCTGGATTGGAAGTCCAGCCCACGGCGAATGTCAATCAGTGGGACAGTGAGATCATGTGAAGAATGACAAGCCCCGAAAGAAGAATCTCAAACCGCGCTCCCGTGACGAGCTCGTCCCGCCGCGATGCGGTTTTCATCATTCGTGCTTCCTTCGTCATTGGGTGTTTCGTCATTCGGCATTCATCCTGGACTTCGTCGCCTCACAGCAGCAGCCTCCGATAATCCGCGAAGACCGCATCGGAGATCGCTGGGTTCTGCCGGGCAAATGACGCGGCCGACTGTGTCAGGCTCAGAGTGATGTTGCCGCTGTCCCCGTTGTAGCCATTCACCAGAATCCGGTAGGTCGCTCCGGCGACCGCGTTGAACGTCAGCCGGCTGGTGTAGATCCCGCTGCTGAAGTTCTCGTCGTCGTTGTCGGTCACCAGTTGCAGCGATGTGAGCGAGCTGCCGGCGTAGACCCCCAGCGTCGTGTCAAAGTTGCTCCCCGCTGTCGAGAGAGTCACCACTCCGGACGAGTTCGCGGTCCAACTCCACCACACCGACTTGCTTCCCGATATGCCACCCGGATTCGGTTCGCCCGCTTCCGCAGTCGCAGCGGCGTTGTTGCCGGTGACCGTGACATTCGTGCCCGTCAGAGCTTGGCTGTTGGCAAAGTGATCGTTGGTGCGGTTGGCGGCTTCGTTGTCGAGCAGCTCAACCGTAGCCGAGGTCTTCGTGGGATCGACCACATAGGCCGAGCCGGCACTCAGTCTCAACACGACCGACTCCGTGCCCTCAACTTGCGAGTCATCGACCGGGCTGACATTTAGACTGACGGACGACTGGCCCACAGGAACGGTCACCGTGCCGGACAGTCGGCTGTAGTCCGTGCCGTTCGTTGCCGTGCCCGCCGCCGAATAAGCCAACGTCAACGACGCGGCGGTGGAACCGGTGCGGCTGATCGTGAATTGGCCTCGATTGACCGTCTGGCCAACGCGAGTCTCGGCGGCCGTCGCATCGCGAGCAACCACGCTGATACTCGGCAACACACGATCGTTGTCGGCGATCGTGACGGTTCCGTTCAACTTGGTCGTGTCGATGTTGTATGCACTGGAGTTGGCGAGCGTGACCGTCACAGACTCCGTGCTCTCGCTGAGCGTGTCATCGATGGGAGTCAGCGTCAGTGTTGTCGAGGCTTGCCCCGCCGCAATCGTGACCGTGGCTGGCAACCGGCTATAGTCGCTGCCGTTGACCGCCGTTCCACTGACGCTCAACAACACGCTGAGTGCGGCACTGGTCGATCCCGTGCGGGTGATCGTGAACGTACCCGAGTTGGCGGCCTGAGTGATCAGCGTCTCGGCCGCGTTGGCGTCAGTCGCGACGATGCTGAGCGTCGGCAATGCAGAGGCGGTTCCGACAATCGAATCAATCCAACTGGCGTAGGCATCGACTCGCGTGTCGAACGAATGGTCGCCGATGCCCGCAGTCGCCGAATCGCCGCCAGACGTAACACCGGCGATGAACTGCACTCCGTTCACCGTAACGAACGCCGGCCCGCCGCTGTCGCCGGGAGCGGTGTTGCTCTCGGTGTTGTTATCGAAGTTCCAGGAGATTAGTGTCCGACTCACTTCGTCGATTGGCGTGGTCCCGACGCGTTTGGTGCCGAAGTCTCCGTTGGAGCCGGTGTTCCCCGTGCCGCCTCCGCCGAAGCCCACCAGCGTCAGCAACTGCCCAACTTGCGGAGTCCCTCGAAAGATCGGCAGTGGCGCGATCCCGACCACCGCCTCGCGAAGTTTGTAGAGCGCGATGTCATCCGACGAATCGCTGCCGACATCCCCCGTGTACCCCGGATGCACGAAAACTCGTTCGGTCAGATACGTTCTTCCGCCCACCGTGAATTGCCCGGCCGTATCGGCGACCCCCTCGGCACAGTGTCCGGCCGTCAGCACATACTGAGGGGCGATCAATGTCCCCGAACAAAAATGATCGCCATCCGCACCGATTAACCCCACGGCCGGATACGCGGATGTCGCCGTCCCATTGATAATCCGAGCGGCACCCGCGACGAGTACCTCCTGCTGAAACGCCGCCGCACCGGTCTGTGCGACAGACGCCGCCGAAAGCACAACACGCGGCTCGATGCACTCGACCTCGGCTGACACCGGTGCCAACCGGCTCGTTCGTCGATCTTTCCAGCCGTTCGCTCGTCCGGCAAACAAACTCCACGCAAACAACTGTCGCAACATGATCGGCTCCTCTGAGTGATGGGTTTTCAAAAATGAAATTCGAGACGTTTCACTCGGAGATACGGAGTCAGCCAAGAAACCTTGCACGCCCGTTTTGAAAAACCGGCCTCTCCGCCATTCGATGCGGGGAGCAACCATCAGCCCGATCAACAGGCCGCACCGCAATACTTACAACCTGAAACTCGCAAACTCGCGGTTCGAACGGGCACATCCGTCGCAGCCACAAACACGACTGCTCCATCCGACAGAACCGCCAGCGACAATCCCACTGCCTTCTCCTCCTAATTTCCCACCCACACGCCATGTAAGTTCTCTGTCAATTGAAGACTTGCATAAGTTAAGAGGCTCGCTATAGTCCCCCACTCCCCATCGAGCCAGCTTGACCGCTAGCGTAGCTCAATTGGCAGAGCTCCGGTTTTGTAAACCGGGGGTTGTGGGTTCGAGTCCCTCCGCTAGCTTCCTGAGGCCTCCGGTTCAAACACCTGTCAATCAGGAAGTTGGCTCCGAAACCGACCGGAAAAACACGACGCAAATCACAGCGTTGTGCGGGACGAGGACTCCATCGGGGGAATTCCAGAGTGGCCAAATGGGCCAGACTGTAAATCTGGTGGCTCCGCCTTCGCAGGTTCGAATCCTGCTTCCCCCACTAGGTAAATCAAAAAAAATCGCGGTGCTGTTTAGTTTGGGTGGCAAAGAAAGCAGAGTTCGGCGCGGTTCGGTTAATTCAATGTCCAGAGAACACAGTATCGAACGAGTTAAGCGTCCGCGGGTGTAGCTCAATGGTAGAGCGCCAGCCTTCCAAGCTGGACACGTGGGTTCGATTCCCATCACCCGCTCCTGAGAAGAAGAGAGTCCCAGTCAGCAATAAAACAGTCAATTAAGCGGCGCGGCAAATCTTCGGAAAGGGTTTGGAGCGTTGTCTTCTGTGCTGCTGTAGCTCAGTGGTAGAGCGCGTCCTTGGTAAGGACGAGGTCCTGGGTTCAAATCCCAGCAGCAGCTCTCCGGGCGAAGGCGGTGCGTCGGGGTCGGGATGGCTCGGATCTCGTTGATGAAAACTTAGATTCCAACCAGAAAGTACCAGTTAGGGAGTCAAAATGGCTAAGGCACTCTTCGAACGCAAGAAACCGCACGTTAATGTGGGGACCATCGGGCATATCGACCATGGTAAAACAACTTTGACCGCCTCGATTCTGGCTGTGCAGGCCGGGAAGGGTTTGGCGGTCATGAAATCGTACAAGGATATTGCCAAGGGTGGCACGGTTCGCGACGAAAACAAGACCGTCACAATTGCGGTTAGTCACGTCGAATACGAGTCGCCCAAGCGTCACTACGCTCACATCGACTGTCCGGGTCATGCTGACTATATCAAGAACATGATTACCGGTGCTGCCCAGATGGACGGGGCGATTCTGGTTGTGTCTGCCGCAGACGGGCCGATGCCGCAGACTCGCGAGCATATTCTGCTTGCCCGTCAGGTTAACGTGCCGGCGTTGGTTGTGTTTTTGAACAAGATCGACCTGGTTGATGATCCAGAGTTGCTTGAGTTGGTTGAAATGGAGATTCGCGACTTGCTCAGCAAGTACGGCTTTCCTGGTGACACGATTCCGATCGTTCGCGGCCAGTCGAATATGGCGTTGAGTGATCCTACCGATCCGAAGTGGAATAAGTGTATTACTGAATTGATGGATGCGCTGGACGAGCATATTCCCGAGCCGGCGCGCATCACAGACAAGCCGTTTTTGATGGCAATCGAGGATGTGTTCTCAATTGAAGGTCGTGGTACCGTTGTGACGGGGCGCATCGAGCAAGGTGTTGTTAAGACTGGCGAAAAGATTGAGATCGTTGGTCTTAAGCCGACGATGGAGACGACTTGCACTGGCGTTGAAATGTTTAATAAGACGCTTGATCGGGGTGAAGCTGGCGACAATGTTGGTATCTTGTTGCGTGGTACGAAGAAAGAGGATGTTCAGCGCGGGCAGGTGTTGTCGGCTCCAAAGGCTATTAAGCCGCACACGAAGTTTGAGTGCGAAGTGTATGTTCTAAGCAAAGAGGAAGGTGGCCGACACACGCCGTTCTTCAATGGTTACAAGCCTCAGTTCTACTTCCGCACAACGGATGTGACTGGTGGTGCAAATTTGCTCGGTGGGGCTGAAATGTGTATGCCGGGCGACAATGTTAAGTTGGCGGTTGAGCTTGGCAAGCCTATTGCGATGGATACTGGCAGTCGCTTCGCAATTCGCGAAGGGGGCCGCACAGTCGGTTCGGGCATTGTGACTTTAATCACGGAGTAGTTGAGAATGCCTCGCGAATTTGTGTGGCTGGAATGTACTGAATCGGGCGATCGGAACTACCGTGTTTCGAAGGAGACGCGCGGGACTGAGCGTATAGAGTTAAAAAAATATTGCCCTCGGCTGCGGAAGCATACTTTGCACAAAGAGTCGCGGAAGAAGTAGTGACTGTGGCGGCCGTGGTGTGAACTACGGGTGTAGCTCAATTGGCAGAGCACTGGATTCCAAATCCAGCGGTTGGGGGTTCAAGTCCCTCCGCCCGTGATTGACCGGTGCGAGCTGTGGGTGAATGGCTTGTTGGTGAAGGATTTCGATTGTCGATGGCGATGACGACCTACAAAAAGACGCAAGGCCGGCCGACTCGACAGATCGCACTTTGTGTGATCGTTTTTTGTGTTTCTTGGTTGCTTGTGTCGGCGGGGAACCTAGTTCCTCTTGGTGCTCGGGAGTGGTTGTTTAGCTTTGTTGGTATCAGCGCGTCTGTTGGTTGGTTGATTGTGAGTTTAGCGCTAATTGGTGTGTCTGGGCTTTTGACGCTCTCGTTACTCAATCGGCCGCGTTGGGCGGACTTTTTGATTTCGGTGCAAGCGGAAATTGATAAGGTGACATGGCCATCAAAGGCTGAAGTGCATAAAGCGACCATAGTGGTTTTAGTTCTGTTGGTTTCGATGGCCGTGGTAATATTTGTGTTCGACGTAGTATGGCAGTGGGTGTTTAAGACAGTCGGTTTCTTGCAGATTTGAAGATATTGAGCAACGAGTTTGGTTTTAACGGAGTCGTGAGCGGTTCCCACGGAGTCTTCCATGACAACCACGACCGAGCAACCCGCGCCGAAAAATCCAGAATTGAAGTGGTTTGTCTTGAAGGTGCAGACAAACCGTGAGAAGTCGATTCGGGAGGCATTGCAACGCCGGATCAACCGGGATGGCATGCAAGAGTCGTTCGGTAGAGACGAGAACGGAGAGTTGAAGATAGTCATCGCGACTGAGAGGATCGTTGAGACGAAGAGCGGCAAGCGAAAGGTTGTTGAGCGTAAGTTGTATCCGGGTTATTTGTTCATTCAGATGATTCTGAACGACGAGACGTGGTATTTGGTGCGTGACACCAGTGGGGTGGGTGACTTTACTGGGGCGGGGGGTGTGCCGACTCCGATGGAGGAAGAGGAAATCAGCCGCTTGATTCGTCAGGAAGAGGCGGTGAATGAGCCGGCGAAAATTAAAATTCCACTATCACGTGGAGATGTGGTGAAGATCAAGGAAGGGACCTTTGAGAACTTCGAGGGGAGCGTTGACTCGATCGACGAGACCAGTGGGAAGATCAGTGTCTTGATTGAGATTTTTGGACGTTCAACACCCGTGGAACTGGAATACTGGCAGGTAGAAAAGCCCTAAGCAGGCTCTGTTGCTGATTGCTGTTCGATTCGTTGCACATAGAGAGTTTGAAATGGCCAAGGCGAAGGCGATTGTTGCGCAAGTAAAAGTTCAAATTACGGGCGGGCAAGCCACGCCAGCACCTCCGGTGGGTACGGCGTTGGGGCCACACGGCATTAATTTGGGCAAGTTTGTTCAGGAATTCAACGCTAAGACCAAAGACATTGCTGGAACAATTGTGCCAGTCATTGTGACGGTTTATAGCGACCGGTCGTTTGAGTTCGTTGTTAAGACTCCGCCCGCTTCAGTGATCTTAAAAAAGGTGGCTGGAGTAGCGAAAGGATCGCAACGGCCGAACTTAGAGAAGGTTGGGGTGGTCACAAAGGCTCAAGTTGTGGCAATCGCGAAGGAAAAGATGGTGGATCTCAATACGACGGACCTCGACGCGGCGTGCCGAGTGATCGAGGGAACGGCTCGAAGTATGGGCATCACTATAGCAGATTAGTACGAACGAACGTAGTACGGCGTTTTGCCGGTCGCAACGACTCATGGTGAGGCGGAACTACGAACTGAAACTCTTTCAGGTGATGTGCGATGCGAAAGCAATCGAAGCGGATGAGCGCGCTGCATAAAGCAGCGTTAGCGTTGGGAACGTCACCGAAGTCGGTGGTTGATGCTGTTAAGGCGCTAAGGGGCTTGGAAGCGGGTCTTGCAGCGAACATTAAGAGAAGTAAGTTCGACCACAGTGTGGAGATCGCGGTGCGGCTCGGTGTTGACCCAAAGCAGGCAGATCAGATCGTGCGAGGTTCCATGGTGTTTCCGCACGGAATCGGCAAGTCGAAGCGAGTTTTGGTGTTTTGCCAAGGGGCTAATGTTCAGGTTGCAAATGATGCCGGAGCGGCGTTTGTGGGTGGCAAAGAAGTGGCCGACCAGATTAAGGGCGGTTGGCTAGATTTTGATGTCGCGATTGCGACGCCTGACATGATGGGTGTGGTCGGTCCGCTTGGGAAAGTGTTGGGGCCGCGGGGTCTGATGCCTTCGCCCCGCGCGGGGACCGTTACGAATGACATTGCAACCGCGGTAAAAGAGTACAAAGCGGGCAAAGTGGAGTTCCGAGTGGACGCGGCTGGGATCGTTCATTGTGTGGTTGGCAAATTGTCCTTCGGGGATCAACAGCTTTCAGAGAACATTGAGGCTTTTCTCAAGCTAATTGTTTCTATCAAGCCAAACACGTCGAAGGGGATATATGTCCGCAGCGTCTACATTACGGCAACGATGATGCCTTCCATTGCGGTTTCCGCATAGCGCATCACAATGTCTGCCTTGTGGGATTTGGCGGCGATTGGCGGTTTCGAATAAGAGTAACATGTATTTAGACTGCGGTGTTGACATGAGCAAGGCGGTTAAGACATTGATGATGCAAGACCTTTCCGAGCAGTTTCGGAATGTGTCGGATGTTGTATTCGTCGACATCTCGAAGTTGGACGGAGTCTCGAACAACCGGTTGCGAGTTGCTTCAAAGAGTCAATCGATTGGATTGTTGTCGGCAAAATTCTCGTTGGCGCGGCGGACCCTGCTCGATTTGGGGTGGAAGTTAGATGGGGCGACTGGCGGCGCAACCACGATTGCTTGGGGACCGGACGTGGTCGGTCTTGCCAAGCAGGCGATTAAATGGGAGCGGGAGTTTCCGGGAGCGTTGGTCAAGGGTGGCTATGTCGGTGGCCAGACGGTTAGTCTCGAAGAGGTCAAGGTTCTCAGTGAGAGTCCGAGTAAAGAAGAGTTGGTTGCGCGGATTGTCGGCGGGCTGATTTCGGCGTCGACTGCGGCGCTGAGTGCCATCAATGCATCTGGAACGAACCTTGCGTCTCAGATCAAGCAATTGTCTGAGAAGGAACACGCGGCGTAGCGATTCGTGGGGCAGGTTCTTAAGCTGGCAGTGCGTTTTTAGTTTGGGCAGGTCGTGTGCCTGCTTGGCGATACTTCAAGAAAGGGTGAACTGCGATGTCTGCGACAGAAGTAGATCCGGCGATCAAGACGCTGGGGGATAATTTGGTGGGGCTGACCGTATTGCAGGCGAAGTCGCTGGGAGACTACCTGGAGTCTGCTTATGGCATCAAGCCCGCGGCTGGTGGAGCGGTTGTGGTGGCGGCTCCTGCGGCGGGTGGTGTTGGGGATGCCAAGGCGGTGGAACAGACTGAGTTTGACGTTATCTTGACGAACTTCGGCGAGAACAAGATTGGCGTCATCAAGGTTGTGCGAGCAATTACCAGTCTTGGGTTGAAGGAGGCTAAGGACTTGGTTGAAAGTGCGCCTAAGGCGGTAAAGACAGGGTTGTCGAAGGAGGAGGCTGAGAAGATTGGAAAGGAAATTGAAGGCGCAGGCGGCAAGGTTGAGATTAAGTAGATGTTGACGCTGGAACGCGGCCTGTCGGGTTTCTGGTGGGCGGATGTGTTGTTGGCTTGTCTGATCTTGGGGCGCGGCTTGGGGTCATTGTGCGCCTTGCGACAAGATGCTTGATTTCCTTCATTGATACCACAGGTGCATTCGATGCTAGTTGGCTTGGGTTTTGTAGCCAATCGGGTTTGTGTGTGCGCATTTGTAGCTCCCTCTTCGCAGGGGAGCTATTTCTTTTGATGGTGAGTGCTTCGGTGTCGTCGGAAATGGAATTGTGAGCGGCGCAAAATCGAGTTTCAGTAAAGACGAAGCGCATTTGTTCAGACTTAATATGTAATCCAAAACCCGACGCAGGATCGAGGGGCTATCAGGTCTCGAGGTCTGCGCTTCGGGCTAATGGAGTTGGCGGACGGTTTGACGGGCAAGACGGAGGGGCAAGATGGCTATTTCGGAACAACGGCGTCTGCAATTGCAAAATGTCCGGAAATTTGGGCGTGGTCTGGGTGAATACGAGATCCCGGATCTGACCAAGATTCAAACTGAATCGTACGTTCGATTTCTCCAAGCCGCAGTGGAGTCCGATCGGCGCCTCCCGTTGGGATTGGAAGGAATTTTTAAAGAGATCTTTCCGATTGCCAGTTACGACAATCAGTACGAGCTGGAATACCTGCGCTACGAATTGGGTAAGCCGCGCTACAGTCCCGATGAGTGCCGTCAACTGCGGTTGACTTACGGACGGCCGTTGCGGGTTTACTTTCGATTGAAGAAAGAGCAGCCGATTGAAGAAGAGGTTTATCTTTGCGATTTGCCGATCATGCTTGGTGGCGGCGAGTTCATTATCAATGGCGCAGAGCGAGTGGTGGTAAGCCAGTTGCACCGGTCCCCCGGTGTGGATTTCATGGAGTTATCAGACACCGTTGGCTATGACGGATATTCGTGCCGGATCATTCCTGAGCGTGGAAGCTGGGTGGAGTTGGCGACGACCCGGAAGGATGCGTTGGCGGTTCGCATCGACCAAAGTGGCAAGTTTTCTTCGATGACTTTGCTGCGAGCGATGGACGCCAAGTACTCGACGACGTCGGCGATCCTGCGGCTATTCTTTGATGGAGTCATACAGTCGGTGAAAGTTGGCAAAGACGCGGTCGAGACGCTGAAGGGTAAGATTTCGGTGGATGACGTTGTCTATCCGCTTAAGCACGCTCGCGTCGGTGAGATTATTGTTGATGCCGCGCAGCCGATTGCACCAGAGGCCGCGCACGCCATTGGGGAAGCAGGTATCAAGTCGGTCGATGTTTTCGATGTGCCGGTGGATCGTTGCGTGCTGAACAGTCTGCGCGATGACACGACGCTGTCACATGAAGAGGCGTTGCTGAAGATTTATCAGCGGTTGCGTCCTGGGAACCCGCCGCAGTTGGAGAAGGCGGTTGAGTTGTTCAAGGAACGATTCTCGGACCCCAACCGCTATCGACTAGGGCAGGTTGGTCGCTTTCGTATCAATCGGAAGTTCAATCAAGAAACTGCCGACGATGAAATGGCGTTGCGAGGCGAAGACTACATTAACGCGATTAAGTACGTTTTGAGGTTGCGCGGTGGTGATTCGACCGCTTATACAGACGACATCGATAACCTGGGGAATCGGCGGTTGCGTACGATTGACGAACTGGCGACTGACGAGTTTCGGAAGGGATTTCTCAAGTTGCGTCGTACCGTTCAGGAGCGAATGAGCATTAAGGACGCGGAAGACATCAGCCCGCGTTCGCTCGTGAATCCCAAGAGCGTCGCGGCGGCGGTGGATTTCTTCTTCGGACGGAGCGAACTGTCGCAGGTGGTCGACCAGACGAACCCGTTGTCGATGATCACGCATGAGCGGCGACTGAGTGCTCTCGGTCCGGGCGGCTTGAATCGCAAGCGAGCGGGGTTCGAGGTTCGTGACGTCCACATATCGCACTACGGTCGTATTTGTCCGATCGAGACTCCTGAAGGAACGAATATCGGTTTGATTTCGAGTTTGGCGATCTTTGCGTCGGTGGATGCATACGGCTTTCTGATCACACCGTATCGTCGCTTGAAGAACAGTAAAGTGACCGAGGAAGTTGCGTGGTTGCGGGCGGACGAGGAATCGGATGCTTACGTCGTTCCGGCCGACACGCCGTTGCACAATGGCAGGATCCCGGATGGACGTGTTCTGGCTCGGCACCGTAATGACGTGATGTGGATCGATTCAGACGAAGCGGAATTCATGGATATCGCCGCCTGTCAGATGGTGGGCATTTCGGCGGCGTTGATCCCGTTCCTGGAACACGACGATGCGAATCGCGCGTTGATGGGTTCGAATATGCAGCGTCAAGGTGTGCCGTTGCTCGTGACGGAGCCTCCGATTGTCGGCACCGGGATGGAAACGACTGTTGCGCTGAACTCTGGTATGTTGCTGCGATCGGATCGAACGGGGAAGGTGACGTATGTAGACGGATCGCGGATCGAGATCGACGGCCGCAAATATCCGCTACGAAAATTCACGGGGTTGAACGAGCGGACGTGTCTTAATCAAAGGCCGTTAGTCAGAGTGGGAGACCGCGTTAAAAAGGGAGACTTGTTGGCTGACTCAGCGGCGACTCATAAGGGGGAGCTGTCGCTCGGTCGCAATGTTTTTGTCGCATTCATGTCGTGGGAAGGGTACAACTACGAAGACGCGATCATTTTGTCGGAGCGACTGGTAAAGGAGGATGTTTACACGTCGATCCACATCGACGAATTCGACGTGGAGATTCGCGAGACGAAACTCGGACGTGAAGAATTCACGCGAGACATTCCGAACGTCAGCGAGAAGATGTTGCGTCATCTGGACGAGTTGGGCGTTGTGCAGGTTGGCACTCGCGTTCGTTCGGGAGATATTCTGGTCGGCAAAGTTTCGCCGAAGGCGAAGACCGAACTGACGCCCGAAGAGAAGTTGCTGCACGCCATCTTCGGCCGCGCGGGTGAGGACGTGAAGAACGAGTCGCTCGAAGTGCCCAGCGGTGTCGAGGGCATCGTGATGCACACGGAACGATTTTCACGACGTATGTCGCTATCGGAGACCGAGCGAAAGCGGTTCGATCAAGACGTCAAGGAGTCGGAAGCGGCCCAGGCCGCTGGCGTTGCTGACGTGTTCAAGGCATTTTTGTCTGACTTGGAGCAAGCTCTCGAACGCAAAGTGACAATTGAGGACGGAACGAATATCGGCTCGATCACTGACGACAAGCAGTTGTGTGAGATCGCAGCGGGGTTTCCAAAGCTGTGGGACTCGATCGAGATCCGTAGTCCACAGAAGAAGGCTGATTGTGCAAAGGTCTTCAAAGACGGTTGGGGAATGGTTGAAGAGGCTTTGGACTCTCGCGATCGTGCCCTCAACTCGCTGAAGCGCGGAGATGAGCTACCGACTGGTGTGCTTCAGATGGTGAAGGTTTATGTTGCATCGAAGCGGCAGATTTCCGTCGGCGATAAGATGGCCGGCCGACACGGCAACAAGGGCGTGATTTCAAAGGTGCTGCAGGAGGCTGATATGCCGTTCCTTGCGGACGGGACTCCGGTAGACATCGTCCTCAATCCACTGGGTGTGCCGAGCCGCATGAATGTCGGTCAGATTTTGGAGACACATCTTGGCTGGGCGGCGTCGAAGCTGGGCTTTTCAGCGGTCTGTCCGGTGTTTGACGGCGCGACGGAAGAGGAGATTCGCGACTGCCTGATCGAGGCCGGTTTGCCGGAAGATGGCAAGACGGTTCTCTTTGACGGTCGAACCGGCGAGCAATTCGAGCAGAAGGTGACGGTCGGGTACATTTACATGCTCAAGCTTCATCACTTGGTGGATGATAAGGTTCATGCTCGCGCGACCGGCCCGTACTCGCTCATTACACAGCAACCGCTGGGTGGCAAGGCTCGCTTCGGCGGCCAACGCTTCGGCGAAATGGAAGTGTGGGCGCTGGAGGCCTATGGAGCGGCGTACATCCTTCAGGAACTGCTTACGGTCAAGAGCGACGACGTCGAAGGCCGCACAAAGATTTACGAGTCGATGGTGAAGGGTGAAAACACGTTGGAAGCCGGAACCCCTGCCAGCTTCGACGTGCTCACCAACGAGATCCGCGGTCTGGCGCTCAACATGCAATTGGAGAAGGTGGCGACGGCGTAATTCTGAAACTTTACGTTCCGTCAGCTCGTTTCCAACCGGTTCGCTTGAGAAGGCGAACTGAGGAACCTCACTGGAGTTTGAATATGGATGGGCAACGACCCGCAGCAAGTACGGCGGCCGCTGAATCGGCTGTCTATGACCGCGTGAATGATTTCTCGGCCGTCACCATCAAGCTGGCCAGTCCGCATGACATTCGGAGCTGGTCATTCGGTGAGGTGAAGAAGCCGGAAACCATCAACTATCGCACTTATCGTCCGGAGCGAGACGGCCTGTTTTGTGAGCGCATTTTTGGCCCTGAAAAGGACTGGGAGTGCGCCTGCGGCAAGTATCGCGGCATGAAGTACAAGGGAATGATCTGCGATCGCTGCGGCGTGAAAGTGACGCACAGTCGTGTCCGCCGTAAACGTATGGGCCACATCGAGCTGGCGGCTCCGGTGGTTCACATTTGGTTCTTTAAGTCCATGCCCAGCCGGCTGGGAGCATTGCTGAATCTCAAGACGACACACCTGGAGAAGGTGATCTACTTCCAGGATTACGTTTGCATTGATCCGGGTGACACGCCGCTCCGACAGGGGCAGTTGCTGACCGAGGACGAATTGCGTGAGGCGAACAAGAAATACGGCAAAGGCACCTTCACCGTCGATATGGGAGCCGACGCGGTCAAGAAGCTGTTGAACGCGCTCGATTTGGAGAGTCTGTCGAAGATTCTGCGCGTTGAGTTGGCCGAGACTGGCAGTCAGCAGAAGATGAAGGATCTGATCAAGCGTCTGAAGATCGCGGAAGCATTGCGTGACAGCGGCAACCATCCCGAATGGATGGTGCTGGACGTGATCCCGGTCATTCCGCCCGATCTGCGTCCGCTGGTGTTGTTGGATTCTGGCAACTTTGCGACGAGCGACCTCAACGATCTTTACCGACGCATTATCAACCGGAATAACCGGCTGAAAAAACTGGTGGACTTGAACGCGCCGGAAGTGATTGTTCGCAACGAAAAACGGATGTTGCAGCAGTCGGTGGATGCGTTGTTCGACAACAACCGCTGCAAGCGACCAGTGCTGGGCTCGTCGAACCGGCCGCTCAAGTCGCTGACGGACATGATTAAAGGGAAGCAAGGCCGGTTCCGAGAGAACTTGCTCGGCAAGCGAGTCGATTACTCGGCCCGTTCGGTGATCGTTGTCGGTCCCGAACTGTTGCTGCACCAATGCGGTCTTCCGAAGAAGATTGCTTTGGAGCTGTTCCAGCCATTCGTCATTCGCCGGCTCAAGGAACTTGGTCACGCGGACACAATCAAGTCCGCGAAGAGAATGCTCGAACGCAAAGACGAGAATGTCTGGGATATTCTCGATGAGGTGATCACCAATCATCCCGTGTTGCTGAATCGTGCTCCGACGCTGCACCGCATGGGTATTCAAGCCTTCGAGCCAGTGCTGGTGGAAGGTAACGCGATTCGTATTCATCCGCTGGTCTGCAAAGGTTTCAACGCCGACTTCGACGGCGATCAAATGGCCGTGCATCTGCCGCTGTCGATCGAGGCTCAGGTGGAAGCGACGACGTTGATGATGTCAACGAACAACGTCTTCAGCCCAGCGAACGGCGCACCGATCATCAGCCCATCGCAGGACATTGTGATGGGTTGCTACTATGCCACACTCATTCGCGCCGGTCGGCCGGGCGAAGGGATGACGTTCGCTTCGGTCGCGGAATTGCACTTGGCGTTTGCGCAGGGCAAGGTGGCTCGGCACGCGCAGATCAAATTGCGACTGCCGCGCGAGAAGCGCGTCCTGGGCGAGGGGGCCGAAGGCTACAAGCCGGGTGGTCTGATCGTGACCACGCCTGGGCGAGTGTTGTTCAGTGACATCTTGAATGACAAGTCGGCCTTCTACAACATGACGATGCGCGGCAAAGACCTGCAACGCGTCATCTCGGATTGTTACCTGGAACTTGGTCGTCGTGAGACGATCGGGTTGCTCGATCGCATGAAGGAATTCGGCTTCCGTGAGGCGACCCGGTCGGGGTTGTCATTTGGAGCCAGCGACCTCGTGACCTCTCCGGACAAGCCGAAGATCATCGGTGAAGCGGAAACCGCCGTGCTCAAGGCTCAGAAGCTGTACGAGCGCGGCGTGATTACCGATCAGGAGCGGTACAACCAAGTGCTTGACCATTGGACTCACGCTCGTGAACAGATCACGAAGTCGATGATGTTTGGACTGGAGCACGACGATAAGCGCGACGGCGGCGCGTATGTGAACCCAATTTATTTGATGGCTCACTCCGGTGCTCGCGGTGGCGTCGAACAGATTCGCCAGTTGGCTGGTATGCGCGGCCTGATGGCCAAGCCGAGCGGCGAAATCATTGAGACGCCGATCAAGGCGAACTTCCGCGAAGGCCTGACCGTGCTGGAGTACTTCAGCTCGACGCACGGTGCCCGTAAAGGTTTGGCCGACACGGCACTCAAGACCGCTGACTCAGGATACCTCACCCGCAAACTGGCGGACGTGTGCCAAAACGTCGTGATCACGACGCACGACTGCTTCACGACCAAGGGCATCACGAAGGGCGTCGTCTATCGCGGCGAGAAGGTGGAAGTCAGCTTGGCGGAAGGCATCCGAGGTCGTGTCAGCCGCACGAACATTGTGAATCCCATCACCGACGAAGTTATCGTTCGCGAAGGGGAACTGATCACGGTCGCCATCGCTCGCAAGATCGAAGAACTGGGCGTCGAAAAGATTCAAGTTCGCAGCCCGATGACTTGCGAGGCAACTCTGGGAATGTGCCGGCTGTGTTATGGCATGGACTTGTCGACCGGCTCAATGGTGGAAGAGGGCTTGGCGGCCGGAATCATCGCGGCTCAGTCGATTGGCGAACCAGGCACGCAGCTCACAATGCGAACCTTCCACATCGGCGGTGCGGCCCAGACGGACGTCGAAGACAAGGAAATCAAATCGCGTAAAGCGGGTCGTGTGAAATTCGCCCGCATTCGAAGCGTGGTCAACGTCGCTGGCGAGACCGTGGTGCTCGCTCGAAACGGTGAAGTGATCATTGTCGACCCAAAGGACCGCGAACTCGAAAAGTACACAATCCCGAACGGGGCCGTGTTGTTCGTGACAGAGAACCAAGACATTCAAATTGGTCAGATTGTCTGCCAATGGGATCCGCACTCGGTTCCCATTCTGTCGGAGGTCGGCGGTCGCGTGCGGTTCGAGGACTGTCTGGAAGGTCAGTCGATCCGTACCGAAACAGAGGCCAGCGGCAAGGTCCGCAAGACGATCATCGAGCACAAGGGGGATTTGCATCCGCAGGTCGTGATCGAAGACTCGACCGGTAAGATCCTCGACTTCTACTACTTGCCTGAGAAGGCGAGCATCGAAGTCGAGGAAGCTCAACAGATCGCGGCCGGCACGATCGTCGCCAAGAACCCCCGCGAGAGCGGCGGTACGCAGGATATTACCGGCGGTCTGCCGCGCGTGACCGAATTGTTCGAGGCCCGCAAGCCGAAGGATCCGGCGGTTGTCGCTGAGATCGACGGCGAAGTGGAGCTCAGTGCCGAAAAGAAACGTGGCAAGCGGGTGATCCTCGTCCGCGGCTCGGATGGTACCGAGGTCGAACACATTATCCCGCACGGCAAGCCGTTGATGGTCCACGCCAAAGACGCTGTCCGAGCGGGTGACGCGCTCGTCCGCGGCCCACTCGTTCCGCACGACATTCTCCGAGTCAGCGGCGTCGAAGCGGTGCAGCAATACCTGCTGCATGAAGTCCAAAACGTGTACCGCTCGCAACGCGTGGAAGTGGACGACAAACACATCGAGATCGTCGTTTCGCAGATGCTCCGCAAGGTCCGCGTGACAGAAGTGGGCGACACCGATTTGCTGCCGGGCATCGTGCTCGACAAGTTCGAGTTCCGAAAGTTGAATACCAAACTGGCGAACTCCGTGAAGGTGACCACGCCGGGAGACACTGAATTTCAACCGGGCGATATCGTGCTGCGGAAGGACTTCGACGAGACCAACGCCGCAGTCGAGGCGGATGGTGGCAGGCCAGCCGGCAGTCAGAAGCCACGACCGGCGACGGCAGCGGTGCAGTTGCTGGGGATCACCAAGGCGGCTGTTCAAAGCGAGAGCTTTATCTCGGCGGCCAGCTTCCAGGAGACCACCAAGGTGTTGACGGAAGCGGCGATCGCAGGGAAGGTCGATCACTTGGTTGGCTTGAAAGAGAATGTTATCTTGGGCCACCTCATTCCGGCGGGGACTGGTTTCCATACCCACCAATCGTCGCAAGTGCGGGTGCGACCCGAGGCGCAGCAAGAACTCAAAGCCGAGCACGACCGCATTTTGGCGGCACGCTTGGAGTTGCTCAAAGAGGGTGCTGGCGGCGACGGTAATGTGATCCCCGCCGTGCCTGTGGTGCCCGCGGTTCAGCCGTGAGGCGGGCGTCGCCTGTTTGAGTCAGCATTGGAAATCGACCTCACCGTATCGGAACTCACAGTTCAAGACACCCAAGACATCACAGTTCAGCAATCCGAAGATTCTGTCACTGGAAGCGAGTAATTGAATGCCGACCATCAATCAGTTGGTTCGTAAGCCCCGAACTCCACAGAAGTCGCGATCGAAGACACCTGTGCTCGAAGGTTGCCCGCAAAGACGCGGTGTGTGCTTGCTCGTCAAGACGGTCACGCCGAAGAAACCAAACTCAGCGCTGCGAAAGGTGGCTCGCGTCCGCCTCTCGAACGGCAAGGAAATCACCGCCTACATTCCGGGCGAAGGCCACAACCTTCAAGAACACTCGATCGTGCTTGTCCGTGGCGGTCGCGTCCGCGACTTGCCCGGTATTCGTTACAAGATCATCCGCGGCGTGCTCGATACGCTCGGCGTGACCAACCGCAAGCAGGCACGTAGCCGTTACGGTGCCAAGCGGGCGAAATAGGCATTCCCCATTTGAACTCACAGAATTGAAATCAACGAGACCCTATCAATGGCCAAGCATTTCACGGCAAGCAACAAACAACTCAAGCCCGATCCGCGATTCGGTTCGGTGTTGGCATCCAAGTTCGTCAACTGCCTGATGCACGACGGTAAGAAGAGTGCCGCGCTGGGTGTGTTTTACTCCGCGATGGACATCATCAAGAAGAAGTTGCCGGATGAAGAGCCGATCAACGTGTTCACGACGGCCGTGGATAACGTCAAGCCGGCGATTGAAGTCCGTTCCCGACGCGTCGGTGGTGCGAACTATCAGGTGCCGACTTCGGTCAACCCGAAGCGTCGTCAGACTCTGTCGATCCGCTGGATTCTGTTGGCCGCTCGCAGCAAGAAGGGCCGGCCGATGGACAGCCGCTTGGCGGAAGAGTTCATCGCCGCGTACAAGCGCGAAGGCACGGCGATGACGACTCGCGAAAACGTCCATCGCATGGCCGACGCCAACAAGGCGTTCGCTCACTTTGCGTGGTAGTTGGTTGAGAAACACAACAGCGCGTGGAAGCCGGAATCCGGCGGCCACGCGCTGTTTTTCTTTGGTAGACTCCATCCGGCTTGCCCGGATGGGGCCGTTCAAAATAAGCCGCGCAACTTCAGAAAGCGCAAGTGAGGCCGAGCGCTTCACGAGATTGTGGATTCAGAGCGTCTGAAAGCGTTCGGCCTCACTTGCGCATTGGGTTGGTGTGTCTCCGGCTGGGAGTCGATCATGTCGTATGACATCAAGGCCATTCGCAACATCGGCATCATCGCGCACATCGACGCCGGGAAGACCACCACGACGGAGCGGATTCTGTACTACTCCGGGGCGTCGCATCGCATGGGCAACGTCGATGACGGCACGACTATCACCGACTTCGATCCCGACGAGGCGCGGCGCGGGATTACGATTTATTCCGCCGCCATCACCTGCCGGTGGAAGGACTCGACGATCAACATCATCGACACACCGGGGCATGTGGACTTCACAGCGGAAGTCGAACGCAGTCTGCGAGTGCTCGATGGGGGCGTCGTGATCTTCAGTGCCGTGGATGGCGTCGAAGCTCAGAGCGAGACGGTCTGGCGACAGGCCGACCGATACGGTGTCCCGCGCATCTGCTTTATCAACAAGATGGACCGTATCGGAGCCAACTATGAAAACGTGCTGGCAGACATTCAGAGCCGACTGCATGGGACGCCGCTGGCTTTGCAAATCCCGATCGGTGCCGGTTCTCCGCCGGATGAGAATTGTTTCAAGGGGATCATCGACCTGATCACGATGAAGGCACTGTACTGGGACGCCGAATCGCTGGGCACGAAGTACGAGGAGCGTGACATCCCGGTTGAACTGCTTGATGAAGCTCAGCTTTGGCGGGACAAGCTGCTCGAAACTGTCGCCGAGATGGACGAGCAGGCCCTGGAGCAGTATCTCGAAACGCAAGACTTACCAGCGGACACGATTCGGCGACTGGTCCGCAAAGGGACCATCGAGCGGCAGTTCTTTCCGACGCTTTGCGGGACGTCGCTGCGGTACATCGGCGTGCAAGCCTTGATGGATTCCGTCATCGCCTATTTGCCGTGTCCACTCGACCGGCCTGCCATCGAAGGAGTCCCGATGGCGGTCAAGAAAGGCTCGCAGCAGACCAAGATCGAGAAACGCAAGACGTCGGCCGACGAGCCGTTCTGCGGGCTGGTCTTCAAGATCCAGGCGGACAAGCACGGCGACTTGTGCTTCTTGCGGATTTATTCCGGGACATTGAAGAGCGGCTCGAAGGTGTTGAACCCGCGCACGAACGTCAAAGAGTTGGTCAGCCAGATTTGGCGTGTGCAGGCAGACTCGCGAGAGAAGATCGAGGCGGATGAAGCGTATGCCGGCGACATCGTCGGCGCGATTGGGCCGAAGGAGATCGCGACGGGCGACACGCTCTGCGCGACTCAGAATCCGATCCTGCTGGAGAAGATCACGTTCCCGGAAACGGTGATCTCGATGGCGATCGAGCCAGACAGCAGTGCGGAGCGGAAGAAGTTGGAAGAGACGCTGCGTCGGCTCGCGAAGCAAGACCCGACGTTCAAGGTGCGAATCAACGAAGAGACTGGCGAGACGCTGGTCAGCGGCATGGGCGAGCTGCATCTCGAAGTCATCATGGACCGGATGCAGCGAGAGTTCGGTGTGAAGGCCCGCGTTCACAAGCCACGCGTCAGCTATCGCGAGACGGTGCGTAAGACGGTCAATGTCGAAGGAGAATTCTCACGGCTCGTCGGTGCGACGACACATTCGGCCAAGGTTCGCTTGCGCGTCGAGCCGTTTGATGGTGAGGCGGCCGTCAGCGTCGAGAACGACTTGAAGCCTGGTGCGTTGCCAGCCAACTTGGTGTCGCTCCTGGAGCAATCGATCGAAGAAGGAGCCAACGCCGGCGGCATGTACGGCAATCCGTTGATGCGGGTGCGATTCACCATCACCGGAGTCGACTACAAGGAGGGTGAGTCGAACGATGTCGCGCTGACGGCCGCCGCGTCGAAAGCGGTCGCCGAGGGGCTGGAGAAGGCAGGCTGCGTCCTGCTGGAACCGGTGATGAAACTCGAAGTCGTTACACCGGAAGAGTTCATCGGCAACGTGCAGGCGGATCTAAACGCTCGACGTGCGGCGATCGTGCGGTCAGAGAATCGAGGCCGACTGTGGGTTATTGAAGCGGAAGTCGCGCTGGCGAAGATGTTCGGTTATTCGACGCAGGTACGCGGCATCTCGCAGGGCCGAGCGTCGTATTCGATGGAACCGCTCAAGTACGCGGAAGCTCCGCCGGACGTGCTGGAGTCGATGTGGTGAGTGTTTTGCTCGCACCGACCGAGGCATTATTCGCCAAAGAACGGAAATAGCCGTCGGAGTTCGTCGCCAGAAGGGCGCGATCCGTACTCGCAGATTTCAAACGTCTCGGCATGTTTCACCGCTTTGCCTCGCTGCTCTCCGTAAAGTCGGATGAGCACGTCGCGGGCTTTGTTGGCTTCGGCGCTTTGGCGGTTCGACCAGCGTTCCTTGAGCCACGCTTTTCTCGCGGCGGGATTCGATTCTGGCGGGACGCTGCGAACGTGCTCCTCGCTACCGTTTGCGCCTCCCTCATAAGCCTGTGAGGGCAACTCGTGGATCGCAGCCAGCTTTGTCTCGAAGACGTCATCCACCGACACGGCGATGTCGGGATCGAACGGATACGGTTTGCGGAAGCCGTCGCTGGAATACAAGAAGACCGGATTCTTTTTCAGCGGCGGCACGTCGGGGCAAAAGAACGGGACCGTGACCATGAACGCAGCATCCTGCACCAGAACGCCGACATAGCGATGGTCCGGGTGATAGTCCCAAGGCCGATGGGCAATGACGATGTCCGCCTGCCATTCGCGGATCAACGTCGTGATGAGCTTGCGGTGTTCGAGTGTCGGCAGCAATTCGCCGTCGTGAATGTCGAGCACCTGCGAAGTCGTGCCGAGGATCTTCGCCGCGGCTTTGACCTCAGCAGTCCGGCGCTGAGCCAACGGCCCGCCCGCCATTTGCCAATGCCCAATGTCGCCATTGGTCACAGAGACCAGTTTCACCTGATGTCCGAGCTTCGCCCACTTGGCCGCCGTGCCACCGGTTTTGTACTCGGCATCATCGGGATGCGCTCCGAAGACGATGATCCGCAGCTTTTCCCCCGGCTTCAGCGCGGAGTCATCGGCGATCGACACAGATGCGGTACACGCGGCAAAAAGACCCACGAACAAAACGGACCACAAAGAGATTCGCATGATAAGCCCCTCCTGAAAAACCTACTCAAGAACTGTTTCAGCAGCGCGAGTCTATCCGGGGCCGTAAAGATTTCGAGCCGCGACCGTGAGGGAGCGGTCAGATGAAAAAAAAGAAGGCGGAGGAATCCCTCCGCCTTCTGGCGAATCATCCGAGCCTCATTTGCGGAGCGTGATGATGTTGTATTGGCGACTGCGACCGACGCCGATTTCGTTCGGAGCCACGTTGATGGTTCCGCCGCCGTCTCCTTGGACCGAGGCTTTCAAGGTCCAAGAAATCCGGTTGCCTGCCACGACTTGGTAGGCTCCCGTCGTCTCGCCATTCGATTTCGACTCGATCTGGAATTGCGAGCGAAGGCTGGCACCTTCCACTTCGTTCGTGTCGGGATCGGTCCCAGGGATCGCACTGAAGGTCACGCTCACCGGACGTTGCGAGGCGGAGGCGACGCACACGGCGGCGGTCGTTTCGCTGAAATTCACGTTGGCGTATTTGTCTTTGACCTTCACATCGAGCTTCGCGGTCTTCGAGAACTTGCACGAGGCGATGTTGGAGCTGGCGATCGTCTGGATCGCAGTGGAATCAATATCGGTCAGAAAGTTCGTCCCGAATGTCAGCGTCAGAGTCGCCGCGCCGCCGCCGAAATCACGGCGAGTCATAAAGACCGAGCCGTAGCGCAGGTTGAAGCCGAACCCATCCAGAGACACGCGCAATCTCGATTTGCCGCTCGACATGTCGGTGCTCGCGCCGAAGTTGAACAGTCCCTTCGCGAATCCCGCATCAACCGTGGTCGTCTTGGCGAGCGTTGAAATCGTCGATGTTCCCACCACCTGATAACGACCATTTTGCGATTTCGGTCCCGCCGGTTTTTCAACCGCATCGATGGGAACGACGGTGATCGTCAGCTTGCTGGAGAGCGGATCCCAGTTGATGTAGGCGTCGCTCACCGATTTCAAAAGTGTCGTGCGGACGCGATCAATGATCTCCGCGGTTCCATCGCCCGAACTGAGACTGAACCCATTTCCCTCCTTCAAGGCCACGATATGCCTCACGGCCAACCGAGCCGTCCACGGAGCCTTCGCCGCCGCGAAGACGTCTTTGCCGTGAGCCACCTCATTGAGGGACTTCGTGTCCACTGTCGTGAGCAGAAACAGGCCCAGTCGATCCTGCTTGAGACTGACCGCGTCCTTCTTCAACGCGACAAGCTGGCGATACAGACTTTCGATTTCCGCCTCGCTCCCTTTCGGAAACGTCGCCACCCACGCCAGATCTCCGTTCGGTTGCCGAACGTAACCTCCGAACTGCGAGCCGGTCGGCTCTGGAGCCGTCCAGGTCGTGGTTTTGTAGACCACTTGGCCAAATGCGTGATTCGCACCGACCCCCAGAAGACTGAAGAGTCCCCATGCAAGGACTCCCAACAATTGAGCACGCACTTTTTTCATGATGTCCCTTTTCAAAAAGGTGAAGATGTCAGGGCGACGGCATTCGCGAGACCACCTCGCGATGTCGAACCCCACAAACAGAAGAGCCTGCCGAAAGCGGCGAGTGGAAAGAAAACCGCCGCAAAACCGTTTAACCGCCACGCCATCGGCGTGCGCGCGAACGCGAGTTGTGTTCACGTTTGATCCGAGCATTTCGCCCACGCCGTTGGCGTAGGGGTTAAACTGCGCGGCGAAGCCGCAACCACTGTGGCTCGACGCTCCGCGTCGAGAGTCGCGACGCGGAGCGTCGCGCCACAATGCGCGCATGCCGACAAGAACCTGACAACGAGTAGTACATGAAGCTCAACACGCTTTGGCGTGCGCGGCGAATGTGAATCCGCCGGAGCCAACCCAATCGGTTGGCTCCGGCCCAGCATCAAGTCGCTATCGAATGAAGTTGGGTGGAGTCCCCACAGCCCCTTCGAGCCGGCGAGCAATCACGCCAACGCGAGACGCCAATTCGGAATCTCTCGACAACAGATTGCCACCAAATGTCGTGAGCCGCTGAATGTCATCCGCGATCCTGCCGGGACGAGCCGCCACGTCGGCGAAGCGTCCTTTGTGGTAGTCACGGACCACTGAGCGATCGAGCAACGAGTTCTGCTCCAACTCACTCAGCCGTGCGTCGTACTTCGCCAATTGATTGGCCGCGGCGGTTGCCGTTGAGGAATGGCCATTCAATTGCCGCTGTGCGAGATCCACGCGTTGCTTCAAAACATCGAGCACCTTGGTCTCTTCTTGAAGCTCCTTCAGCAGCTTGTTGATCGCCGCGTCGTGTTCCTCAAGTCGCTTCGACAACCGCGACGCCTCTTCTTTCCCGGCGTCGAGTGCCTTGCTGGCTTTTTTCTCCGCGTCGCGAGCCAAGTCGGCGACCTTGCTCGCGTCGTTCGCCGCTTTGACGATCGCATCTCGCTCCGTCTTCACGGTGTCGCGAGCTTTCGCGAGCTGCGTCGCCCGCTCTCGGTCCGCCTTGGCAATCCCTTCGAGACGCTTCTTCTCCGCCTGCTGCGCCTTGGTTTTGTCGGGAGCGTCCTTGGCGATCTTCGCCGAGCGATCCGCCACTTTCTGAGCGTCCTCGGCCGCACGCTTTGCGTCATTGAGCTTCGTCTCGGCAGGACCAACCTTGGCCTGAGCATCCTTCCCCGCCTTCGCAGTGTCGATCACCTTGCCAGTGGCTTGCTGCTTGGCGAAGTGCAGGTCGATGTTGATCTTGATCTGCCTCTGGTGTTGATCGGAAGTCATTTGCCGATCCTTCAGCAACTGATCCCCCCTGCGACCGAACACATCGATGCGATCGGAACTCGCATTGAGCGAATCGCGATCCCGCTGGAGTTGGTTCTCCAGTTGGTTCACGCTGGTTCGTGCATTCGCGAGGTCGTTGTCGAGCAGCTCGGTGTCTCCTTTCAGATTTCGATACTCGGCCAGCGGATCCTTGACAGTCACGGTGAGCGACTTGGTTGTCTTCCCACCATGCTCATCATCCAGCGTGAGCGTCACCGTGTGCGTGCCGATCTGGTTGGACGAAGCCTTCCCCGACACGACCAGTTGCCACGTCGTCTCCTCAGTGTCCTCATCGGTTTGCTCCTGCAACTGCACCGACAAACCACCGGCCGGCATGTTCGTCACCAACATCGCCGTGACCGGATCACCATCTCGATCCTTGATCTTGAGATCGAACGACTGAGTCCCGTTGGACGCCCCAGCCAACAATTCGATCGACTTCGGCAGCACCGCCTCAGGCAGACGATTCACCACTTCCAGCGAGAAGAGAGCCGCAGCCTTTCCTCCCGTCGCGTTCGTCGCGAAAACCGTAAACGTGGAGGTCTTCGAGCCAAAGTTGCCCTGATCTCCCGACTCAGGATTGGTCTGAATCTGGCCATCCACAATCTCGATGAAATCAGGTGCGTCCTCGGACAACGAGTAGCCATCGACATCCGCGTTCTCGAAGTGCCGCGAAAGATCTCTGACGAGAGTCGTGAAGTTCTCACCGATGAAGGCGTACCCAGCTTTCGACTGATCCGTCACCCGAATCGGGATGACCTCTTCATCAGGCGTTTCGCCCTCCTCGCCGCCGCCTTCATCAACTGGCGTTTCACCATCGGTCCCCTCGTCGAGAGGTGCCTCCTCATCAGCATCAACATCAACATCAACATCAACATCAGCATCAGCCTCGTCGAGTGCATCGCCGAAGGCCGCGTTGAAGGAGCCGGTCAGCAATGCACGAATCTCGACAATCTCCGCCTGCAACGCGGCCGACTGCGGACGAGCCCGACGTGGCCGTCGCACTCCCAACAGATTCCAAGTCTTTGAACGAAACCACTGACGCATGATCAACTCTCCAAACTTCGGACGACTGTGACGGCCTCGCCACACAGACTCCGCGCGCACCGGATGCGCCTTGGGTGAAGAAAGAGAAGCCGCGTGCTCCGCATCGGCAGAACACCATCCACTTCGATTCAGGACATCGGGATCCCCGATCAAGCCTCCTGAATCCACACCTCACCAAGTCTTGGGCTTGGTTCGTCGTGTGCTATTGGTAAGAGACACCCGCGCGAGCCGAGTGGGAAAAAAATTGTTTTGGCGAGTCCGAGTGCAACTTTGTGAGCGGCACGGCGCTAGCCGCCGGTCAGTCGTCGCAAGACGTCGATCCCGAATGACCGGTGGCTAGCGCCATTCCGTTCAATGCGAGTTAACGACTGGCCCCATCCGGGCAAGCCGGATGGGGTCTCACCGAATCGCCGCGAAGCCGGAGTCATCACGGCAACGACGCATTGAGATTTGGTCATGGGTCATTGAATGGACATTGGGGTTTGGTTTTTGGATATTTGCAACCTCGCCTCTACATGTTTGTCCCGTTCACGAGTGCCAAGTGAGTCCGCTGACCTCAACGACCTTGGAGTCGAATATGGAATCCGCCTCGTCCGAAGCCGACCGAACGCGCTGGTCGTTGATCCAACGCCTGGCCGACTGTCATCCCGCAGCCATCACCGAGTTTGTTGTGCTGTACCAGCCGATCGCGATTCGCATCCTCGCGAAAAAGGGGCTGGCGCGTGTCGCACCAGACGACGTCTGGAGTGAGTTCATCCATCGTTTGTTGAACTCGGACGGCCAGAAACTGAGCAAGGTTCTTGAGAGGCAGAAGGAGCAGGATGCGGATGGCGCGAAGCGTTCGTCATTCCGTGGTTGGCTCGTCCGATCGGTCATCCGGCTGGCGTGGCGGATGGAAGCGGGTAAGAAAATGGATGCGGTTGGAACGGGCGACGTCGCGACGGACGACGACCTCTTCGATGCCGTTCCCGATGCCGCGGCCGAAGAGGATGTCGTTGAGTTCGACTCTCTATGGGTCTGGTGCGTGTTGCAAGACTCGCTCAGTCGTCTTCGTCAGCGCTGTCTCGAAAAGCCTCAGCATCACATTCGCTGGGATTTGTTCGCACGTTGGCATTTGCAACCGTATCGCGATCAACAGTCTCTGCCGCAGATTCCGTCGTATGACGAAATGGCCAGTGAGTTCAAAATCGAAGTGAAAGACGTCAGAGAGGGCCTGCGGGCGGCGCGGAAATGGTTTGGCGAGTGCTTGTCGGAAGTGCTGCGTGCGTTCTGCGCCAACGAAGACGCTCCCGAGGTGGCTGGGCTGGCGAGTCTGCAAGACATTTTGAGCCGCACCCGCTTGATCAGCCCACAAAAGGTGCTCTTGAGCGGCAGCACGATTCCGCCACAGCCACTCGCGTTGGACGAGTTTTCACACGGCACCGAATGCGCTCGCGCGTTGATCGGCCTGGCTTCGCTCGATCCCAGCCAACTGAGTCCGTACGAATTGCACGACATCTGGCTGATGCTGACGAAGACTCCGTTGCAGGATGTCCTGACGCCGGAAGAGGCCGTTCAAGCCCGCGCGATCGTGTGGGACGAGCCGATCAAGACTCCGGTCACGGCCGGACAGTTCTTGTCCGCTCAACGTCCTCCGCAAGATTTGCTCGACATTGTGAGACGCCGCGCCAAGCACGCACTCAAACGCCAAGACAAGACGTGGCCCGAAGCCATCTGGTGGACTCTGCACTACGCCTGCATCGCGCTGGCGCGACGAACTCACGGCACAACGCTGACCGACAAGAGCAACGCCGATGTGAAAGAAGGACTGAAAATGGTCCTCCGCTATTCCTGGCTCACACCAGAAATTCGCAGCCTACTGGAAGACGCCAAAAGCCAACTCTGATTTCGACACTTCTCGCTGATCCCGACAGCGACGACGTGGCACGTCCCCACCGAGGTTGCCTCATTGGTCTCTACACAACTCGACCTCAATGAGGATCTCCTTGCCATTCGACGCACAGTATTGCCTCTGCGGTCATCCAATCTCTGCGGTGATTCAGTCTTCAAACTCTTACACCGCAGAGATTGGATGACCGCAGAAACAAACCACAAATCCAGTCGTTTTCAAGTTGTGTAGAGACCAATGAGCTTGCGGGATCAGCGAGAAGTGTCCTGATTTCACGACAGAATGTTTAACCCCAACGCCAACGGCATGGGCGCGACGCGGACAAGCAACTGCCCCGCTCGCCAGCGCAAAGATCAATCGGTCCCCTCAACATGACAGCGAAATAAGAACCACATCAGGAACAACCCCATGACTCGCGAGCACTCCGATCGAAACCTTTTGCTGGGCATGTTGGCTGTCCAGTTTCACTACGTCACGCAGCCCGCTTTGATCAAGGCCATGCACGGCTGGATGCTGGAACGGCACCGTCCGCTCGAAGAGATCCTGATCGAACAAGGTGCTCTCACGCCGGACCAGCGAGACAAGCTGCTCGGCATCTTCAAGACGTACGTCGAACAACACGGAGGCAACGTCGAGCAGAGCCTCGCCTCGATCAAACCGGAGCCGGCGCTCGCGGAGCAATTGCAGGCGTTACCGGACGCAGACGTGCATGCCAGCGTGATGTCGTTGGCACCGCAGTCCGCAAAGACACCGCCGAAAGTCCGCGACACGATCAACAATCTGCTGTCCGATGAGTCCACAGCGACAGTCGGCGAATCGACGCTGAATACGCTACCGGGCATGGGCGCGGGCCGCACCCGCTTTCAAAAGCTGCGGCATCACAAGAGCGGTGGATTAGGGGATGTCTTCAAAGCCAAAGATACAGAACTCAATCGCGAAGTCGCGTTGAAGGAGATCCGCCCCAAACTCGCATCGCACCCGGATGTTCGCAGCCGCTTTCTGCGGGAAGGTCGCATCACCGGCGACCTGGAGCATCCCGGCGTCGTCCCGGTCTATTCGCTGAGCCAATACCCCGACGGCCGCCCCTACTACGCCATGCGTTTCATTCGCGGCAAGAGCCTCAAGCAAGCCATCCAAGAGTTCCACGCCTCCCACGCGACCGAGGCGGTTGGTCCCAAATCAGCAGCCGTCCTGAAACCACAACCAGCCCCCACAACACCAACCGCCGAGCAGCCAGACGACCTCGTCAGCGACAACGACGCCGACGGTCTGAAATTCGACTCGCTCGAAAAACTGATTCGCCGCCTCATCACCGTTTGCGAAACCATCGCCTACGCGCACAGCCGAGGCGTCGTGCATCGCGACCTGAAGCCCGACAACATCATGCTCGGCAAATTCGGCGAGACCTACGTCGTCGACTGGGGTCTCGCCAAAGCCAAAGGCGAAACCGAACCGATCCCCGACAGCGACTACTCCATCGAGCCACCCGTCGCCCCGCGCACTGCCGGCGAAAACGTGAATACCTTCGGAGCATTCGGCACCCCCGCCTACATGAGCCCCGAACAAGCCTCCGGCGATCCGTCGAAGGTCAGCTTCCCCACCGACATCTACGCCTTAGGAGCCACCCTCTACCACATCCTGACCAGCAAGCCGCCGATCGGTGCTTCCCCAGAATCCAAGCTCCCAACGCCGCGCAAATTGAATCCCAAAGCGCCGCGAAACCTGGAATTCATTTGCCAAAAAGCGATGGCAGAGCAGCCAGAACAACGCTTCAAGTCCACGCTTGAAATGGCCGCAGCACTGCAAGCCACAATTGACGATTGCCCGATTGCGGAATGGTCACGAGAGCCACTCTCGGATCGCGGTACGCGCTGGATTCGTAACCATCCGCGTAAAGTGACAGCGTTCACAACCGCGCTCCTTGCGATGCTGGGAATGTTCTTTGTCATCGCCGACAAGGAAAATAAAAACCTCGCGGAATTGGCTCGCAAGGATAAAGCCAATTCGGCTGCCAGACTCAAAGATTCGGCTGCCATTATCAAGCTACAAGTTGAAAACGAACTGCGCCAAGAAGCAATCCAGCAGAAGCACAAGGCAGTCAAAACGCTGCTCAATCGCACGGAAGATGAATTCGTCGAGAAGTTGAACGAGAACAAGAAATCGGAGGCTCTTTCCTGGGCCATCGCCGCTGCGAAGTATGAGCGCGAGGGAGAACACCCTGATTGGCCACGTCGTGAATCAATTCATCGCCAGCGTATCGCGATGTTGCTGCGCGAGTTCTCCGAGTTGGAGTACTACATCCCACTCGGGGGGCCGGTGGTCTTTGCTGACCTCACCGCCGACCGAAAACGGCTCGTCACCCTGCATGCGGACGAGAGAGTTCACATCGTGCAGCGCTGGGACGTTTCTACCGCGACGCCAATCGGAGTGCCCATCACTCTGGAGACTTATGATGGTGCGACGTTGCCTTTGTTGAATGCGGCCGGTGATCGAATCGCCGTTCCATTGTTCGACCAAGGCAACGGCCAGCATGTCATTCAAATCTATGACCTCGAAACAGGATCTCCCGCGCGTCCGGCGATCGCAACGGGAGGATTGTTGCTAGCGATTCGCTTTGATCCAACCGGTCAATTCTTGCTGGCGAATGTCCTCGAAAGGTCAGGGGTCTCTGGGACGCTTTCCGGTGACAAGTCAGAGGTTGCGATTCGCGCTTGGGATACTCAATCCGACAAGCCATCTGGAAAGACGTTTCTCAAATCGAGTGAGAGAACAGAAGCAATGTGGTTCGATGACCGCCGCGTGTTGATACGCACTAAAACAACGGCTCAATCGAAAACACTGGCGACAAGCTTGTTCGAGTTCGAGAGCGGTAAAGACATCACTCCGGAGTGGTTTGCGAAGTACCCCACCGTGATGTCTTGGATGGCAGTGAGCTCGAACAGAGAACGCCTGGCGTTTTCGCGAGTTGCGGAAAACTGGGAGTCAAAATCGGGACTCTTCGTGGTCGATTTTGAGAGCGGTGAAGAAGTCACTGTCTTCCAGCACCAAGGGGTCGCGCGAGAATTGCGGTTCATCAACAATGACTCGCAACTGTTGGTCGTCGCTTCGGAACAAATTGATGCCAATCGAAACAGTCGCGAGTTTGTTCAAGTGCATGACCTGGGGACTAAACAGCTCGTGTTCGACCGACGCTTTGACACAGCGGTCGCGGAACTGAGTGTCGATCCCGAATCGGGATGGATCAGCATCGGAACCAAGGCGACGGAAGCCAAGGACGGATTACTTTCCGTGAGTGCTTGGATGCCCGATCGCAATCCGCTTCCCGATCTGGTTTACAAGAGTACCGTGCGCTGCGCCAAATTCACGGCGGGCAACGAACGCATGGTGGTGGTGACGAATGATGGCGTAATCCGAATCATGAACTTGAAGCGCAATGGCTTGGGCGAAGATCGGTCGTCAGACAGGTTCGTCCACGACACGATGACCCGATCCGCTCTCACACGCTTGTCGTGGATGCCCAATCGAGCTGAGCCGGAAGAGTTGGACTTCGGCCGTCTTCGCATTCCGCTCAGCCGATCGGCGGATGGCGAGTTGGTGTTGGTGAAGGAAGCCGAGCCTGACGCGAAAGGGAAGTCCACCGGCACAGCTCCTGCATTTCGTCAGATCAGTGTCTGGAATCTGAAGACAAAGCAGCGTCTTCGACAGTGGAGTCACACTCACGACATCGAAGCCGGGTGGATCAGTCCAGACAGGCACCACGTCGCATTCGCCACGCGCCGTTCACCCGTCCCACGCCCCTGGAATCCCTTTGCGGGTATTGAACTCCCGACGTTAGTCAATCTGCAAATAGTCACGGCCGAAGATGATCCGGAGGCGGTTCGTGAACGTGATCCTCAACCGCGACTTTGGTTGTGTGATTTGGAAAGAGAACAAGAACCTGTCGAACTGCCTCATGCCGGGTTGATTTCAGAGGTCGTGTTCTTACCCGCTCTCGACCGAATGGTCGTCGTTGCAGGAAACCCGCAGACGAAACGAGGCTCGATGCAGTTACATGAACTGCGGACTGGCGCGGTCATGGGAGATCCGGTGGTGATTCAGCAACAACCGATTGAAGTCTCGGTGGCCGCCGCCTCGCCACGATTCTTGGTGCGAGTCAGCAACGGTGCCTGCTCAGTGTTCGAGGCCAGCCGGTCGTCAATCACGCAGATCGCGACAGTGGCTGCTTCGGATACCGACCTTGGATTTCTGTTTCAGAGCGCAGTGCTTCGTTCTGATGGTTCCCGCTTTTATGTCGCGTCTTCGACCTCCGTCGTCGCCGCGTACCGAGTGCCTGGTGATAAGTTGTGGGAGCGAACTTTCTCTGCGACGAGAGTCACCTGCATCCGCGAAAATGAACCGCGTCAGGAACTCGTCGTCGCCACGAACGACGGTCAAGTCCATGTCTTGGATGCGCTCACCGGCAAGCCCAAGGGTTCGTTCAGATTGACGGAAGGGGCCAATTCACTCGGTGTCTCGGCCGATGGCAAGATACTCGCGACACTCACGGAAACAGGCATCCCACAGTTTCGGGATACCGAGACATTGCGTCCCATTTCCAATCCGCAAACACCTCGAATGCCGCGAGAACAGTCCGCACACGCGGTCCAGTTCGACCAGACGAATCAAAACGCCTTTGTCTTTCGAGTCGGCGCACATCCGATGGGCGTTCCTGCTGTCCCGTCCGAGTTGATTCGACTTGATGCGAGCGAATGGGACTGGAAAGCCGCAGATGAAAAATGCCTGATGGCCACACAACGCACGGTGGTCATTTCAAGCAGCAGAGTCGTGTTTGGCGAGAACGAACTGAGTGAGCAGGCAGCGACCGATCTCCTCATCCTGCATCGATTCTCTGAGCACTCTCCCGAACATTGGCCGACTCAACTGGCTTTCTCTCGAGAATCTCGAAAAGCGAGGATGGATCAAGAGTTCGTGAAGAAGCTGCTGCAACGAAACTTAGAGCGAACAATCGCTCGACCGATTCCAGTGCTCAACGAACTGGGGATCATTCATCGTGAGACCAACGACGTTCGCGGGTTGATTGCCACTCAGAGTGAAATCCTCGCGCGCACAGTCGACACGGGAGACATCGCGCGATTGGCCAAGGTGGCTGACGAACTCCGGGAAGCGTCTCCCAAGATCAGTCTGGAGGCGGTCAAGAAGTTGACCGCACGTCTTGGCAACCCCACGGACTCCGAAGCCAATCAGATTCTTTTTGGCCTTCGACTGACTGCGATTGTCGCCCATCTCGCGATCGGCCAATGGGCGGAAGCGGAATCGTCGTGGAAGACGCACGAAGACAATCCGGTGACAAAGCAGGCGAACATGAATTCCCCCTCGCTATTCCGTGCGATAAACGGTGCAATCCACGCCAACATCATGCTCGGATCGGGCAAGCTGGAAGAGCATCGACGAGTCTGCCAAGAGATGGTCGCCGGGCTGTCGCCGGAATCCACAGGCCCCGAACTGATGCTGACCCTGGTGGCGACTTATTCGGTCGCCGACGCACTCGAAGATTGGTCCGTTTTGCTGCCGCACTTTGATCGGCTCAGCAAGACTCAGGTGTTCGATGCGGATCTCGCCTGCCTGCATGGCTGCACGCTGTATCGATCGGGAAAAGTCACTGAGGCCATTCTCGTTCTGAAAGAGGCCATTGCCGAGAGAAACGCCAAGTCCGTGGGTCTTCTGGATCGCAATAAGCCACGCCTGCCGAAAGCGATCCCCACACTGTTCTTGGCGATGAGTCACCAGAAGCTCGGCGATACCGCCAAAGCCAATCAGGCGTTGCAGCACGCTCAACAAACGATGGCTGAAGAGATCAAAGCCGCAGAAGACGTTGATGCTCCGACGTTGGTCACCGCCGTTCGACGCGGCCACTTCCAGCGACTCCTTCAGGAAGCCCGAAAGCTTGGCATTGAGGAATAGCTCGTCCTCGACTGACAGAGTGTGTTGAACTCTTGTCCAACAGCCTGCTGTTGGACCTTCTGCGGTGTGAACTTCGGCAGCAGGCTGCCGAAGCTAAAGCGGCAGCAGGCTGCCGCAGTCCAAGTGGACGACAACTTCGAGCATATCCAGCAGGACTCCGACCTCACTCCGCTCCGCGAGTTGCCGGAGTTTCAAGCGTTGCTCAAACAATGCCCGGAGAAGAAGCCATAACGCCAAGGGGTCCAACAGTGGCGTCGTTCCCGCCCCCATCCAGCTTGCCTGGATGGAGCGACCGATGGCGGGCTAGCGATGTGGTCTGTCAGCCTTGTTCAGCAACCCCATCCGCCTCGTGCGGATGGTGAAGAAGATCACTTGGCGAAGGAATCTGATTCACCATCCGCACGAGGCGGATGGGGTCCGACAACGGCACGCCGTGAACTTGATTAGCCCCCCGTCTTTCGCTCCATCGGCACGAGGCCGATGGGGGCGTTTGAAAGACCTCGACCTGTCCCTCGCTTGCCTGGAAGAAGCGGTCGCCGCCTGGTACGACAACTTCGAGCACATGCAGCAGGACTCGGATCTCACTCCGCTCCGCGAGTTGCCGGAGTTTCAAACGCTGCTCAAACAACGCCCGGAGAAGAAGCCGTAACGCGCAGGGGGCGAACGGAAAGCCGGGGTCGCTCATTTGGTTTGGACTGCGGCAGCCTGCTGCCGCTTTCGGTCCAACAGCCTGCTGTTGGACCTCCTGCTGAGTGACCTTCGGCAGCAGGCTGCCGCAGTCCATACACCCGACCCCTGATCGCTCTCGGACATTGCCTCACGGCTTACTCCAACATCAAAAGGGATGGACCGGCTCCAAGTCTCGTTGGCGACGTTTCCAGTCGCCGACTCGCTCGAAGATTTTGCGGTCCTGCTTCGTCACTTTGACCGGCTCATACCAATCAATCCCGGAACGCGCGACCTGAGCTTTGCTCATGGGGCGATCCTCTATCGTGCGGGTCAGTTTTCAAAGGCCATTGAGTCACTGACTGAATGCGTGGAACTCTGGTCCAAACTGCCGTTGGATCTCACGGACCCGAATGGGCCAAGATCATCCAGAGCCATGCCGATGCTGTTTCTCGCCATGAGCTATCACCAAGCTGGCGATGCTGAGAAAGCGAAACGCTGGTGGCAACGTGGCCAAGTTGCGTTTGAAGAGGACATCCAAGCGGCCGAAGAGCTTGGCAGTTCCCATCTCGTCGCCGCCGTCCGTCGCAGTCTCTTCCGTCGGGTCTCCGAGGAGGGGAAGCAATTACTCGGACTTGGAAGCGGGAAGTAGGAGACGCTCATTTGGACTGCGGCAGCCTGCTGCCGCTTTCGGTTCAACAGCCTGCTGTTGAACCACGCGTTGAGTCTCCTTCGGCAGCAGGCTGCCGAAGGTAAAGCGGCAGCCCGCCGCGGCGGGCCGCAGTCCATGGGCGATGCTTCAGCAGTTTTTCGCGCAGCTCATCATTCAGCGTGTAGCCCGGTTCGCCGGACTTTAGTGGGATGACTCCATCAACGAGTGCGAGGTCCAGCGCCAAGTCCTCTCACCGCAAGCCGGAGGCGTGCGCGACTTCTGGCACGCACGCCTCCGGCTTGCGGTCAAACGACTTTCGGAGCAGAGGCTGTGAATTCGTGCTGGGTCGCCGCTAGATTGTGCCGGTTCTGAATGCGGCTTTGTTCTTGGTCGAGCCAGCGGAGAGACTGCGATGCCGGTGAAGGTGCGTTGTTCTAGTTGCGAGAAAGTGTTTGCGGCTCCCGATGCCGCGCGTGGCAAGCTGGTGAAGTGCCCCGGTTGCGAGGAGAAAGTCAAAGTCCCGGCTGGCGACGGCGCGAAGGCCGGCACGGCGGGCAAACCGGCGAGCAAGAAGCCTGCGCCCGCCAAGGTCAAGAAGGACGAGCACCACGACGATCACGAGCACGCGCTCAAGAGTCTCGACTTGGACAACGTCGAAGATGAAAACACGCGCGTCTGCCCGAAATGCGGTCAGGAACTCTTTGAGGAAGAGGCCAGCGAGTGCCCGGCTTGCGGTCTGAACTTTGAGACCGGACTGACCAAGGAGAAACAGAAAGGGGTCGATCCCAAAGGCTTCTTCAAGGTCGCCTTCAAGGACTCCAAGAGATTTCTGGCGGAGAACAAGTCGCTGGCGATTCGCACGGGAATCTACACGCTGATTTACTCGGTGCTGAATTTCTGCTGCTTCTTCATGGTGACTTGGGTGGTGAGTTTCCCACCGCGACTGTTCTGGATGGGTTTGACGTTCATCACGGGCATGGTTCCCTTCGGCTGGTTGTGGTTCCTGAACGGCGAGATCATCACCGCCACGATGGATAAGCGCGAGACGATGCCGCGCATCAACTTTGACATGTTCACCTGCGTGGCGTTGGGGATCAAATGGCTGTTGTGGCTGACGGCGATTAGTACACAGCTCGTGATTCCGTTGCTCGCGGTTTTTCTGGCCTACAAGAGGATGCTGATCCCTGCGGCAGCACTGGGAGGGGTGTCGGCATTGCTCATCGCCGTGATGATTCCGCAGGTGATGGTTCACATGACGATGCCCGTGACTCTGCGCGGTTGGCTGATGCACGTTCAATTTCAGGCTTTGGGCAAGTCGCTTAAGGCCAGCTTGTATTGGGTCGCGATCACGTTTGTGGTGATGTTGCCGACACTCTTGCCGGTGGGTTTGGGCTGCGCGATCGGACGGCAGGGGGTCATCGAGTTCTCGGCGGCAATGGCCTTCAATTTCAAGACGAACAGCCTCTTGGGTGCGGACCTCGCCGTGTATACCGCCAAGAAAAACAATCCCAAGAAGAACGAGGTCATTGAGGAAGTGAAGTTGGACGATCCGAAATATCAGACCCGGTCGTTGCCCTGGAAAGGCTTCATCATTCCTGGCATCGGCATTCTGTTGACGCAAGGGATGTTCGGCTTCGGCGCGGTCTTCGCCATGCGAGCCAACGGGTTGTTCGGCTTGTATTACAAGAAGCTGATCAAGCTCGACACGATGGCGAAGGAGCTAGTGTGGCTGGCGAACGATCCGACGGCACCCAAGCGAAAGCAGGCCTTGCTGCTCATCAAGACCGGGATCGGTGGCATCGGCAGTGCTCTGCCGCTGTGGGGCGTGAAGTGGATGCAGGAAGCGGAGTCGGGGAATCTTTACGGGCTGTTTTCGCTCGGTTCCTTCAGTCTTGGGCTCGTCATTCTGATCACCGGCGGCATCATGCTCGCGGTGGCGAATAACGCACGCGACAAGTTCATCAAAGAGTCCGCCAAAGCCGCGAAGAAATGACACGAGGCTGATGACTTTGACTGGTGGACTTTCTGTCGGATTATTTCGGTCCCCCTCCGTGGACGAAGATGTCGAGGTAGAGCACCAAGCCCATCAGGCCCAGGACAAAGGCCATGCCGCAATAGGTCGCGCCGATCAGCACTTTTTCGCTGGGGCGTTTACGAGTCACCGCTTCCCAGCAGAGGAAGACCATGTGACCGCCGTCGAGCACCGGGATCGGCAGGAAGTTCAGCACGGCCAAGTTGACGCTCAAGAATCCCAGGAACAGCAGCATCGGCGACAGTCCTTGCGACACGACATCGTGAGCGACCTGAGCAATGCCGATCGGGCCGTGCAGTTCTTTGACCGACAAGTCGCCGCGGAACAGGCTGCGGAGCGTCAGATAAACCTCCAACAACTTGCTGCTGGAGTGATGTGCGGCCATCGACAGAGCGGATCCCAACGAATCTGCTTTCTGAGTCATTCCCTCGTCGCGCAGAATGAAACCGCGATCCGGGAAGAAGGACGTCCCATTGGGATCGCGAGTCGGCTCCAGTTCCACGACATGCGTCTTGCCTCCGCCGCTGACCGTCAGGCGAGCGTGTCGCGTGGCGGCCAATTGCATCATCCAATACGCCTGAGCCCAGATGTTGGCTTCGGCTCCCTCGCCAACCTCAAACGACTTCATCTTCCCGTTCTTGTCACCGTGGCCGTCCAGTTCGGCTCCGGGAGGCAGAAAGAGTTCGACGGCGGTGATTCGTTCGTTCGGAGCGATCTTGCCATCGGCGGGACTGCCCGGCTCGACCTTCAGCACTTGCGACGTAATTTGAAACGCGATCCCAATCGACGGCACCGACAACGGCGAGGTCCGTAAGTCGCAGTGATCGACCCAACCCGACCGATCCAGTGGAGTGATTTCAAACGGTGGCAATTCCTTCTTGCCCCCATCGACTTCGCGGATGACCACGACCTTCACCGGCTGGCCGTGGTGGGCTTGAAAGTAATCTCCCAGCTCCACGGGATTGAGCGTGTGTCCGACATCCTGATCATCCACGCGGACGATTTTGTCTCCGGGCTTCAGACCGACTTGAGCCGCCGGAGAATCCTCCTGAATGGCCACGATCTTCTCGATATCCATCGAGAGTCCCAATCTGCGGAACCGATTCGGCCCGACGGGAATCGTCACCAATTCCGGCGGAGCGTCTGCTTCATTGGGCTTCACCACCTTGGGCCGGCGCTCGACGACGAAGTCCAAGGTCTCATCCCGCCGGGCGATCAACAGCGACTGCAATTCCGGGAAGCTCTTCACCGGGGTATTGCCGACTTTCACGATGCGATCGCCGTCGCGAAATAATCCGGGAACAGCCGCGGGCATCCCTGGAAAGACGACCGGGCCATCGGCACGCAGCATCGGAACCAAGCGGACGTCTTTGTTGGCGATCACGCCAATCAAGCGGCGCGTCTCGGAATGATCCGGTTTGAGCTTCTTGTGGAATTTCTCTTGGCCGTTCTCGGTAACGCCTTCCAGTTCCACTTCGCCTGATGTCAACGCGACGCCCACCATGATGTCGATGTACTCGGTGGCTCGTCGGCCGTTGATTTCCGTGATGCGATCTCCGGTTCGCAAACCCGCTTTCCACGCCGGATTGCCGACCCGCACCCCGCCGATCCGCGAGGGCTTCGTCTCGACGCCACCACGAAACGCGATCGCGAAGAACAGCAAGCCGGTGATGATGTTCATGATCACGCCGGCCGAGATGATCGCCATCCGCTGCCAAACGGGTTTGGCCGAATACGACTTGGGGTCTTCGGCGATCTCTTCTTTGGTGAGCTGGCTGGGGTCGATGTCGTCCTGTCCCAGCATCTTCACATAGCCGCCGAACGGGATCGCTGAGAGAGCGTATTCCGTGTCCCCGATTTTGAAGCTCCACAGGATCGGCCCAAAGCCGATGCTGAAGCGTTCCACGAACACACCGCACCATTTGGCGACGGCGAAATGCCCCAGTTCGTGGAAGAAGATCACGAAGCCCAAGCCGATCGCCACCCACAACCAATTCAGGGCGTTAGCGGCAAACTTGGCAACATCAAACGCGGCAAGCAGGTCAACGGCGAACAATTCCACAGAGCAATCTCCTGGCAAAGCCATCGCTCCGACCACTGCCATACGGCGGCGATGGATTGAAGTCCTATTGGTCGAGCACGGTTTCAAACGCGAGGGAATGTCGCAGAAACCCAGACTCCCCGCCAGCAATCTTTCGGACTACAGCAGTGGTTGATCGGGCGCGGGCGCGTACATCAGCTTGCCGCAGCTAATGCAAAAGATGAATTTCCCGCCGCGCAGCTCAACACCTTGCTGCGGCGAGAGCGACACATAGCACGACGTGCAGACGTTGTTATCGACGGACGCCAGCGAGTCGGCTCCGTGAGCAATCACTAAGCGGCGATAAGTCGCCATGAAGTCCTTGGGGATGACCGATTCGGCTTCGGTGACCGCAGGAAGAAGCCTCGCCGCTCGGTCTTTCAAACCCGCTTCGGCCGCCGCGACCTGTGCCGTCATCTTGCGGACGTCCTCTTGAGCATCCGCGACGACTTTCTCCGCGTCGGCGACCTTCGTCTTCAGCTTGTCGACCTGATCCATGCAGTCGAGGATTTCATCTTCGAGCACGCTGTTGGCCATTTTGTCGGCCGCGATTTGTCCCTTGAGAATATCGAACTCGCGGTTCGTGCTGGCCATGTTCAGTTTGGCATTGAGGTCGGCCAGCTTGGCTTCGTTGGTCTTCAGTTGCAGATTCTTCTGATCGGCCAGCTTGCGTTGGGCGATGTGCAACGCCCTCACTTCCTCCAATTCGGCCTGCCGTTTGGCCAGAGCATTTTCTTTGGCTTTGATAAGCCGCGGGCCTTTATCGAGTTCCTCCTGCACCGCTTTCAGCTTCTGCTGCAATTCGTGGAGGAACTGTAAACCATTCGAGACGGCCATGTGCGGCTCCAGAGGACAGCATTCGTGGATGGCGGCGAGTTTTAACTGCTGCCCCGCGTGAGCAGTAGCCTCGCAGACAAGACTCTACGCAATTCTCATTCTGGCCAGACCTCAACGATTCCGCAGGCATTCGATGGGAATGGTTTGTCTTCGTGAGACGATTCTGTGATGCCAAAAATGCCACCGCCCCAATGTGTCATGACTTGCGCTCCAGGAAACGCTGGGCTCAACTTTCCGGCCCTGGGTGGGGATCTTCGACAGGAAGATTTGGGACAGGAAAAGGAAAAGCAAAGGAAGTTGGTCGAGTTCAGCCTTCAATGGTGCCAAGATCAATCGTTGTTCTCGGCTGGAATGAGAGCTGGACTCTCAGGTTGATGGATCACACATTTCCAACCACTTCCAAAGATCCCAGCCGAGTTCCAACAGTCCCAGCCGAGGAGACAGCGATGATTTCCCAACAATCTGTCCGAGTAATTGCGGTTCTCTGCGCGATGGTTGGTCCGCTGGTCATGCGGAGCGCGGAAGCGCAAGAGAAGTCCGCGATCTCTTCACCCGGATTTCATCAACCCGATCCCAAGGCGCTTCCCGACTTGTTCGTCTGGACCGACACCTGCAACGTGCATGTCCTGCGCGATGGCGACGCCGCGCTGCTGATCGATCTGGGGGATGGGAGCGTGTTGAAGCATCTGCCCGACATCGGTGTCAAACGCATTGAGTGGCTGCTGCTGACGCATCATCACCGCGAGCAATGCCAGGGAATCGATCTTCTGGACCGAAGCGTGACGAAGGTGGCCGCTCCCAAAGCGGAGCAGGCGTTGTTCGAGAAGCCGACTGAGTTTCGCAAATGGTTTCCGACGCTCGGCGACACTTTCTCGGTTTATGGTGCGAGCTATGTTCGCCCGCCCCGTCATCCGATTCTGCTCGATCAAGCATTGGAATCGGGGAAAGCGTTTTCATGGCGAGGCCGCGAGATTCAATGCTTGGACACGCCGGGGCACTCGCCGGGAAGCCTGACCTATGTGATTCGCCAAGAGGGCCGAGCGATCGCTTTCACCGGCGACGTCATCCATGACGGTGCCAAGCTGACGACTTGGTTCGATTCGGAATGGGATTACGGATTCGCCAAAGGACTCGACGCGTTGATCAAATCGGTGGACCTGTTGAGCGATCAGCGGCTCGACTTGGCGCTCCCGTCGCACGGGCCGGCGATTCGGAATCCGCAGGTGCAGTTGGCCAGTTATCGGCAGAAGCTCGCGGCGTTTCGTCAAAGCTACGTTCGCGGTTATCCGGTGTTCGACTCGACCGAGCAGGATCGGGATTCGATTTCCAAACCGACCAAAGTGCCGCTCATCAGCCAAGTCACGCCGCATCTCTTCAAGCTCAGCCATAAGACTCAGGGGAAGAACTTCGCGATCATCATCTCCGACAGTGGCCGAGGTCTGATCCTCGACTGCGGACTGTTTCCTAAAGCGATGCTGGAGGAAATCATCGTCGGGTTGCGAGCGCATCACGGACTCAAGGAGATCGACGCCTTCTGGATTTCGCACATGCACGGCGATCATTTCCTGCTCGGCCCGACGCTCAAAGAGAAGTACGGCGCGAAGGCTTGGACGCTCGATCGCATTGCCGACAAGTGCGAGAACCCGCGGCGATACGACTATGCCGCGCTCGTGTCGGCCTACGGCGATGGCTTTGATGGCATGAAGATCGACAAGCCGTTTCGCGACGGCGAGACGATCGAGTGGGAGGGCCACAAGATTCAAGTCGATTGGATGCCCGGACAGACGGAGTTCGGCTGCTGCTTGTGGCTGGAACTGGACGGCAAACGGATCGCCTTCACGGGAGACAATCTCTTCGGCAACCCGGCGGATCCGAAACAGAATGGTCACGAGGCGGTCGTCGCTCGCAACAGCGCGATCTTCGAGGAAGGCTATCTGCTCGGCAGCCGGTATCTGAAAGACCTTAAGCCCGACATCGTTATGGGGAGCCATTCCTACGTCATGCACGACCCGGCGGAGTTTCTCGGCCGCTATCACGATTGGTCCCGGCAGATCATCGAGCATTATCGAGGTCTGCTCCCCGATCAGGACTACGAATACCAATTCGATCCTTACTGGGTCTCGGCGTACCCATACCGTGTGGACTTCAGCCAGAGCGACGTGCAGCAAGTGAGTGTCACCGTGCGCAACTTTCGGGAGGCCCCGCAGCGACATCGCATCGAGTTGAAACTCCCGGCCGGAGTGACTGCGGAACCCGCCGTGCTGGAGGGGACCATCGCCCGCGAGAGCCGCCAGAGTTATCCAGTGAAGCTCACCGTGGATCGCAGCCGAGTCCCGTCGGGAGTTCAAATCGTTTCGTTTGATATCACGCTCGACGGAAAGCATCACGGTGAGCTGTTTGATTTCCTGCTTCGCGCGAAAGAGTGAACCCACGGATGAAGGGCAAGGGACGTGGAGTCGTGTGTTAGTCCACAAGCCATTGCGATGACGTTACGTCCGCAGTCCCCGTTCTCGCAGCAATTGATCGACCCAAGCGTCCTCTTCGGTGGTCAACGGCGGGTCGGGAGGTTGCTGGTAATTCAGCCGATAACGGCCCCGTTCGTAGCACTCATCGACCAACGGTTGCAGTTGCAAGACGATATCACTGTCGGTGGGACGCAACGGGATGCGGATGTTGGGCAGCGGTTCACGCAGCGTGATGGGATGCAACGCGGCTTCGTCGCGGCGAGTCGCTCGGCGAATGTTGATGAGATAGGGCGTGTGGCACTTCCGAGGTAGCTTTCGTTCGGGCATCGCCAACACGAAATGGCCGCCGCGAATGAGATCAATCTCCACAAGATTGACCCGCGCGGCAATGAACTCCGCTTGTTTCTTGCGATACGCCTCGCGGCCTTCGCTGGACTTGTTGGCGGGGCTGAGCAGTTCAATGGCCGTGATGACTCGGCCGCCGGTCTTCAGGTCGAGGATTTCAATGTGCCGCTCCGTGCGAGGGTCGTCGCGCAGTCGAACGAAGGTCGGCTCGGCGACGCTGACCGTCGATGCCGTTGCCATTGCGGTGGCGACCGATGACCCAGAGCACTGCTCAAACACATTGACATCGGGATAAATCGTGCGCCGCTCGTCCGCGAAATCAACGGTGATGCTTTCCTCGATACGCGCTTCCAAATCGCTCGGTAACGATTGATTGATGGCGTCGCTCATCGCGACCGTGAATCGGGTGTGAAAATCTCCCCAGCGTTGCTGCAGGTAGGGGTTCATTCCGGGAAAAGGATTTTTCATGGCAAGCATCTCCGTGACCGCTGCTCGAATCGCTGATGGGAACTCTCGCGCTGATCATGCGGGGGATTACAACAAGGCCCCACGAATCACGCGAGCTTTTCTGTTCGTGGGGTCGTTGAAATGTTGAACCCCAACGCCATCGGCGGGACCACTCAGGGGTCTGGCATTTCGGAATTTAGAAATTGGCCCCAGCCAATTCCGAAATTCCGAAGTGCCTGACCCCGCGTTTTCGACCCCGCGATTTCCTGAAGAACTCGGACACGGCCACTCAGGGGTCAGGCACTTCGGAAATTCGGAATTGGCTGGGGCCAATTTCGAATTTCCGAAATGCCAGACCCCAAACCTCCGGGCCTACGTTCCGTGCTCCGGTCACGCCCTGCTGTTCTTTTGTCTTTCGCTTTTACCTGCCTGCCGGAACTGCGGCCAAGCGGAAGCCCACGTAGTTGCTCCGGTACGACGGCGTGAGCCAGCTGCGGAACGCCGCGCTGAACCACCTGGCCTCGGAGCTCCACCAGCACCCGCCCCGGTCGGACCGGAGCGAGCCTGACGAAGCGCCTTGAGGATCGCGACCGCCAACGAGATTGTCCGCATACCAGTCGCCGCACCATTCCCACACGTTTCCCGACATGTCGAACAGGCCCCAGCCATTCGCCTTCTTCTCGCCCACCGGATGCGTGCCGCCGTTTGAGTTCCCCTTATGCCACGCGTACTCACCGAGCTTGCTCTCATCGTCGCCCCAATAAAATCGAGTCTGCGTCCCCGCGCGGTACGCAGACTCCCACTCCGCTTCACTCGGTAGCCGCACCGTCAATCCACCGACACCGGCCGACTTCATTGCGCCGTTCAATGTCTCGCAAAACTTCACCGCCTCGTCGTGGCTGACGTTGTAAACAGGATGCCGCGGTCCGTTTCCATAACTCTTCCAATCTAAACCGCTCCCCATCACCGACTGCCACATCCCCTGAGTCACCAACGTCTCTTGCATCCAATACCCGCGCGTCAGTTCCACTTCCACGAGCGCGTCGCCCATCCTGAACTTCCCCGCCGGGCACCAGCGGAAGGCGTACTCGATGCCGTTGAGCGTGAAGGTGGTTCGCTGGCCAGGTTTTGTTGGAATCTCTGGCGAGCGGGGCAGCGGTTTCGTTTCTGGCCGCGAGAGAATTAAACGAGCGATCTGCGCCTGCAACTCCTGCATGTCTGGCCGATCGGGTTGCAGTTGCAGCAACTCGTCCACGGCGGGACGCAGGACTGACAGCTTCATCGCCGCATGCGCTTCGCGAATCTGCCGGTCTAACTCGATCACACGATCTCGCTTCGCAATCACGTCGCGCAAAAACTCGTCATCGCGCAGCTCTTCGGGAATCTTGCCACAGATTTTCGCCGCCCGCGCGTAGTCGTGTTGCTCGAACGCTTGCCGCGCTTCAACGCTCTGCTGCTGCGCGGCGGCATGAAGCCGAGCGAACTCCTTCGCCAAGTCGGTCGGTTGCTCGTGGTCGATCCGCGCCACAACGGGACTGAGCCGAGAGGCCGTCGCCACGACGCCGGGACCGGGTAACGCTTGGACGAACTCCGCCACGGATGGGAAGCGACTCGGCGGGTTCGCGGCCAAAGCTCGGCGAAGCACCTCGCGCAAGGAATCGGGGATGTCCTCGCCCCAAATCTGATTCGCCGGGTGCCCCGTCACGAGCTGATACAGCACCTTGGCCAAGCTGAATTGATCGCTCTGCGGACTCACCAAGCGAGCGTCTCGCGATTGCTCCGGTGCCATGTAGTCCAGTGTCCCCATCACGGCCCCCGACTTCGTCAGGCCGCTGTCTTCCACGATGCGAGCCAAGCCAAAGTCCGCCAACTTGGCGACGTCCGACCGGTTGATCAGCACGTTGCTGGGCTTCACATCCCGATGCAGAATCCCCGCGTCATGCGCCGCTTGCAGGGCCGAACCGACTTGCCCGATGTATCGCACGGCCCGCTCGACGCTGAGCTTCCCGCCTGTCTGTTGGAGCAATTGCAGGAGGTTGGGACCATCGACAAATTCCATAACCAGGAACTCGCCGTGCGGATCGGACTCGCGGTTATGGAGCGTGACCACATGCGGATGATTCAGCGCCGCGGCCGCATCGGCCTCGGCAGAGAGCCGCTCGACCATGCCGGGCTGATGCACCAAATCCGGTCGAATGAACTTCAGCACGAGATCGCGCCGGACCTTGCGATCCTTCACGCGAAACACCAGCCCCATGCCCCCCTCGCCCAACTCTTCGACCACTTCGTACCGCTGGGCCACCAGCGTTCCCACTTGCACGGTCAGCAACTCGCTCTGCACCCGAGCCAAGTAAGTCCGCGGGTCGGGCTGTGATTGCCAATCATGCACCGACGGCGTCGCCTGCTCCGCACTGGCGACAGAAGGTGCGTCGCCCGCGCGGACGGCCGGATCAATGGGCTGAGCGGGGTGTTGGGGCATGGTTGAAGCTCGATGATGAAGGATGGGATCAAAGGACTTAGGTTTGCCACGACGAAAGGCGGCTACGTTCTCTCCGGTTCCGACTTCGATCGCAACTGTTGCGTGACCTGACGTAGCTCTGCCGAGACTGCGACTCCTTGACCGCGATGAGCGGCTTGGTGCATCGCCTCGACGATCGCCAGCGTGTCGGCGTCATCCGCGCCGTTGCCCGTCAACGAATCGAACGACGTCAGCGATTGAGTCAATGACGCGAACCGGTTCGAGGTCAGCTCCTGCTCAGCAGCGAGACGGTCCACATAATCCTTCACCGCTTCCAGATCGACGTCCTTGAGAACCTTCTCCAAGCCCAGCGTCGAGACCGTCCGTTGGTTCTCGGTCAACTGCGACAGCGAGTGGATGACATGCAGGTTCCGAGCCAGCAAACACAGCTCCTTGTCGCGAGCTTGGATCAGTCCATCGACCTCTTTGATCTTGCGAGCCAACGCCATTCGCTGGCGATCCGACACCGCTCCGGTGCCGTCTCGAAAGAGCGTTTCCTTCTGCTGTTCGAGCTGCTCGATCTCCTTCGTCTTGCGTTGCTCTTCATGCTCCAGCCGAATGCGTTGACGATCCAACTGTTCTTGGCTGAGCGACTCCAATCCCGTCTTCTTGGTCTGACGACCGAACACTTTCAACATGGCTGCGACTCCTCGTCTTGAACCCGGTTCCCGCGATGCCAGCGTCCCCATGACGCCCCCGCAGCCAGGGGTAAGCAGGAATTGTCAACGACCTTGCTCGGCAAACGGTGAAAGTTTTGTTTTCGTGATCCTCTTCGCGATCTTTGCGACCTTCTGTTTCAAACTGGGTTTGGAACAGAAGGTCGCAAAGAACGCGAAGAGCATTGGCGATTGCGTGTCCGTTGGCTCGCGATCGGTTTGAGTTCTGGAAACAATCGGAATCGGGGCAAGGTGCTGGACGATTCCCGCGTAGACGAATGGCAACAGATCAGTAATCCCCCGGAGCGAGTTCACCATGAAATGCCTCGTCCCTGACTGCCGCACGAGCATCCTCAATCGACACGACGACCACTGCCGAAAGTGCGGCGCGTTGTGCCAGCCCGTTGGTTTGGAGATCAACCTGGGCCAAGCGCTGGAACCCGGACAGCCGGGTGTTTTGGAATGGCGAATCGTCGGTCGTCCCCAAGTGAAATCGGAGCCTCCCTGCGGTGATTCTCTGCAAGTGGAAGTCGATGTGTTCTCGAACACGTTGCGACTGAGCGGCGGACGAACCAGTCAGGAAACACTGCCCAGCAGCGGCGGTCACGGACGGAGTCAGCATCTGGAGTTCATTCCCGATGCAGGAGCCTACCTCGTCGTCTTTCATGTGCATGTCAACGGCCACTGGATCGCTCGCGGAGCGATCGTGATCAACGTGAGCCACCGGACGTCCGGCGTTCCCTCGCATGTGACGATCATCGGCCAGCAAGGGGAGGCCGAGGCCATTCTGGTGGGCAATCCCAAGATCGATCTGACGTTCAATCCGACGAGCGTTCCGTCGCCGATGCGTGCGACAACATTCTCCCCGGTGCCGCTGGAACTGGAGACTCCCGTCTCCGTGGGGCGCTCGCGCGGGCTGAAGCTCACGACTCCCGACGGTCGCGAAATCACCTTGCTGGCCGGGACGACGTTTCGCATTGGCCGCCGACCTCAGCGAGGGGAAGCTCCGCCGGATGTGCTGTTGAAATATGGTGCCAATCCTCCCAATGAACCCAACCTCAGTCGCCGACATGCCGAAATCCTCTTTCGGCCAGAGGGTGCTCTTTGGGTGCATCGCAGCCCCAACGAGTGCCAAGTGTTGGGAGGCCGATCGAAGGTGCCACAGAATGGGTCCATACCGCTCGACATCCGACGTGTCTTGCGTCCGGGAGACGAGCTGACCGTGGTGTGCGAGCACTTCGCGGAACCGATCGAGTCCCCCCGGGCCGCCGCGTATCGACGCCAATGTCTGCGGATCGGAGAGGACTACCTCCCACCCACCAGTGCGACATCGGCCGTGCGTGTCACGGTCGCTCATCAAGATCAACAGGTCGGTGAGTCTGTGCTGTTCGAGCAAGTCGCCAGTTTGGGGTCTTTCAGCAGTTGTCCGATTCAGCTTGAGTACCCGTCGGTCGCCAAGGTTCATGCGCGGATCGTGTTCTTGGCCGGCGTGTACTGGTTGGAAACGACTCAGGGCGAATCACCGGTCTTCGCCAACGACGAGCCGATCCCGATCCATCACCGCGTCCGACTGACGACCAATACCTGCTTCCGTTTGGGCGAAGAGAAGTTCTACGTCCTCGAATTGCCTCCGCTGGCCATTGAGACTTAGCAAGGTCCGGCAGCGAGGTCCGTCCAACTTGACCGCGCGCGAGGCCACTTTCAGAATGCCGCCCCCCAACCACCTCCCCAGATCGCACACCCATTCCCTTGGAGAATTCATGCGTCGCTTCCTCCTGAGTTTGTCTGTCTTGACGGCGTCCGCCGTTTGTCTGCTGCCCGCTTGGGGCGAGGCTCCGCAGAAGGTCGTCGAGATCGCGTCCGTCGATGACCTCGTGGCCGAGATCAATGCCAAGATCGAATTGCTCGGCGAACAAGTCGCCAGCGCGGACGCCTTCGCCAAAGCGATCGAAAAGAAAGAGGTCAACCAAGCGGCGGGAGTCGTCGCTTGCATGGCTCAGGCAATCGTCGAGCACCCCGATAAGGCGAACGCGAAATTCCACGCGGCCGATCTGCGCGACGCGGCGGTTCGGCTCCGCACGGCCAAGACCTTCGACGACGCGACGAAACTGTTCGCCGTGGTCAAGGAGGCTCACGCCGGCAAGTCCGCCGGCACGGCCAAGCCAGAGGCCGAATGGAACAAGCTCACCGGATTGGGCCGCATGATGGAAGAGATCAACGGCCGATCCGCGAACATTCGCAAAGGACTGCGGCGACTCACCAAGCCCGACGAGACCGCTCGCGAATGCTCGACGCTGGCGATCCTCGCCCTCGCAATGGAGATCGACACGCACGAAGTCAAAGACCCCGCTCAACTGCCGCTGTGGAAGGAACTCTCGGTCAAATACCGCTCCGAAATGATCGCCATGTCCAAAGCCGTCCGAGCCAAAGACACCGCCAAAGCCACCGAACACTTCACCGCCGCCAACGCCGCCTGCAACCAGTGCCACGAGAAAATCCGCGACAAAGACAAGTAGACTTCGTCTGTCGATCTCACTTTGCGTTCTTTGCGACCTTCTGTTGCAAACTGTGTTTTGAACAGAAGGTCGCAAAGAACGCGAAGTGAAATCGAGGAACACGGTGACTCGCGAGAAAAGGTGGCTTCTGGACTTCGCGTTTTCGGCACCGAAAATCTTCTCAAGAAAACCAGATTTCAATTGTTTGCAGCAGAGAGTTTTGCAGCGCAGAGTGACGGCTCCTCGCGTTCTGGCGAACGCGGCTTCGGTGAATCAATGGTCCCCGGCGGTGTGAAGTGTGAGTACGGAAAGGGAACAATCATGCGAACCTCAATCTTCGGGAAGTTGTCGGTGGTGGCCGTGGTGTTGATCGTCGGCAGCGTCAATGGCGCGCTGGCTCAGGGACGGGGCGGTGCTGGTGGCCGTGGTGGACAGGGTGGCCTTCAAATCGGAGCGGGTGGCGGAGGACAGCAGAATCAGCAGGCCATGCAGCAGGCGATTCAGCAAATCGGTCAGCAGCTTCAAGAAGGCGAAAAGGTCTTCAAGGAAGCCGTGGAGAAAGCAGAGGAAGTCCGGCTGGAATGGCAAAAAGTGGATGGCGTCCACAAAACGAATCTGAAGGATCTGGCCACCGCCAAGAAAAACGCGGAAGAGGAAGCCAAGAACTTGCCCGAATTGAAGACCGCCAAAGACAACCTCGAAGCCGCGCGGAGTGAACTCGCCGAGGTGCGCAAGAAGGTGATCGAAACGCTCAAGACCGAAAACGAAGACTACCAAAAAGCGGTCAAGGCGTATGACGCGGCGCTCGCCGAACAGAAAGCCAACGGCGGCCCCAATGCCTCCGCCGACACCCGCCGAGCACTCGCCAAAAAAGTGGCCGACGCCGACAAGAGCCGCAAGACAATCGAAGACGTCGTCATGGCCGACAACTCCGAAGCCAAGGAGCTGAATCAAAAGATCAAAGACGCCACCGTGGAACTCGGTGCCGCCTCCAAGAAGAAGGCCGAAGCGATCGAGACCGATCCCACTCTGAGTTCCGCGAAGGTCGCCTTTCAGCGATCTCGCGACGATCTGAAGAAGGCCAAAGCGGACCTCGATCAAGCCAACGGCGAGGCCAATCGAATTCGCTCCGCCATGCTGGCGCTCGCCAACCAACGCGCCTCGATTCAGAACCAACAGCAAATGCAGCAACGCTTGCAGCAGGGTGGCCAAGGCCAAGGCTACGGCAATCAAAACGGCGGCAATCGCAAGCGGTAATATCCGGCTGGGGTCTGGCATTTCGGAATTTCGAAATTGGCCCCAGCCAATTCCGAAATTCCGAAGTGCCTGACCCCTGAGCGATACACGATGGCCCGGCGGCTTGCGAGTCGCCGGGCCTTTTTTTGATCACTACCAAATCACAGGGGAATGACATGCGACAAACCCTCGTAATGCTGTTGAGTCTGTTCGGCTTCGCGTCATCGGTCTCCGCGGCCGATCCGATCTTTGAGCCGGGTGCCAAGCTGAAAATCGAAGCAGGCGCAGGAGTCGGCGGCGAAGGACCGGCGTGGCATCCGCAACTCGGAGTGCTCTCCAGCGGCAAAGGCCACATCATGCGACTGACTCGCGAAGGCCAGTCGGTCGTGCATCGCGAAGAGGCCGGAACCAATGGCTTGCTGTTCGATCGACAGGGCCGACTACTGGCGTGTGAGCCGAAACTGCGGCGAGTCACTCGCACTGAAACGGACGGCAAGCTCACGATCCTGACCGACAACTATCTCGGCAAGAAATACAACCAGCCGAATGACATCACCGTCGATTCACGCGGGCGGATTTACTTCTCCGATCCGCGTTACGGCAGCCGCGATGACATGCAGATTCGCGATGATCGAGGCCGCACGATCGAAGGGGTCTATCGCATCGACCCGCCAGAGCTGAGCGGCGGCGAAGCGCGCGTGACTCGCATCATTGGCCGGGAACTGGATCGTCCAAATGGCGTGTTGGTCTCGGCCGATGATCGCTTCTTGTTCGTCGCCGACAACAACAACGACTCACACGCGGGCGCGCGAAAGTTGTGGCGGTTCGATCTGCGAGATGATGGCACCGTCGATCCTGGCTCGAAGAAACTGCTGCGTGATTGGGGCAAAGGCCGCGGCCCGGACGGACTCAAGCAGGACCAAACAGGACGACTGTTCGTCGCTGGCGGACTGAACAAACCGAATCCGCCGTTCGAGCCGGCCGAGGATGTCAAAGCGGGCATCTATGTGCTCGATCCCAGCAGCGGTGAGTTGCTCGACTTCCTGCCGGTGCCGACCGACGAAGTCACCAACTGCGCATTCGGTGGCGAGGATCGCAAGACGCTGTTCGTCACCGGAGGGGGCGTGCTCTACAGCATCCGCGTCACCACTCCCGGCCGACTGGTATGGCCGGAACTGACCTCGCGCGGCATCCCGTAAGGCTTAGGACTGGCGCAGAAACAAGTGTCTTGAGTAGCCGTTATCCGTGTGTGATGCCATCCGTGTGCGCAGCATTTGGTTTGAAGCAACTAACTGCCTGCGCACACGGAAGGCATCACACACGGATGAAGACTAAACACGATGCGGCTTTGATAGTCCGCAGTTGTCGCCAAACTCGTGGAGCTTGAAATGCTTTCCTGGCTGCGAACACGTCGCCGTCGTCGTTGGCTGGCGGAGCCGTTTCCAGCGGTGTGGGAGGAAACGCTGCGGCGGCACGTCAAACAAGCCGGACGATTGCCGACCGAACTCGCGGCCAAGTGGCGGCAGCGGATTCAGGTCTTCGTGCATGAGACCTCGTGGGAAGGTTGTCGAGACTTTGATGTCACTGAAGAAGTGCGTGTCGTCATCGCCGCCTACGCGACGTTGCTGGTGCTGGGGTTCGAGGACGAATGGCTCAGTCGAGTCCGGCATGTGCTGGTCCATCCGACTCCGTATCAGGGACGCCGTGCGCGGATCGGTGCCGAGGGAGTCGATTACTCGCACGGCGACTGGATGCAGCAGCTTGAAGACGATGTCGAGGACGAACATCTCGGCGAAGCCTGGTGCGAGGGGGGCACGGTCATCATCGTCTGGACCGAAGTGCCGACCGCCGAACACATCGTGCCGCTGGGGACGAACGTCGTGTTGCACGAGTTCGCTCACGTCCTGCACGACCTGCTGACAGACTGGTTCCCGACCGCTCGCACGGCGCGCGGCGAGTCTTGGCTGGAGACCTTTCAACAGGAATTCGACCGCCAGGTCCGCAACTCCGATCGCGGTCGCCGCACGTTGCTGGATGACTACGCGGCCGAGAATCCCGAAGAGTTTTTCTGCGTTGCCACCGAGTGCTTCTTCGAGCGTCCCAACCGAATGCGTTCAGAGTCAGCGACGTTGTTCGATCTGCTGTGTCAGTGCTTCAGTCTTCCAAATGGCATTGCGGATGCCGCTTCCGAAATCCTTCGGCCCCCTGTTGGCTGACGGCGGTTTCTTGCACGTCGAGGTAGGCCAGTTTGGGTAACAGTTCGAGATGCTTCAGTCCCGCATCCGTGATCGATGAACCGTCGAGTCCCAGGAACCGCAGTCGGGGCATTTCTTGAAGCGACTTCAGACCCTCGTCCGAGATCGGCAGGCCAGACAGCTTGATCGCTTCCAACTGGGGCAGCTTGGCGAGGTGCCCCAGCGCGGCGTCCGACAGAGATGTGTTTCCCAGATAGATCATGCGCAGCGACGGCATGTCGGCGAGACCTGCGAGGCCCTCATCGGTGATCCGCGTGCGATTCAACTTGAGCAACCGAATGTCACGCGACGCAGCGATCAACTTCAAACCACGATCGGTCATCTGTGTGCGCGTGAGGTTGAGCACTTGCAGGTTGGGAAGCCGAGCCAATTTCGGCAGGGCTTCGTCTTTCAGGGGTGTGTCGGACAGATCCAGAAACAGCGTTTGGATTTCACGGATCAACGTCAGCACGTTGTCATGCATCTGGCCTTCGCGATTGAAGTGCTCGGCATATAAGAACACATACGTCCCGTGATCGTGCGAGACTTCATCTTCGACATCGCGAACTTCCGCACCCAGGTCAATTAGCGCCTTGACCGCTTTTGCGTGCCGTTCGCTGGCCAGATCCTTCGCCGGTTGGCAGGCGGGGAGCAGAATCAGCAACCACGCGAAAAACAACCGCCACGCGCCCGTGCGCGAGGCCCGAATTTGCGAAGCCCGAATTTCCGCACGATTCCAGTCGTCAGAGCGTGCCGTCCGATCCGGCGTAACTTGGCTCGTCATTTGGAGAGTTCCAAGTCGATGGTTTGGCTGCCCTTCTTGACCGTTTGAGTCGCAGTCGCCTTGATCCCCAAATACTGCGCCGCGATACCTGGGTATCCCGCCGCGACAATCTGAACACGGCACTCGCCGACAACCGCGCCCTTTAACTCGCCTATATAAGTCAATTCATAATGTCCCGCGGCATCTGTGATTCCCGTCGAGGCGGTGACTTTGAATTCCTTGTCGCCCACGGTGATCTTGCTCTTGGTCGGATAGAACCAAACTTCCGCCCCGACGATCGGCTTGGCGTTGAGAGTGACCGTCCCGGTCACTGCTCCCAGCGGTGGCACAAACGGCTTGTTACCAAAGGAGGAGCCGACCACTTGAAACAACAACCAACAGAGGAGGCCTCCGCCAACAACTAAGGGGCCGTACTTCTTCAGAACCTCGCGGCGCATTCCCTCCCAGTCGAATTGGCCTTCCTCTTTCTTTTCCGCTCCGATTTCACTCCAGGAGTTTTTCTTTCCCTTCTTGGCGGACTTCGCGAGCAAATCGCTGGCAATGTTGGACGCGGGCGCATTGGGATTCGTCCCAGGTGGCCTTCGCGCCGGACTCGGTGGCTCATCGGCCGCTTCGTCCTCCTGACCAGGCACCGGAGTGCGCTTTGAGTATTTGTCCGCCGAGTCTGGTCCACGACGAATGGAGAAGGCTTCACCCGCCTCCGCCGGATTCGCTTTCTTGGCCTGACGATCAGAGCCGTCCTGCGCATCGTCGGACTGTTCAACTTTGCGGCGCGGCTGGCTTGGACGGGACTTCGCCGTTTTCGACTTACCGGCGTCATCGTCCCGCAGGAACGCATCCAGATCAAAATCGTCGCTCGAACTCCCAGGTTTCGTCGTGGCCAACATCGGTTCGGCGTCGTCCGCAGCCGCAGATGCAGATGATGCTTTGGCCTGTGTGGCGGTTTCGCTGGAACGGTCGGGATCACTTTCGGGGGTTGGGACGGTGAAGGCGGTCTTGCACTTCGGGCACTTGCCCGGCTTACCCGCCAGATCTTCTTTGATCTTCAAGACCGATCCGCATTGCTCACATTCATAGCGAATCGCCATTGGCTCGGCTCCCAAGAAATCGCGGCGGCCAAGACAAAGAGGCAGCTCTCGTAACGCGACGTTTCGAAAGCTGCCTCCCTGAGATTGCCGCCAATGCGGGTGACGAAACTATTGTCCGTCAAACTCACCAATCGGAAGTCCGTCGCTGATACTGGAGAGCAGACGGAAAGTGTTGATATCCAAGTTCTGATTGATGAAGCCGACATGGGCGTCCGCGAAAAGGAAAAACGCACCGGCTTCATGGTCGCTGGCGGGGGCATCGTAGTGGATGCCCTTATTCAGGCCGTTACGAGTAGTGAATAACGTCGCGGCACCGCCCCACGACCAACCATCGTTGCTTTGCAGCAACGGGTTTGTGGGATGATTCAAACGGGCCGCCTCACCCACCATCAGGGTTTGGCTGGTTCCGTCCCCCGCAATGTCCGCCATGCGAGTCTTACTATTCACATAGAACACGCCACGGTTTTCCGGCGAGGGGACATATTGCTGAGTGATATCGTTCTGGATTTGATCGGGGAGCAGCGCATACATCGGCCGTCCTCCGACACCCATGTCGTTGAACACCAGCCCGCGTCCGGCACAGCCGCTGTAGTCATTGCCACCTTTGGACCACAATCCGCTGGCAGAGCCTGGCATGGGATTGGCGCTATCGGGACGTTTGACATAGGACAGCTTGCCAATGTTCATATCGGCGCGGCGGGTCGGGCAATAAAAGCTGGGAATGTCGGTGTGTGCCGAACGGAAAAGGTTAAACACCGTGCTGTTGGTCATGCCGTTGTCATAGACATTGAGCGAATAAACCCAATTCTGACTGACGGTCTTGAATTCCATCTGCGGGAGAATATGCAACATCCAACTGGTGCCGTGAAACCCTTGCGTGTTCGAGTTTGAAGACCCAGCTTCCGTCGGAACGGTCTGACGCTGTGCCGTGGAAGGAGTGCTGTTTGTGAATTGGGTATTGATGGAGCCTGGCGGAAACACCTTGTGAAGGTTGTGATAGTTGTGGAGTGCCAAACCGATCTGTTTGAGGTTATTGGTGCATTGTGAGCGACGGGCGGCCTCGCGGGCCTGTTGCACGGCGGGCAACAGAATCGCAATTAAGATGGCGATGATGAAAATCACGACCAGCAGTTCGATGAGGGTGAATCCAGGGCGGCGTTTGCGCGGCGACATGATGACATCCTTTGAATGAGAGCAAGGGCGAATGAGAACGGAGCCGTTTCAAAAATGGCGAGTCGCAATTCCTCGCGAAGTTCACCGCGTCTCTGAAATCTCTCCGAAACCTGGAAGAAAGCGAAAGTGATGCTAATGGTCGTGATTGAAGACCGTCAATCGGTTTTTAACAATCGTGCCGATTGTGTGGATGTTGCGGGGTCACAAGAGCCTCCCGCAATGAATTTCGACTGAGCCTACTCTACTTCACAATCGCCCGCGTGCGGCGACACGCGGGCTTCGATCGGCAGACTCTGGTGATCTGAGCCGCTCGTCGGCAAACGACCGTCACGACCTGAAACGATCCGACCGCAGGCAGAGTCCCCCCCGCAGGTTTTCGCGTCAACCAACACATGACCGGCCACCGAAGTCTCACGACTTCGGCGACTGTCTCGCGACGTCCGCTATAGTTGCGTGCCGCTGTCGCGGTTTGACGGTCATTTTTGCACGGTCCTATAATCCTTTCGGTCAAGCTGGTCGTTGGCTGAGGTTTGTTGGAGGATCATCGTGAGTTGGTTTTTAAAACTCAGTTGGATCAGCGTTTGGATGACTGGCATCGGCCTGCTCGGCCAGAGCCTGTTGACGGGGACGCTGCTGTCCCAGGAGGCGAATGGTCCTCCCGCACCGGCCGCTGCGAAGTCGCCGTTGGCGAGTTATCTGAGAGTCGGAAGCCCTGTCAGCGACGCCGTCCAAGCCAAGGTGTTGAACGCGGCCAGGAAGTTGCAGCACCAGGCCGACCAGGAGGGCCGGCCAGCCGTCTTGATTTTGGAGATCGGGCCGGGGACCAGCAAATTCGGATCGATCCGCGATCTGGCGAAGGAATTGACCTCGGCAAAGTTCGCTGCGTTGCGAACCATCGCCTGGATTCCAGAACCGAAGGACAAAAAGCGGATCGACGGCTTCAACGTGATTCTCGCGCTGGCCTGCAAAGAAATCGTGATGCACCGGGATGCCGAGCTGGGTGACATCGGCCGCGGCAAAGCGTTGGACGCAGAGGAGCAACAGTTCGTGCTGTCGCTGATCGAGAAGCGATTGAACCCCAAGCTGAGTTCCGCGCTCGTCACCGGTTTGATGGACCCCCAGAAGTGCATTCTCAAGGTCAAGATCGAGAGTGACGCGGACGGACGCAAAAGCTCCGAAAGCCGCGTGCTGACTGCCGACGAGCATCGACGGCTGCTCGACAACAAAGTCGTCGTCCAGGACGTCGTCACCCTCAAAGAGGCGGGCGAGCTGGGCTACTTTTCGGGGGACCGTGCCCGATTGCTTGATGTGCTCGTTTCGCAGACGGCGGAAAAACCGAGCGATCTCGCCGATATCTACAACTTCCCGCGCGAGTTTTTGCGTGACAATGCGACCGTCGGAGAAGCACCGCGTGTTGTCCGCATTCGGATCGACGAAACCATTGAGCCAATCTTGGAGGGCTTTGTCGAACGTGAAATCCGCCGAGCGAAATCCGCCGACGTCAATCTGATTCTGTTCGAGATCGACTCTCCAGGTGGCGAACTGGGGCCGAGCCTGTCGATCGCCAACGCGATCGCCGCTCTCGACGGCAAGAAGATTCGTACCGTCGCCTATGTGCCGAAGAAGGCCGTGAGCGGAGCGGCGATCATCGCGCTGGGGTGCGACGAAATCATTCTGCAACACCACGCCACAATCGGTGACACAAGTCCGAATTCACTCCGTCCCGGACGACAACATGAGCCAGCTCCCGATAATAATCTTGGATTTTTGCGAGCAGAGTTAAAGACGCTCGCCGAGCGGAAGGGCCGCCCAGCGGGACTCTGCCAAGCGATGGCCGACAAAGACCTGGATGTCTTCCAAGTCACGCATCGCGAAAATGGCCGCGTCTCGTTTCTGACGGACGACGAGATCGCCAACCCGAATGGCGAGTGGATCAAAGGTCGAGTCGTCTTTGAATGCCAAGGTGAAAGTCCGCTGACCGTCGATGGCCAGCGTGCCTTCGACCTCAAGTTGGCCGAGGCTCCGGTCGCCGATGAAGACGAATTGCGTCAGCGGCTGGGTATTCCAGAAGGAGAGATCCCACAGGCCATCGGCCGGACCTGGGTCGATACCCTGGTTTGGACACTCAACACACCCGGCATGACGGTCCTGTTGCTGCTGGGCGGCAGCGTGTTGATCTATCTCGAAATGCACACGATGACGTCGTTCTTCGGCATTGCGTCGGCGTTCTGCTTCATGCTGTTTTTCTGGAGCCATTTTCTGGGCGGCACTGCCGACGTGCTGGAGATTGTGTTGTTCATATTCGGCGTTGCCTTGGTCCTGATGGAGATTTTCGTGGTGCCCGGTTTCGGGGTCTTTGGCATCTCAGGAGTGTTGGCAATCCTCGCGTCGTTGGTGCTCGCCAGCCAAACCTTCGTGTTGCCTTCGACCAGTTCCGAAATGTCTCAGATGACAAGATCGCTCGGCACGCTGAGCGTCGCATTGGTCAGCATCATTGGTGCGACGATGCTCATCAGCCGTTATCTGCCCCAGATGCCGCTCCTGAAGCATTTGATTCTGTCGCCACCGGATCCCACCGGGGCGGATGTTGATGCTCCACGTCTGCGGCCAGAAGTCCTCGGCGGTGCTGCCGCGGGCCTCGAATGGTTACTGCACCAGGAGGGGGAGACCTTCACGACGCTCCGTCCCGCCGGCAAAGCCCGCTTCGGCGAGCAAATTTTCGATGTGCAAAGCCAAGGAGACTTCATCGACCCCGGCCAGAAGATCGTCGTCACCGCAGTCACCGGCAACCACATCGTCGTCCGCAAGGTCTGACAGGTCGCCCGTTCCGAAGGAATTGTCATGACTCAAATCATCGTTGACCTTCAGCTTCGCGGGAGACTGCGTGATCTCAGCGAACATTTGGAATTCGTGGACGAGCGCGGTGAGTTGCTCGGCTACTTCACACCGTTCCTAGACCACGCAGAGAAAGTTGACGACGTCGATCTTTCCGACACTGCGGTCGCCGACGTGCAGCTCTCCCATGCGGAACTTTTGCAACTCGCCGCCGCGAATCCGCCAGCGACCGAATGGTTCGAGGGTGAGGAAGAATGCCCCTTTCGGTAGTGGGAGTTGGCCGTGTTCTTACGTTGTGGAACCATCGTGTGGGCGATCGTTGCCGATCCGACAGGTCGGAACCACAAGCGCCGGCCAGCAGTAATCGTCACTCCCACGGCCGAAATCCTTCCAGGACAAGCGCTGGATGCTGTCGCCGTCACGAGCCACATTCCACCGTCATTGCCTGAAACGTCCGTAGAACTTCCTTGGCAGATCCACGGTCACCCGCGAACCGGATTGTTCAAGCGATGCGTCGCCCGGTGTGACTGGTTGTTGACGCTCGCCGAGAGCGATGTGCTTAAAGTCGGCGGGACGGTTCCGGATTCTGAGCTGCGACAAATCCTTGCCAAGTTGCGCGTCGTACAGTCACATCCCCAAACAACGCTGCCGAGCCACCATGCTGGCTCCGAGAGTTAACTATGCCCAGACGCTTTCGCAGCCTGCAACCCGCTCAAGTGGTCGAGACAATGGAGCGACTCGAACGGCGCATTGCCGAGCGATTTCCAGACTCGAATCTGAGGCAAGTGGCGGCCGAGTTGAGCATGATGGCCCGCGAAGCGGCGCAGCGGGCGCACCGAATCAGTCGCCCAAACATCCCGCTGCGAGTGGTCCAGTGGCTGTTGGTGGTTTGCACGCTCGCGCTGGTGACGTGGTTCGTCCCGAAACTGAAGCTGCATCAGATCAAGCTGATGGACGAAGCCTTCGAGCTGGCGAATTTCGCGCAAACGATGGACGGGTTGATTTCGTGTCTCGCCGCGATCGGCGCGGTCAGCCTTTTCATTTTCTCCTGGGAGTTGCGGTTCAAGCGCCGCCAGGCTCTCAACGCACTCCACGAACTGCGATCGGCGGCACACATTGTCGATCTGCACCAACTCACCAAAGACCCGGAACCGCTGCTGCTGGGAGGCCCGCCCACGTCCTCGTCTCCCCAACGCACGCTGACGCCGTTCGAGCTGAGCCGCTATCTCGACTATGCCAGCGAGATGTTGTCGATGATCAGCAAAACCGCCGCGATCTATGTGCAAGAGTTTCCCGACGCCGTCGCCTTGGATGCCGTCGATGAGATCACCTCACTGACCAACGGACTGACGCGAAACATCTGGCAAAAGATCATGCTGTTGGACCGAATGGAATCGGCACAGACCACGTCCAGCACGAGCGCCCCACCGACTCCGTTGATCGCTCCGACGGTGGCTCCCTAAGAACTCGTCCAACATCAACACCAGATAATTGATGGGCGGGAATCTGTCTTCCTCCGTGCTCCGGCCCTGCCATCCGTGCGATCCCTAAACGTGGTGAAGAGTCGCGACCACCGGGGACTGACGCCGCCTCGCTTTTCTTCGCGCCAATTTCTTGCTGCTCGCTTTGGTCCTGAATCGAGCACTCCCGCCGACCGGGGGGAGCACGGAAGCCTGGCAAACTTTTCCGAGGATTCCGGCTGTGCCTGCGACACCGGCCGATTCGTTTGCAACTCCGGCACAGTCGTCATAGGCCGAGCCTGTCGGGGCCGATAGTAACTGGCGAAAGACCGGTTGTCGGAACCGGGCGGACTCTTGGATGGCAGACGGACCCCTGCCTTCCCCGCCGCGACCGACACCATTCAATGAGAATGGTTCAACAGTGAAGTAGGAGCTTCGGCAATGAACAAGACGCACGGTTTCGCCTCGGCCTGGATGCTCGGTAGCGGGTTGCTGCTGAATATGAGTCTGACGGCACACGCGGAAGAACTCCTCCCGCTTGGCTCGGATGAGTACCTCATCCCGCAACGGAGTCCCGCGACTCCCGTCCAAAAGGCTCCGAGGTTGTTGCCTGAAGTGATTCGCAACGCCGAAGCGTCGCCCAACAATCGCATCGTTCGCCCGCTGGCACCGGCGAACAGTTCGCTGAGCGCGGGACGCAAGATGACCAGTGCGACGCCCCTGTCGTCGCGCCCGGCGAGCCGTTCCGTTGTCGTGCCGGCGAATCTCCAGCGAAACGGCGCGATGGTTCAAACCGTCGCCGAACAGAGCGACACAACGGCCTCCCCGATTCAGAAGCAGCTCGAAGACCTCTATCGCAAAGACGGTCGCCCGATGCCGCAGATGAACTTCAATCAGACACCGGTCCCGGCGAGCGGCCAGGCGCCGGTCACCGAGGGGACTCGGCGATCAAACAGTGCCGCGCCGTCGAACGTGGTGCCTCCCAAGCCGCGAACCTTTTTCGAGAAGATCAATCCGTTCAATCGCACGAAGACGGCCCCGGCTCCGCTCCCGCAACATGCGGCGAAGCCAATTCCGGTCAATCCGGCGAGAGCACCACAAAAGCAGCTCAGTCCGGCTCCCATGTCGAACGGGGTCAACCCCGCCGGAGCGAATCAGAATTCAACGAATCGCCTCAACAACTCCGTGACGAAACCTTTGCCGATTCCGCAGGCCGCTCAATCTGCTCCGATCATTCAACCGCGAGCCGTTCAATTGGGCAGTCAGTTGCCCGACACGTTGCCGCCGGTTCCGGGTGATCCGGGATATCAAGGGGCCTCCGCGAAGAGCTTGGGCGAGGTGATTGTGATTCCACCGGCACCCGCCTCGGTCGATGACGCCTTGGAGAACGCTTTCAGCGACAAGTCCGCGGCACAATCCGAAGGGAAAGTCGAAGAGCAACCGGCTCCGAAGGTCGAAGCAAAATCTCTTGAGAACGAGAGTCCCTTCAGTGGCCTGTCGCTCGACGATGAATTCGGCCCGGCATCAAAGTCAGCCGCGACAAAGTCCGATAAGACCGCCACGAACGAGTCCGCCTCGGAGCCGAAGAGCATCGAATTGCCGAACGGCACCGACAGTGATATTCCGTTGCCACCGGCAGCCAAGGGGAAAGAGCCGATCCAAGCCGCGGCACGCGAATCCGCTCCAGCCGAAGCCAAAGAACCGGCCAAGGATGAAGTCCAGTGGAAGATGAAGTTGATCGCCGAACGTGGCGAGCTGCGGGGCTTGAAAGGTTTCTGCCCGGTCACACTGCGTGATGAGCGTGACCTCAAGAACGCCCTGCCGGAACATCACTCGACGTTCAAAGGCCGCACCTACTACTTCAGTAGTGCCGATGCCAAGGTGGTGTTCGACGAACATCCGCAGCAGTACGCCCCGATCTCCGGCGGACAGGACGTGGTCCTCCTCAAGGAGAAAGTCACGAAAGAAGGTTCACTTGATCACGCCGTCTGGTTCAAGGATCGGCTGTACCTCTTCACCAGTCAGAAAACGCTTGAGCAATTCGTCGCGACTCCCAAGGAGTTCGCCATTAGCGAGTAAGCCCCCCAGCGTTTCTGACTGACACGATAGCCCCGGTCGCGAAAGCGACCGGGGTTTTTTTCGTTTCGCGAACGGCAACAGATCAGTAACCCGAAGCGTCAGCTCTGAAGTTGCGCAGTTCTTAGCCCCGAAGGGGGCGAGACTCGAAAGCCCAGGGCGCAGCCCTCGTTGTTCCACACATCTTTTTGAATCATCCGGTATTGGTTGGGCCGAAGGCGTCCCAGCAGAGGGCCATGTCGTGCATCCGTTGAATTCCTTTCCAGATCGTTTCAACGCCGGGCATCGCGTCGGTCGAACGGTTCACGAAGCCGCCCAATTGGCCGACCATTCGCACCATCTCGTGCAAGGTCGGCGGGGTCTTCGGCGGCGGCTTCTTCTGCGTGACTTGATACACCGCTTTCCATTCCGAGACCTCGAACACCGCCTCGCAACTCAGGTCGGGAAACTCGCGACCCATCCGCATCGCAAACATCGTCCGCCACGAAATCACCAACGCCACTGCCATGTAACGCCACACATTGTCCAGCGTCTCGAAGCGGCGAGCTTCCAACCGGCAGCCTTGCTTGAGCACTCGAAAGAAAATCTCGATCTGCCATCTCAAGGCGTACGTCGTGATGACGCGCAGCACTTGCTCGGGCGTGTCGATCGGCAGGCTCGTGAGCAGCAACCATTCGATCGCTTCGTCGCCTTCGGGGGGATCAACCTCGCGGGCCAGCACCACGTTGAGAGTCACCGCGGGCAGCTTGTGGCTGGGTAGTTGAAAACTTGGGATTACTTAGGGTTATTGTTCTTCCGGGTTTTCTTGCGCCGGGATGCGGTTGACGGCGTGGGTGGTGATCACGCGTTGGGATTGCAGTGTTGTGCCGAGGTGTTCTCGGCACCAATGACCGACTTGCTTGTTCGGAACCTGTTCCAGAGCCTCGCTGATCAACTCGGTCGTGGTGCGGCCCAGCAGTGCCGCGTGGCTCAGGACCGGAGACGTGAAGCCGCCTTTGCGGTGATCGCCCTCCAGACGTTTGAGCCGACCAAAGCTGGATTCCAGAATCTCCGTGCTTCCCGGTAGACGTTCTCCCGGTCGCGCCTGAGAAGATTGCTGGGTCACGAACGCCACCAGTTCCGAACGCAGGAGCACACCCTCGGGGCTGCTGGTCGGAACGCTCCGTCGGGACTCCGGCGCTGGCGACTCCGGCGCTGGCGACTCCGATGCTGGCGACTCCCAGCGTGCAGCGGTTCCCGCGTGATAGCCGTTGCGCCGCACATCGTCGATCACCGTCTCACAGATCGTCTGCCACTCGGACCACAGCGTCAGTTCAGTGTGGAACTCGCGCAGCCAGCCGAACTTTTCTTCGAGACGTTCCGGCGTGCAGAACGCCAGAACTTCCGGCGGTCGGTTTTCCAAAACCACCAGCGTCTTGCGAGCCCACGTCAACTGCGGGCCAAGGTTCATGAACCGCGCCTTGCTGCGCTGACTGGGCGGCGCGAGGAACGCCAATTCTGTTTGTCCCGTCGCCGACTTCGTCTGGCTCGCCTGGCGAGTGAACTCTTGCCAACGCGCGTTCTGCTCCAGACGCTGCTTCAGCCGACGCGCCGCGAAATGCGCGATGTCCGAGAGCTGTCGCGTTTCGGGGTGGATTTCGCAGAACCGCCGTTCGCCGCCGAAGAGGTCGCTCCCCTCATCGCTGAGGACGGCGCAGGGCACGCCCGACAGCGCCGCTTGAGCCTGCAACTGCTCGAACACGATCTCTTGAGTGCTGCGTTGCACCGGAAAAATGGCCAGTGGTTCCAGGTCCGCCAGGGTCAGACACGTTCCGGCGGCCGGCAGGCGACTCAACCTCACGCCGACGATCATCAGGCACTTCAACGTCCCACAAGCTCCCGCCAGGGACGCACTCGCGTCCCGCACCAAACCGCAGAACAGCGCGATCATCCCCCGGCCATAATGCTGCCCAGAAACCGGCGAATCATCCCGCCGCAGAAGCAACTCCCCGTTCCCCGTCGGCCGCGGAGCCTTTTTTTTCAACGCTCAATTCGGCGGCGTGTGGCGGGCTGACTCGCTGACGGAGTTGTTCCACTTCGGCTTGCAAAGCCGCCAGTTCCTGTTCTCGTTGCAGAGCCTGCTGCTTCCACTGCTCGCGGCTCTTTCCAACATCGCTGACCCGCACCTTGAGTCTCTTGAGTTCGGCCTGACGGTCGTGAAACTTCGCCTTCCAGGCATCCCGGCTGTCTCGAAACCACGCGACCAGCACTCGTGCCGGACTTCGATACGACTCCCGCTGCCCCAAGTTCTCACCCACAGTCGGCATCGGCATCATCTTCCTCCCTGAAGATCAGCCACGGACATTCTCGGCGACAACGCGCAAGAAAAACGCGGACTTCGACCAGACCGTCAACGACCTGATCAATCCGAAGTTTGCAACTGGCCACCCATGCCCCCCTTGCCGAGCAGTTCCAGAATCTCCAACTGCGGAAACAGCGGAGCGAGTTCCTCGACTGCCGGTGGTATGAAACCCGATGCGGGTGGAGTCAGCTTGGTCGGTCCCGGATCGACCGCTTCAGACTGACTGTCGGTGCTGACTTTGAGCAGACAACGCGGGCACAGACCGATCGGCGAATTCACCGGAATCTCAGCATCGCATTGCGGGCAGCGTCGCGGTTCGCTCATGGCGGGTTTCCTGGTGAGGACAGATTCTGTTCGTCTCTAAAGCAATCGCGAATCGTTGTGACACGGGATTCTTGAGATTTCGA
>JBJXEX010000006.1:0-8697 GCA_046156195.1 Planctomycetaceae bacterium | reverse complement strand
GCGCGATGCCCGGCGTTGAAACGATCTGGAAAGGACTTCAACGGATGCACGACATGGCCCTCTGCTGGGACGCCTTCGGCCCAACCAATACCGGATGATTCAAAAAGATGTGTGGAACAACGAGGGCGTTGCCCTGGGGAACGGATCGAACTTGAAACTTGAAGGCCCAAAGGGCCGTGACTCGTCCTCAATCCCACACATACCGTTCATCCCATGCGAGGCCGTGACGTTCCAAGAACCGTCGATACTCCTCTTGAAACGTCACCGTGCGATGATGCTCTTCCTGATTGGCGATGTAGGTCTTCACGACCTCCACGTTGGACTGGCTCACGGAGAACGCGCCGTATCCGTTCTGCCAAAAGAAGTCTTTCACCGCCGCACCTTCTTCTTTGATGCGTGCCGAAGAACTGGTTTTGAGTTCCTCGACCAATTTCGCAATCGTGATCGTGCGGCTGAGATTGCAGAGAATGTGAACGTGATCTTCCACGACACCAACGATGAGAGACGGACAATCGATATTCTGCAACGTGCCGACCAAATATCCGGTCATCGTTCCGCGGAGTTCGGGTGTGTTGAGGAACGGTGTCCGATGTTTGGTGCTGAAGACGACATGCAACAGCGCATTGGCCAATGATTGCGGCATGACTGGCTCTTTCGTTGAGTCACGGCCCGTTGGGCCTTTTCACATTCGTGCGTGTCCGTTTCCCAGGGCTGCGCCCTGGGCTATCGAGTCTCGACCCTTCGGGCCGCAAAACGCGCAACAAATCCTGCCCGAACGAATCATGCCCCGCCGTCTACTGCAGCGCCTGGTTCGGCGTCATCGCAGACGGTTTCTTGTGCAGCTCATTGCTTCTTGGCGTACTTGATCGGGTTGGCCGCGCCTCGCTTGCGGTACTCGTCAGGGACGCGCTTGCCGACGTAAAGACGCTGCATGTCGTCCGGTGCTGGGTCGCCGTTGAATCCGTGCCGTCCGGGCACGTCTTGGCGGCCGGGGAAGTTCGCGGCCGTCGCTTCCAGCCATTCGTTGGCGATGAACGCTCCTTTGATAATGCCCTGCACGGTGGCGAGCACCACCTCGGCCTTCCGCGCCTTCGCGGGGCTGACCTTCCAGGCGTAGCGCGTCGCCTCGTAGAGCGACGATTCGGCAAAGGCGCTGCGGTTCACGCTGATGAGGATCGCGTGGTGCCAAAAGACGGCAGGCTCTGCGGAGTACTCGCCGATGATCTCCAACGCGTGCATCGCGCCGAACTCATTGCCACCGACGCCGCCAGCTTCGTTGGTGAGGCCTGGGTAAGCATCCATCAGCGCGGACTCAACTTCGAACGCGGTCGCATCGTCCATGCCGTGTCGGTGGATGACGTGGGCAACATCGAACCCCGCGACGCGGATTTGGCGGATGCGTTTCATCTTGTTGTCAAGGTCGTCGCCTTCAATGCCCTGCTCACCGTGAATGTGCGCGAAGACGCGGTTGCCCTTACCCTTGCCGACGTAGAACGTCTCGCCATTCCGCGGGTCGATGAGGCGGTAGACATAGGTCTTGAGCTTCTCGATGACTTCGGGTGGGAACGCGTCAATTGACTGATAGTCCATGTCGGTCACCATTTTGGAATGGATGGGTGCCGGGGGAGCGATGAGTGTCGCCCTTCTACCGCCAACTATTGAATGACGTGATATTTTCCGCCGTTGTGCTCGGCCAAACCTTGCAGGACTTGCTCGGCGACAAAAATCTCGCGGGTGCGGCGATAGGTCGCTTCGCCGAGTTTGTTCATGGCCGCGCTCACCTTCTTTTGCCGGATCAGTTCCAGGCCGGCCTGTTCCTTGTTCGTGAGCCACGGCTCAAACGCAAACGTGTGAATGACCGTCTTCGGCTGCTGAATCGTTTGCACGATGTCGTTGGCATCCCGGCTGAAGCAACCGTCGGTCAGAAAGTAGATCACGTCGGGACGCAGACGCAGAGCCAACTGCAACGCGGCGGTCGGATCGGTGTCCCCTCGGGCCGGCACTTGCTCCATCCAACCCAGGTAGTGCCGCAAGTTCTCAGGCACCGCCGACACCAGATGATCGGCCGGCATCGGGAGCGCCTCGTGATTGAAGAAGATGATGAAGAAACTTTGGTCCGCCTTCAGTTGCGAAACCGAGTTGATCAGCTCCAGCTTCAACCGACCAAACCGCGTCTTGGCTTCGCTGTCATGCGGATGATTCATGCTCAGCGAGCAATCCACCACATACACGAACGACTTCCCTTCCGCCGCCATTCCGAAGAACGATTTGCCATCGCCCCCGCGCTTGCCGTTTCCCTTTCCGTTGCCACTCCCTTGCCCTTGCCCACGCCCGAAGCCCGGCCCGTTCGGATTGACCGGCGCTCCCACCGTCTTCGCGAGATCAGAGTTCGCGGCCGACTCCAAATTCAAACTCGCCAAGGCCGACGTGATCGGGTTGGGAACGTCCGCTTCCAGAGGCCGGAACTCCGGCAGGAAACCACCAACTGAGCCACCATCGTCTGGCGATGGTGCCGCCGCCTCTCCGGCGACAATCTCAATCGGTGCCGAATTCCCATCGGCCGAGTTCGCCCAACTGGTCTCCAGAATCGCTTCCGAAGAACTCCCCGACTCAGGCAACCACGAAAACGCCGCGCACGCCAGCAAGCTCAGATGCAACAGCAGCGACGCCGCGAGTGCTCGGCCAGAGGAATCTTTCATCCACGCGGGACACTCCACACGCCGCATCGCCCCGACGATTCGAACCCGCAGACGCACGACCATTCGCGCGAGCCGATCCAGCGAACAAATCTGTTTGAGCAGAGCGATCACAGGGGAAACCTTCGAGGTTGATTCCCAGAATGTCGGCGAACCACGAGGCCCAGTCGGAGAGAACTTAGCCGGAGCGAACGTCCGATGCCAAAGGAAAGCCTGGCATAACCGGATCAAAAACCGCGCACCCACCGAATGTCTGTCGGCAACCGACGGGACGGCAGTCGCAGACAACTTACGGTTTCCGCAGCCCATCAAGAGCCAGCATAAGAAGCTGACGGCTTTGCCGGTTTCGCAGAAGCACAATGCGTCCGACTCTTGCCGCGGACTCGACGAGACACGCTACGTTTCTTCTCCGAAGTGCAGTCGCACGCGGAGGCAGTCGATGGCGGGGCGGAGGTGTTCGTAGGAGACCTCGCCGTTGAGCTCGTCGAAGATGGGTCGCAGCTTCTCAAAGCCATGTTTCCGAGTCGCCGCTTCGATGCGCGGGATCAGCTCGGCGGGCACCCAGGGTGAGGCATCGGTGACGCCGTCGTGACGAATGAACTCGGAGAGATAGCCGGCGACTGTTGATGTCGCACGCGACATGACGTTCGCGACCTCGGCGACCGACTTCCCTTCGCGGAACAGGCGGAACGCGGCGAGTGCGGAAAGATTGGGGCCGGTCTCCGTTGGTTCGGAGGCTTCGTAGTTCGTCTTCGCTTGCGGATCGGGAGCGATGGCATCGGCCACGACTCCTTGCTGCTGGCAATAGGTGGCGATGCAGGAGATGAACTCCTGTCCGAAGTCGATGAGCTTTTTCTCGCCGACCCCTTTGACCGAATGGAAGCCGGCAATCGTCGTCGGTCGCCGTCGAGCCATGTCTCGCAGCGATGTGTCGGAGAAGACGACATAAGCCGGGACTTTCATCGCATCGGCTTTGACTCGGCGGAGGTCGCGCAGGATGTCGAACAAGCCGCGATCGACTCCGTCCCATGAATCGGCGATGACGGCCGCTCCCCGTTTCTCTTTCGTCGGCGCGGCGGGCTTCAACAGTCGCGGGGTCGCTTGACCGCGCAGCAGTTCCCACCCGCGAGGCGTGATCTTCAAGTCTTGGAACTCTCCTTCTTTCTTGAGGAACCCTTGACCGACGAGTTGTTCGATCCAACCACGAATCGTCTGCTGCGGAACGTCGGCGAGAATTCCGTAAGTGCTCAATTGGTCGTGGCCGAATTGCAGGACACGCTGCTCTTTCGAGCCTTTCAGGACCAGCATCGTGTGATTGGCGGCGAATCGTTCCTTTTGACGAAAGACGCTCGACAGAATCTTCTGTCCGAAAACCATCGCATCCTCGACCAAGTCCAATTGGCCGAGACACACATCACACGCGCCGCATGACTCGTGTTGCTCTTCCGGCAAGTCTTGGCCGAAGTAATTGACCAACTCGCGATGCCGACAGTTCGCGCCGGTCGCGAAGCGAGACATCGCCTCGAACGATTGCATCGCCGCGTCGCGCGCCGGGCCGCGCGGAGACTCGTCGATCATGTTTCGCCAACGGACCATCTCGCGGCCCGAATACAGCAGGCAGCACTCGGCTTCCAGACCATCGCGGCCGGAGCGTCCGCTCTCCTGCTGGTAGTTCTCCAGCGCCTTGGGCATCCCGTAGTGAATCACGAATCGCACGTTCGACTTGTCGATCCCCATGCCGAAGGCGACCGTCGCCACGATGATGTCGCACCGCTCTTCGATGAACGCTTCTTGATTGTGACGCCGATCCTCGTCCGACATGCCGGCGTGATACGCCCGCGTCTTCAAGCCCTGCCCACTGAGTTCCAGATTGAGCGTGTCCACATCGTTGCGAGTCGTGCAGTAAATAATGCCCGACTCCCGTTTGTGCCGATCGAGGATTTCTCGCACCTGCCCCAACCCGGTTTTGCGTTTCTCGACTTTGTAGATCAGGTTCGGTCGATCGAACGAACCGACCAGAATCTCCGGCTGCCGCAGCCGCAACGATTTGGCGATATCGTCGCGAACACGCTCGGTGGCCGTCGCGGTGTAAGCGTGCAGGCCGACGTCGGGAAAATTTTCGCGCAGCACATTGAGCTGCCGGTACTCCGGCCGAAAGTCGTGGCCCCACTCGCTGACGCAGTGTGCTTCGTCGATCGCGAACGCCGTGATGTTCTGTGATTTGAGGAACTCAATCATCCGCTCTTGAACAAGCTTCTCCGGCGAAACGTACAACAGTTTGACTCGCCCGCCGCGGATGTCGTCGGCGACTCGCCCCCGTTCCGCAGGAGACTGAGTGCTGTTGACGAACGCCGCCGGGATGCCGTTCGTCAGCAACGCATCGACCTGATCTTTCATCAGCGAGATCAACGGCGAAACGACCACTGCCAATCCGTCGCGGCACATTGCCGGAGCCTGATAGCACAGCGACTTCCCACCCCCCGTCGGCAGTACGACGACCGAGTCGCGGTTCTCCAGGACGCTCCGCATCGCCGCCTCTTGCAGCGGACGAAAGCCGTTGTAGCCCCAATAGCGTTGTAACACTTCAAGCAGCATGATTGCGGAATCGAAAGGGCTAAGAGAGAGTGTGTCAACCGACTTGCGAATCAGAGATCAGGGGTCTGGCACTTCGGCTTCCTGTGAAATGAAAACGGTATCACCCGCCGCGGCGGGTCGGCCATCGGCTCACGGCGTCCGGCCGAAAGCCGTGAGCCGAAAGCCGATCGCCGTTATACCGTTTTTACTCATGCCAAGAGACATGCCATGTTTCAGCTCAAACACGCAGCGCTGATTCTTCTCTTCAGTTGGTCGGTCGTGATGGCCGACGAACCTCGCTTGCGCGACCGCATCGACGAATCGCTGACCTCCGCGTGGCAACGCGAGAAGCTGACTCCCGCCGCCCCTGCGACCGATGCGGAATTCCTCCGGCGAGTCTCGCTCGATCTGATCGGCACGATCCCGACGCATGACGAGGCGGTCGCGTTTCTCGACGACGTCTCGCCCGGCAAACGAGACGCTCTCATCGAACGCTTGCTGGCCGATCCGCGACGCGCGCAGCATCAGGCGGACTTGTGGGATCTGATCCTCTTCGGACGCAATCCTCCCGGCTACGACACCGACAAGCGAGATGGCTTTCAAACATGGCTCCGCGAGCAGTTCGCCAACAACACGCCGTATGACGTGTGGGCGAGGCAAATTCTCAAAGCGGAAGGGAACTCGGTCGAGCAAGGTGCTCCGCTGTTTTACGTCCAATATCGCAATCAGCCGGAGGACTGCAACGAGGCGATCACTCAAACATTTCTGGGCATCCAATTGCAATGTGCTCGCTGTCACGACCACCCGTTCGAGCCGTGGACGCAACTTGATTTCTTCGGCATGGCCGCGTTCCTGGCTCGGCTCGATGTCGTGCAAGTCGGCAAGAAGGACGAGCTGACGATGTGGGCCATCGGCGAGAAGAGCACTGGCGATGTGCTCTTCACCGGCCCGGCCGCCAAGCAGACTCCCGGCAAGAAGGGTGAGCCGGTCAAACCGAAGTTCCTGCACGGCGAGCCGCTCGTCGAACCGCCGCTGCCGGACGGTTTCAAAGAGGTGAAGTTCGAGAACAACAAGCCGCCACCCGCTCCGCAGTTCTCGCGCAAGGATCAGCTCGCCGAATGGATCACGAAGCCGGACAACCCGTACTTCGCGCGAGCGATCGCCAACCGTCTCTGGTCGCAGTTCTTCAGCCGAGGACTCGTGCATCCGGTCGATAACATGAGTCCCTCGAAGACGCCGACGCATCCCGAATTACTCGACGAGATGACGAAGCAACTGATCGCGCATCAGTTCGACCTGAGATGGCTGACGCGCGAATTGGTCAGCAGCCGCGCCTATCAGTTGTCATCGAACGGCTCGACCGGCGAGCCGCAGCCCATCTGGTTCGAGCACGCCCGATCCCGTCCGTTATCCGCCGAAGAGTTGGTCGCTTCGTGGCGTGTTGCGACCGGGTTCGATGTGGTCGAAGCCGCGAAGGAAAAGTCGGACGACAAGAAGGCGAAATCGAAGAGCCGCTTCCGACCGCTCGAAGGGGGCTACGTCTTGCGATTCTTCGGTCAGCCGAACAACGGCACCGGCGACTTTCAGGGAGGTCTGCACGAGCATCTCTATTTGAACAACGGGCAACTCGGCAGCTTGCTGGTGACGGGACCGGGCAGCTTGCTCGATGCGGTATCGAAGTCCGACGCCGCTCCCGAAGAGCGCATCGACCGGCTGTTTCTCAGCCTGTTGACTCGCCGAGCCACCGATGCCGAGAAGCAACGGTTCACCGAGTACCTCGCCAGCGACAAGAACTCCGATCGGCTTCGCGACGCGGTTTGGGTGCTGATGACCTGTGGCGAGTTTCGGTTCAATCGGTGAGGTGTCGGCGGCGCGGCGAAGCCGCAACCAAACATCTCCAATGTCGTTCGCAACCTGCCTTTATCCCGAAGGGATTGCGTCACATAGCCCAGGGTTGCCGCGCTTCGCGGCTACCCTGGGTGACGGAGGTGAAAATCGGTTCTACCCCAACGGGGTTGCGTCAGTCGTTCGGCCATGACGAAACCCCTTCGGGGTAGTTGATGTCGCCGTGACTCGAACCCAGGGTAGCCGCGAAGCGCGGCAACCCTGGGCTATGTGACTCAATCCCTTCGGGATAAAGGCCGGGCCAAAAGAACACCCCGACTCGGAGAGTCAAACTACATCGCGACGACCCCCAACTCTTGCAGCTTCGCGAGACACTCGTCGCGTTCGCGGCTGCGGGTCAGTTCGCGCCAGGTCGGGTCTTGCACGCTCAAAAAATCCTCCACCGATAGCGGCGGGACTTGGCCATTCGAGGTCGCGTGCTGCATCAATCGCTGGAGGCAACCGATCTCCAGTCGAGATAGCCCTGACGCGTTCAGGCGATAGTCCTCGAACGCTTCCCAGACCAGCGGCAGCAGCGGCTGCACGATCTTCCGGCCGATTGTCGCCGAGTACTCGCGGATTTCGAGCTGCGCGTGCGAGTCCATTCGCAGCGCGAGAAAGTGCAGCAGGTTGTGCAGATCGACTTTCCAATAAGCCTCGGTGTAGGTCGAGAGGGGCAAGTCTTTGCGAGCTTGCTCGCGGGCGACTCCCAGATCGAGCCGCTCTTGATAGAGACGCCGAGTCAATTCTTGGTGTTCGCGTTCGGCGGCGGTGAGTTTCTCGCCGACTTCCACCGGCAGCATTTCGTCGCTCCCTTGCCGATTCGTCGATGACTGCGTCCGCCATTCATCGGCCGGAGTCGTCTGCATCGAATCAATCGCGATCGAGTAGCGAGTGCTGTACTCGTTGACGTTGGCCGTGCGATGCCGAATCCATTGCCGCCAGCAGTCCATCGGCACCCGAACGAGGAATTTGAGTTCGACCATCTCGAACGGAGTCGTGTGTCGGTGACGGAGTAAATAACGGATGAGCGTGCGGTCGTCGGAGGGTTTTTTCGTTCCTTCGCCGTAGCTCACACGAGCCGCCTGCACGACCGAGCTGTCCTCACCCATGATGTCAACGAGGCACACGAACCCGTCGTCGAGCACCGGGAATTTCTTCCAACGCAGTTCATTGAGCAGGGCTTGGCGATCGGTCGGCGAGTCGGCGTTTTCAGCGGTTTCGGGCATGAGCAGTCGATCGGGTCGGAGAAACTTTCGGGATCAGACCAATTTCGCGCGGGAATTTACGGGTTGAGTTAGACAAAATCCACGACCTGTGGAATCTCCTCGTCGCCGCACTTGCCCGTGTCGAATGTTTAACCCCAACGCCATCGGCGTGGGCGCGATTGGTGTGATCGGCGCGGGTGTGATCGGCGCGGGTGTGATTGTCAGCGATATCTCCCGTCCCGCGCACGCCGTTGGCGTAGCCGTTAAACATCGCGGCGGAGCCGCAACCAAATGTAACCCGAAGCGTCAGCGCGGGCGGCTCCACCCCCGCTGAC
>JBJXEX010000528.1:0-31289 GCA_046156195.1 Planctomycetaceae bacterium | reverse complement strand
GGTTCGGAAACCGCCGGCGTCAAGCGGCAGTACAACGGCAATCGCGGGAAGATTGAGAACTGCGTCAATCATGTCGCGTTGTCGTATTCGGCACCGGGGTTCAACGTGCTGCTCGACGCGCGGCTGTATCTGCCCGAGGAGTGGGCCAACGATCCGGCGCGCCGAAAAAAACGCACATCCCGGACGATGTCGAGTTTCGCACGAAGCCCCAGCTCGCGCTGGAGCTGATCGATCGCGCGAAGGCCAACGGCGTGCGTGTCAGGGCCCGGACGGACGATGAACTCTACGGTCAGAACAGCGAATTTCTGAACGGCCTGGATCAGCGTGGCGAAGCCTTCGTGGTCGAGTTTCCCACCGACTTTCGCGTGTGGATGCGGAAGCCGGACGTCCTGAAGAATCCGCCGGAAAACACGAAACACCGGGGCGAACGACGCCCCGCTCGCCAATTCATTTCCGCCTCTGAGATCCAGCCCATGTATGTCAAAGCTCAACCTGATTCCGTCGCGCGTTCGGAACGACTGCGGAATGCCAGTCCCGCACTGCTGGGATTGCTGTTGTGGTCGCTGATGGTTCTCGTGCCCGATGGATGGCTGGTGTTTCTGACGATCAAGAATCTCACGGCTCAGTCGTTTCCGACCGCGCCGGGCGAAATCATCCGCAGCGAAAAGCCGGACAAGAGCAATCCCCTTCAACCGCAGATTCGCTTTCGTTACACGATCAACGGCCGGGACTTCACCGGCGATCGGCTGCATTTCTTGAACTTGCATCTGAAAGACGCCAGCCAGCCAGCGAAAGCACAACAGACATTGGCACGCTATCCCGTCGGGCAACGTGTGGCCGTCATCTACAACCCCAACGATCCGAGCGACTCGGCTCTCGATCGGACATTCAACGGGATCCCGTTGTCATTCGCGTTGTTTCTGCTGCCGTTCAATCTCCTGCTGGTCATTGGCTGGAGTTGGATCGTGAGACGTGTTCGTGGGACTCGAACGCTCCCGCTGCAGCGTGACGGAAACCGCTGGTCGGTCCTGCCGACGAACGGGCAGCCAGGATTCGTCGCGATCATGGTTGCGGGCATGGTCAGCTTTGTGTTGATCTTGGTCGTCGGCGTCGGCGGTTGGTCGGACAAGCTGAGCACGATGATTGCCCTCTGGATCGTGGTCTTGGGCCTAAGCGGCGGGGCGTACTGGCACACTCGCGCACTGGTGCTGCGCGAGCCACCGCTACTGATTCTGGACGATGACTTAGCCACCGTGACTTGGCCCCCCTCCACTGACGTGCCGGAGTTTTGCCTCCCCCGCGCACGCGTGCTGTCGATCGAAATCAGCGACGATCGGCAGGGAGTCCAAGCGGACGATGCGAATGTGACCTTTTCACTTCGGCTACGCTTTACCGGGGACGACGGTCACCCAGCACACCGCTCGGCCTTCGAAACAAACAACAGCCTCGAAGCGACCGCGATGTTGGAATGGCTGGAAGAGTGGATCGGGGCGGCGCGTGGGATCGACGAATGAAAGACGACGACGAATGTGCCCAACTGTCGCGGCATTCGTCGTCTTCCTTCAGCGGATCAGACGTTGCGGGTGTCTGGTGACTTGGAGGTGGGCTGACTGATCCACGGGATGAATGACATCCACCAGGGGCGCGAGGCGTTGGCTTGCCGCGTGTCATCCTGGCTGGGTCGGGACTTTTGCGTCGTCTTTCCCGAACCTTTGCCCCCGTTCGGCTGAGCGTTTGGTTGCGCTGAGCGATCGGTTTTGTTGGGTGCGGCGGCGGGGGTCGCGGGTTTGGATTTGGGGCCGTCGCTGTTGCTTTGTGGTTTGTTGGATGGGCCTTGCTCCGGCGGACGTTGGTTGTTCGTGCCCTCGGCGGACGCATTGGGTTTGGAGTTGGCGGCGGCCCGAATCTGAGCCGTCAGTTCCTCCAGAGAGATCTTGCCATCACCGTCTTTGTCGGACTGGAGGAGCGCCTTCCAGTCGGCCTCACTGACTTCGTCGGCGGAGATCATGTTGTCTTTGTTCGTGTCGAGCTTCTCCAGCAACTTGGCGGCTCGTTCTCGAATCTCCGCCTCGGTCATCTTTCCAGAGCCGTCGAGGTCGTCGAGCAAACTGAAGGGGAGGCTCTGGAATACTTGAGCCACCGCGCTGTTGAAATCGCCGGGGCCAGACGCAGTCGCGACTTGGTTCGAGAGATTGTTGCCGGCCTTGGCGGCGGCCAAGCCCAGTCCGACCGTGATCGGCCCGTTGTTGTTGTTGCCGACTTGGAGCGCGACCGAGGAGGTGCGGCCTTCCATCAGAGAGCCGCTGATGGAAGTTGTGGTCGTCGTGCCCCCTTTGACGACGGTGGCCGAACCGTTGAATGTGCCGTCGCCACTGACTCCGGCCAGTTGCACGGTGTAGGTGCCGGTAGGCGGCAAGGGGACAACCAGGACTTCGACGTTGCCGTTCCCCGAGTAGTAGGTGTTGGGAATTTGATTCACGACGCCCGTGCTTTCCGTGAATCCCGAACTGCGGCTTTGCGGATCGGTCAGCACGAAATCGACGGGGTCGATGACGATCAGGATGTATTCGGTCAGTCCTTGGTCTTCGACGAACTGCAGGGCCTGGGCGACGAGCATGGCGACGACCGCGGGATCCTTCGCACCGTTGTTTCCGCCGGGATCGTCGAACGTGGCGCTGAGCAATTCGGTCAGATCGTCGCCGTCTTCCGTCAGGAGTATCTCGTCGTCGTTGCGGATCACGATCGTGGCCGTTTCAAAGTCGGGGTCAATCACCGCGTTGGTGGCCTGCGACAACATGACGGAGAACGCCTCGGTCGGCTCGACAGTGGTGTCGGCGACCACGATCACCTCGATCGTTTCCGTGATCAGGCCAGCCGCGATCTCCGCTTGGGTGAACTCAATCGTTCCCGTGGCGAGTCCGCCGGGGATCGAGTAGTCGCGGTCGGCGAGCGTCGCGGTTCCGTCCTGGATGGTGTAAGTGACCGTCACGCTGCCGCTGAGCGGCTTGCCGATCAGCGTGACGACTAGCGGCATCCGTTGCTCGACCGGAATGCGGTTGCCGCCCGCGTCCAAGACGAATTCGCCGTCCGCGTCCAAGCGGAACAAGTCTTCGCGAACCGCGGTTTCGGCGGGAGTAATCTGGACCACGACGTTGTTGGAATCATCGTTGAGGATCGTCCCCACCGCATCGCGTCGAGGGAGTCCCAAGTTCAACTCATTCGAGAATCGCAGGCTGACCGTTTCGTCCGTTTCGTCCACGAGGTTGCCGATGATGTCAACTTCCACGAATTGCACGCGGGTGTTGTTGGTGAAAGTCAGCGTTCCGGTGGTCGCGACGTAATCGGCGGAGACCAGGTTGCTCACGACATCTGGGTCGGTATTGGCAAAGGCGGTATCGATGCTGGCGTTGCCGGTGGCGAAATCAACCGAGGTGACGACTGGCACACCACCACTCATGAGGATGTTGCCAACCAGCTCGACTCGGAAGCGGAGCTTGTTCGCGTTGCCGTCCCCTTCGAGCGTTTCGGCATCGGAGATGAGTAACTGCGGGGCCCTGTCATCGTCCAGGATTTGAGCGATGGCGACCGATTGCAGAGGCACCAGGTCCGCGTTCACGGCCGATTGCAGTTGGACGAAGAAGAACTCGTCCTCTTCCGGTCTGTTGTCGGTTTCGATCTGGATGCGAATCGGTTCCGCAGGTTCGGTGGCTCCGACGGGAATCAACGCCGAGCCAAACGTCAGGTAGTAATCTCGTCCGGTGGCTTGATCGGTGGCAAACGGCGCATCCGGGGCAATCCCTTCCGGCAGGACGAAGTTGGGAGTGTCGCCGCGTCGCGTGGTGAAGTTGACAGTGACCGGCAGCTCGGCGGGCTTGTCGAGCTTCAACTGGAACTCGATGAAATTCTGCCCGGAGTTGCTGGTCCCTTCCACGACTTTGGCTCGCGTGGGCAGGATCGAGGCGATGGGCAGGGCGTTGTCGGGCACGTCCGTCACGACGATGTCGAAGGGAGTGTCCAGTGTCGCATTCCCCTTGGCGTCGATCGCTCGCACCTGGATCGTCTCGGTCCCGGCGACCAGCAAGCTGCTTCGCCTGACCGTCACCACGCCGGTCAGCGGATTGATCGCGAAGCGTCCGCCGGCGTCGTCCGTCAGCACATAGGAAACCTCATCGTCCTGGCGATCGCGGGCGAAGATCGTGATCCCCACGCGGCTCCCCTGCGGAGCACCTTCGGGAATCATTCCGTTCGTGGTCGGTGTATCGGCGAACTCATCCACATCCATCGGCGTGTCGGGAGCGTCGAAGAACGCGTCGATCGTGAAGGACTGGCTCGACGAGTCGGTGCCGTCGCTGGCTTGCACGGTAATCGAGTACGACGTCACCGGATTGATTTTCGAGGGATCCAACAGGGTGACCACGCCGGTGTGGGAGTCGATCGCGAAGCGTCCGTTCGCGTTATCGGTGAGACTAAACATGACGTTGCCGCCATGAATGTCGCTGCTGCTGGCGGTGATGCCGACTGGCGCACCGACCATATCCTTGTCGGAGACTCGATTGGGAGCCGAGTTGGCATCGACGGGCGTGGTGGGGGCGACGTTGGTGAGATTGATCGTGATGAGGGCGGTGTCGGTCAAGCCGCCGTCGTCAGTGGCCTGCACGGTTAAAGTGAAGGTCGGGTTACTCTCGAAATTCAGGTTGTTGGCGTTATTGACTTGGATCTGCCCAGTGAGGTTGTTGATCGAGAAGACGTTGTTCGCGTTGCCACCAATGATGGCAAACGTCACGGGGGACTGGTTGAGATTACCAAGCTCGCCGCCGCCGAGTCCGCCACCACCGAGTCCGCCGCCGCCAAGTCCACCGCCACCCACAGACGCTAACGCCGCGTCGGCATCGGTTGCGATCACACTGCCGACGATTGCTCCGGCCTCGTTGTTCTCGCTGATCGCAAACATTTGATCGTTGACGACCGGAGCGCGGTTGGCGATCACCGCGACGTCATTGCCGGTGGCTCCGCCCAGGGTATCGGCGCTGTCGTGGTTGTAGAAAATGTGGAAGTCGTTGCCATCGACCGTGAACAATGCACCTTGCGCAAGACCTTGGAACTGGCCGCTGACGGGGTCCATGCCATCGTTGTTGATGATGACAAACCTGTCGCCGGGGGATGGGGTAAAAAGCGGGTCGATGTCCAACATCAGACGCCCCGCCAAACTCACCGTGCCGCTGACGTTGACCTGATCGTAATCCTCACCGGCTTGGGTGCCATTCAGCTCGATATTCAAATTCGCGCCGCTTCTCAGGTCGAAGTTGCCAGTCGAGAGGCTGCCGCCGGGGCTGGTTCCTGGACTGAGATGTCCGCCGAGGTTCACGGTCACGGGGCCATTCACGGTTCCGAAACCGGCCAACTCGGCTCCGCTGCCAAATTCGGGAACACCACTGGCATTGATGCGGAAGACGTACTGCGAATTGCGGAACGGAGCCAAGTCGGCGGACGAGGTCGGTCGGCCCAGGCTGATGAAGTTGAGTCCGTCGCCGCTATCGAAACCGATCTGCGCACCAAGACCGCCGAACCCACCGACTCCGCCCGACGCACTTCCGGTCGTCCATTCCATGTTGCGATAGAAGAACGCCACGATGTCTCCGGCTGGATCGTCCTCCAAGTACAGCGTGAAGTCATTGAGCAGATTCGCTTGGGAGCTGAAGTAACCGACATCCGGCCAATCGACTTGCACGAAGGCATGACCTTGCTGGGTCGTCCCGGATGTGAAGCGAACCTCGCCGCTGAGCGCGTTGCGCGTATCCACGTCGGCCCAGAACGGAGCCACGATGGGGATCGACTGCGGGAAGCCCGAAGGCGAAAACTGACTCAAGCGATTGAGGAACGTGATGTTCCCGTTGTTGTTGATGAAGAAGTTGGAATAGTCCGTCCCGAAGAAGTTGAACGTGAACCCCAACGGCATTGATCCTGTCGAGGAATCATCGTTGCGTGGCAGGATCACCGGTCCTGGAGTGACCAAGTTGATCATTGGGAAGTCACTGGAGTTGGAACCCAGCGGCTGAATGCCGTCATTGACCGTGACCGCGCTTGAGGCCGCCAGCGAACCGTTGACCTCCAACGTCCCGGCCTTGATGTCGGTGGGGCCGGTGTAGGTATTGATGCCATTCAGAGTCAGGTTGCCGTCTCCTCGTTTGGTGATTCCCACACCGGTCCCCGAAATCACCGCGTCGATGATCAGGTCTCTGGCCGCATCGCCGTCTTCAACCGAGATGATGCGCGAGGCGTTGCCCAAGTTCAGGTTGCCGCTGATGGTGGCACCGACGGCTCCCAGGTTGATCGTCGTCAGCGAGAGGTCGCCGCCAAGTGTCAGTGTTCCGGAACCGGTCGTGACGTCGGCTCCATTGCCGGTGCCGATCTCCAAGGTCAGCGCGGAAATCGTTTCGTCGTTGTCGTTCAAATCCAGCGTCGCTTGATGCCCCAGCGAAAGGCTGGTCGAGTCGGCGATCAATCCCGAATCGCCAAGTTGGAACGTGCCGGCATCCAGCCGAGCGGTCCCGGTGCCCGCATTCAGCCCCAAGAGACTGAGCACATCGGCTTCGCTCAGGAATTGCTGACCGTCGCCGCTGCTCGTATCCGTCACGAGTTCATTCACGCTGAGTGTCAGCGGATTGCCTTTTGCACCGATTCCGCCGAGGCCGGTCGTGATCGACAGTCCGTTCGCGAAGATGTCGGTCGCCGCGTCTCCGGAGGCAACGATCGCCGAACCAGAACCACTCAGCGAGATCGTCACGTCACCGCCGTTCGCATCGAGACTGGCGCTGGAGCCGGTGAACGTCAGGCCGTTGTTGACCGCAGTCGTCAACGAAATGTTGGTCGCTGCCGTGCGCGTGATCGCATCGCTGACGAACAGTCCGCCGCTGTTCGCATTGCCGAGGTTGATCGTCCCGGCAGTGACGCGATCGAGTTCGCTATCGGTTAGTCCGAGCGTGCCTGCGGCGTCGGCTCCACCCAAGTTAATCGCGACTCCATTGGTCCGTTGCAGCAGCGTCACGCTGCTGCCGCTCTGAGCGCTGATTGCCGAGGTGTTATCGAAGCCCATGCTGTCGGCGATCAACGTGAGTGTTCCGCCATTTCCGGCCGTGGAGATGACACCCGAAACATTGGCGACGATTCCGGTCCCTGATCCGCCGCCACCTTCGATGCCCGTGAGCTGAACGTTGCCACCGCCAGAGGTGATTGTCGCGCTGGCCCCAGTGACATGGATGCCATTGTTATTGGCTCCCGATGAAGTCCCGCCACCGGTGCCCTGCACAATGACCGTGCCGCTGCCTCCCGCTGTGATACTTGTGCCACTTTCCAAACTGACCCCTCGGTTGTTCGTGCTGCTACCCGCTCCGCCACCGATTCCGGTCACGGAGACGTTGCCGCCGCTCGACGTGATCATGGCCCCCGTTGAACCGATCGTGTCGAGAGTCACGCCGAAGTTGTTGCTTCCAGTGCCGGTGAGATTGCCACCCTGACCGACAACCGTCACGTTGCCGCTCCCTCCCGCCGAGATCAGACCAGTTCGGAGGAGACGAACGCCAAAGTTGTTGACGCTGCTACCGGCACCGCCCGCGGTGCCAGTCACAAAAACATTTCCCGCATTCGACGTGATCGCCGAACCTGTGCCATCGACGATGGTGCCGATGTTGTTGATTCCCGTTCCCGACGCATTGCCACCCTGCCCCAAAACAGTGACGGACCCGCTTCCCCCTGCCGTAATCTGACCACCAAGCACCACGTTGACACCGTGATTGCTCGCACTGCTGCCGGTACCGCCACCAGTTCCTGTCACCGACACGTCGCCGCCGGTCGATGTGATACTCGAACCTGATCCGGTGACAACGACGCCGAAGTTGGTATTTCCAGAACTGCCACCACCAGTTCCAACGACCGTGATGAGACCGGTCGTCCCGCCGATGATGTCGCCGCCACTCCGGACTCGCACGCCGACCTGGTTGCCACTGCTATCGTTGCCACCCATGCCTTGAACCGTCACCGCTCCAGTCCCGGTGGCCTGAATCAATCCGTTGTTGACATCAATGCCGACGAAGTCGCCGGACGTCGTGCCAGCCGTGTTGGCATTCATCGTGATGTTGCCGTTGACTGAAGTGAGGCTCGATCCGGTTGTGAGACTGATGTTCCGAGTGGCATCGAAGCTGGCCGTGCTACTGCCGGTGAGTGCGATGTCGGAATTCGTCGAACTGAGCGAGATCGTTTGGCCGTCCACATCCAAGTTGCCGGCCAGAGTCACCGCGTTGGTGAAAGTGACATTGCCAAACGCGCCGGTCCCTGCGTTCGTGGCGTTAGCGGTCAGATGCCGCACCGCTTGACCGCCGCCGCTGTTGAATCCCGCGAACGTGATGTTGCCGCTGGCGTTGGCTCCGCCGGTGCTGGTGTTGATGGTCAGGTCTCGACTCGTGGCATTGCCGCTCACGGAACCACCGCTGAGCGTCACATTCCCGGCAGCGCTGTTGTTGCCCGATTCGGTGTCGAGCGTGACGCTGTTGTTGAGCGCCACGTCGCCCGTCAGGTCGATCACGCCGCCATCCGTTTGCAAATTGCCCGCCAGGTTGATCGTTTCCGAAATCAGCGAAATCCCACCAGTGCTGCTCGTATTGAAGTTCGTGTTGAAGCTGATCTCGTCGGTTCCGTTCAAGCCGTCGATCGACAGTGCCGTGATGGTTGAGAGTGGCCGAACATCGACCACCGAACCATTCAGCTCGATCTGCAAATTCGAGCCGACGGTCGTCACCACAATCGTGTCGTTGGCGTTGGTCCCGATGAAGTTCAGCGCGCCGGTTTGAATCAGCACGGCATCGTTTCCTGTGCCGCCAGCATAGGACAGCACGAAATCCACGCTGTTAATCGTGACGGTCGCTCCTTCCGCGAGTCCGTTGAACGTGCCGCTAATGGCGTCGGTGCCGTCGTTGTTGATCAGCACGACGACTTGGCCGCCCGCAGACGCGATGGTTCCCGTCGTGGCCAACGTGGCTTCGCCAAGCGACACAGTGCCGGTGACGTTGAGCTGATCATGTTGCGATCCCGGCGTGCTGCCGTTTACTTCCACCGAGAACGTCGAGCCGCTGTTGAACGTCACGTCGCTCGTGTTGAGGATGCCGGGCGAAGTCCCAGGTGCCACGGTGCCTCCGCTGGCAACGGTCACGATGCCGAGCACGCTGCCAGAACCGCCGAGCGTCCCGCTGTTGTTCACGGTCACTGCGCTCCCGGCGGCGGTCGAGCCATTCACCTGCAATGTCCCGGTGTTGATTGTGGTCGCACCGGTGTAGGTGTTCGTGCTGGTTAGCGAGAGCGTGCCGGCTCCCGATTTCGTCAAACCGGTGCTGGTGCCGGAAACGACCGCCGCGATCGTCAAGTCCGCCGTGGCATCCCCATCCGCGACAGTGACTGTGCGGGTCGAGCCACCCAAGTCGAGCTTGCCGCTGATCGTGGCCCCAATCGCGCCGGTGTTGATCTTATTCAGCGTGACGTCGCCCCCCAGCGTCAGTGTGCCGGTGCCGGTCGTGATGTCGGCCCCGTTCCCCGTGCCGATTTCCAGTGTCAGGCTGACGATCGTTTCATTGTTGTTCGCCAGATCCAAGGAGGCTTGATGTCCCAACGACAGCGTCGTCGTGTCCGCGATGACTTGATTGGCGGCCGACGAGAATCCGCCAGAGACCAGCGTGAGCGTTCCGGTCCCCGCAGTCACATTATTCAGAGACGCCGCTCCGCCGGCGCTCAGGAACTGTCCGCCGTTGCTCGCGCTGGTGTCGGTGTTGATCGCCGAACCGACCAGCGAAACCGCATCACCGCTCGCGCCGATCGTACCGCCGGTCGCGTTGAGCGACACCGCGCCGCCGGTCACGTCGGTCCCGGCATCTCCGCCGTCGGTGATGTTCGTGGACCGCGCGGTCAGCGTCACGGCGTTCGATCCGGCGTTCAATTCCGTCACCGCAATCGAGCCGCCGACGATCGTGACCGGATCGGCGAACGTCGAGCTATCAACATCGACCGCGCCGGTGCCGCTGGCCGCGTCGCCGATCGTGATGCCGCTGAATCCATTCGCCAGCGTGGCCAATTCGGAATCGGTCAGGTTCAGCGTTCCAGTTCCGCCGCCGAGGCCGATCGAGGCGGCGACCGTCTTGGGCCGGATGCTCAATGAGCCGCTTCCCGCGACCGACGTGGAACCGTTCAAGCCCACGCGATCGGTCAGCAGTGTGAGCGTTCCGGTCCCGGCCCCCGCGCCGAGCGTTCCGTCCGTGAATTCGATGCCGTTGGACGTTCCACCGCCGCTGCCGTCCAGTAAGAGGTTGCCGGAACCACTGCTGCGCACGACCGCACTGTCGGACACGAACACGCCAATCCCATCGGTGCCAGTTCCCGTCGATGTGCCAATCAGGCTGATGTCGCCATCCACGGTCGTGACTTGCGAGCTTTCAAAGAAGTGCATGCCTTGCACGAAGTCCGTCCCCGCGCCGCTGCCCGTCAACACGATGTCGCCCGCCGAGGCTCCCGTGCCGGTGGTCGAGATGGTCGCCCCATTTCTCAACCGAATGCCGTCGTTGTCGATGCCGGTATTTCCCCCAATGCCCGTCAGCGAGATGGTCCCGTTGACCGAGGTGATATCCGCATCGGCCAACTGAATGGCATTGAAAGTTCCAGTCGTCTGCCCCGCCGAGTTTGCATTGAGCGAGATCGCGCCATTCACGGACGTGATGTTGGAACCGGACGCGAGCGTGATGTTGCGCGAAGCCGTGAGCGAAACACCTCCGGTGCCTGCCGCGGAAACATCCGCACTCGACGTTGCCAGGTTGATTGTCGTCGCAGCGTTCGCCGTCAGATTTTTGCCGCTCGCCATCGCCACCGGCTGATTGACCGTCAGCCCCGCGCCCGTCACGAGGGTCAGATGGTTGTCGGAAGTGATCGAACTGCTGACCGTGATCGTGCCAGAGTTCGCGTCGCCGATGTTGATCGTTCCGGCGGTGACGCGGTCCAACTCGGCGTCGGCCAGACTCAGTGGACCGCCGATCGGATCGGTCGCAGAGCCCAGGTTGATACCGACGTTGTTCGAGTTCTGCCGCAGTGTCACGCTGCTGCCGCTCTGCGCGCTGATCACCGCAGTGTTGTCGAAATTCATGCTGTTACCGATCACGGTCGCCGTGCCGCCGTTGGTCGCTGTAGTGATCGCACCACTCGACACAATGTTGATCGCAATGCTCGACGCACCGCCTCCTTCAACGCCGGTCACCGACACATTGCCGCTGCCCGACGTGATCGTCGAGCCTGCACCGTTGACGACCACGCCTTGGTTGCTGCCATTTGAGCCCGACCCGCCGGTGCCCGTCACCGTGACCGTGGCGCTGCCACCCGCCGTGATCTGGCCCGCAGAAGCCACAAGAACGCCAAAGTTGTTGGAGCTGGTGCCCGCTCCGCCGCCGGTCCCGGCGACCGTCACATTGCCACCCCCCGACGTGATCGCCGAACTCTCCCTCACATGCACGCCGATGTGGAAGATTCCCGCGCCCGCCCCGCCCCCGCCGGTCCCCGTGACCGTGACCGTGCCGCTGCCGCCCGACGTGATCTGGCCCCCACCCATCACCTCGATGCCACGGTTGTCGCCCCCCGCTGCGCCGGCATTGCCGGTCACCGACACATTGCCGCCGCCCGACGTAATCCTTGAACCCGCGCCGACAACGACCGCGCCATAGTTGACACCTCCCGAGCCCTCCCCGCCGGTGCCCGTGATCACGGTGGAGGCACCGGTCGCTCCCCCGCTGATCATGCCGCCGTTCCGGATCTGAACACCAAATTGCGTACCGCTCGCGCCGGTGCCTCCCTTCCCCTGCACGGTGACGATGCCGGTATCGGTGGACTGAATCGTGCCGCCATTGACGTCGATACCGAAGAAGTTTCCGGTCGTCGGCGTGGCTTGCTGGTTGGCTTGCACGGTCAGATTGCCGTTGACCGTGGAGATGCTCGATCCGCTCGCCAGGCTGAGATCGCGCGTGGCCGTGAGCGAAACGGTGCCCGTGCCGCTGGTCGCGATGTCCGAGTTCGTGGTCGCCAGACTGATGCCAGCCGTTGTACTGGTGGAGGTCGCGGTCAGGTTCTTGTCCGCCGCCATCGTGACGGCCTGATTGACGGTGATCCCCGCGCCCGTGGTGAGCGACAGATTGTTCGCGTGCGTGATCGCCGCGCTGACGGTGATCGCGCCGCTGTTTGTATCACCGATGTTGAGCGTCCCTGCGAAGACGCGGTCGAGTTCCGCGTCGGAAAGTTCCAGGACGTCCGCCGTGCCGGGATTGCTGCCCAGATCGATGCTGACCGACCCGCTCACCGTCGTTGTTCCGGAGCCCGAGTTGATCGTGCCGCTCGCCGTGTTGATCACCATTTCGTTCGTGTTGAACGTAATGGCGCCGTCGGCGGTGACGATGGCCGTGTTGGCATTAAGGGTGGTTGTGTTGGCGACATTGACAGTGATGGTTCCGCTGCCCGCATTGTTGACTTCGCTGGCCACGCCACCGTCGTTGACGATCAGGTTCTCCCCTTGCAGCGTAATATTGCCGGCGCCGCCACTCGTCCTGACTTCGGCATTGATGGTCAGGTCATCCGGTTCTGGAGCGGCACCGTCGTTAGCCGCTGACAGCAGAATAATTCCGCCGACGCCGTTGATCACGGGGCTGTCCACGGTCAGCGGGCCGCTTGTAACGACGAATAGGTGGCCGAAGCCCCCCGTTTTCTGCAAGCCGACGACGCCGTCGACAGTTGTGATCGTCAGGGGACCGGAATTGATGATGTCGATGTTTCGAACCGAACCAGCGGTGCTGACGGCGGCAAGGTTGCTGATCTGAGTATCCAGCGTAGTGCCGTGGGCGATGCCTCCGGCCGCTTCCAGGGCGAGGCTGGTAACCTTCAGATCAGCACCAATATTGTTGGTGTCGTTAATGCTGCCGTTGGCAGTCAGGTGCAGGGTCGGGATAACGGGGCCATCAGTCAGGTCGATCGCCGCGCTGATCGTGATCGCTCCGCTGTTCGCGTTGCCGATGCGCAGCGTGCCTGCCGTGACGCGGTCAAGTTCGGCGTCGGTCAGGCTGAGCGAACCACCGGTCTCCGTACCGAGGTTGGTTGGGCGAGACGCCGTCTGCGGCGCGACGGTCACGGTACTCGCCGAGACCAGCGTGCTCGTGGCATTGAGTGCGACATCGTCGGCCGTGATTGTAATGGTGCCCGCGCCGGACGTGGTTAAGTCCGCACTCGCGCCGGTCGTTACCGACTCGGCATTGACGATCAGGCTTTTGCCGCTGGCGAACGTGATGTCGCCGTTGAGATTGACCGTGTCGTTGCCGCCGTCTCCGTTGATGGTCAAGGCTTGGTCGAAGGACGCATCGACCGACGATATGGAAACGGTGTCGTTGCCGGTCCCCGCATTGATCGTCAGCGAGCCAGTCGGATTGGCGAACGTCACGGACTCACTGAGATCGGAGTCGATCGTCATGAAACCGTCACTCGCAGTGCCATCGGTCAGCGTGATGGTTTCCGCGCCGCCGTTGAACGTAAAGACGCGGTCGATCGCACTGAGGTTGTCGGTGATCGGCTCCAGCCCGGTGTAGTTCACCGCCGTCGAACCGTTGAGCGCCACGCTGCCGTCGTTGGCGTTCGTGAAATTGTGATTGATGCTGTTAAACGAGCCGCCGGTCAGCGTGAGATCGTCGTCAGCCCCCGCTCCGCCGTGGAACGTCACTCCGCCGGATGGCAGCGAACTGCCCGACGTGAAGTCGAGGACCAACGAGTCGTTCTGACTGTCTTCACCGTTGATCGTGATGCCAGTGGTCGCCGCCGCCGGAGTGGAGCCGACGACCGTGGCACCATTCAGAATCTGCACGGAGTTTCCGACCAGACGAATCGTGAAGGTGTCCGCCGCGCCATCGTTGTCGTTGAAGCTCAGTGCCCCGCCGGCCTGAGTCAGCGTCACGTCATTGCCGCCGCTGCCGCCGAAGTACGAGATCAGGAAGGCGACCCCGTTGATCGTGACTGTCGCGCCATCGTCCAGCCCATCGAATGTTCCGCTGACCGCGTCCGTGCCGTCGTTGTTGATGAGCACAATGCTCTGACCGGGCGACGTCGTAATCGTGCCGAATGCTGACAACGTCGCTCCACCGAGCGTCACCGTGCCAGTCACATTGAGTTGCGAGTGTTCGGAGCCGGGCGTCATACCGTTGACTTCGATCTCCAATGACGAGCCGCTGACAAACGTGATGTCGCCGGTGTTGAGAATGCCGGTCGCTGTGAACGTGCCGGGGAACACCGACGCACTGCTTTGCACGCTCACGGACGAAGTTGATCCCGTACCTGCCAGCACGGCGTCGGTGCTGATCACGGCCGGACTGAGAATCGAACCGCTCGGCGTCGTGATGAAAGCATCGTCGAACAACGTGATCGTGCCGGTGCCAGCGTCCAAATCACCCGACGCGACGATGACCGATTCTGATTCCGAAACCACTTGGCTGAGGAATTGGTTTCCGTCCGCCGAGTCGTTGGTATCGGTCGTCAACGTCCCGGCTTCGCCGATGATCAAAGGATTGCCGTTGCTGCCGATCCCGCCCGAACCCGCCGTGATGGCAATGTCGTCGGCTCGGATGTCTGCGATTGCGCCACCAGAGGTGACCGCACCCGTGCCAGCTCCATTGAGCGAAATCGTCACATCGCCGCCATTCGCATCCAGGCCGGCCGTCGAGCCGCTGAACGCGAAGTTGCTGTTGCCGCCGGCCGTGAGCACCAGATTCGTGGCCGCCGAACGAGTAACCGCATCACTGACCGTGATCGTGCCGCTGTTCGCATTGCCGATGTTGACCGTCCCGGCGGTGACTCCGTCGAGTTCCGCGTCCGTCAGGCCAAGTGTGCCGCTGGCGTCGGCTCCACCCAGGTTGATCGCCGTGCCGTTCGTCTTCTGACGGAGTGTCACGCTGCTGCCGCTTTGCGCATGGATTATGGCGGCGGCGTCGAAGCTCATGCTGTCGCCGATCAGCGTGATTGTGCCGCCATTCGCGGCCGTGGTCACTGTGGCACCGGCACCGAGAAAAATCGAAGAGATCGTCGGAGCCGGGTCGCCTGTGGGGGTTCCGGTGAGCGAGACATTGCCTCCACTGGAGGTGATTTGGCCTGCCCCTGTTACGAAAATGCCGCGACCGACCGCTCCGCCAGCTTGTCCGACGACGGTGACAGTGCCACTCCCGCCAGCCGTGATGAGTCCTTCATGCACGATCCCGGTGTTTTGAAAAGTGGTGCTTGTGGAATTTGCACCACCGATGCCCGTGACGAAAACGTCGCCCCCGCCTGAGTTGATCGTTCCACCAGCGACAACCAACCCCTCACTCTGAAGTCCTTCGCCACCTTGAGCCACCACGGTCACCGTGCCACCCGCGCCGGCGCTAATGACCGCTCCCGACAACAAGATGATGCCGGTGTTGACGCTGGCAGCTCCGCCGTCACCCGTGCCAGAGACAACAACATTGGCTCCGCCGGAAGTGATCGACGAGCCGTTGCCGGTCATGACCAACCCATCGAGATGCTGTGCGGCAAAGCTTCCAGAAGAGCCCCCGGTCCCCGTCACAGTGAGCGTGCCAGCCGTACCGCCGATGATGTCGCCGCCCGCTTGGACAAAGACCCCTTGGTTGCCGCTGGAATCGCCTCCCTTGCCTTGAACCGTCACGGTTCCGGTCCCGGTCGCCTGAATCAATCCGTTGTTGACATCAATGCCGTCGAAGTTGCCAGCCGTTGGCGTGCCTTGCTGGTTGGCGTTCACGGTCAAGTTGCCGTCGACGGTCGTCACGCTCGCGCCGGATGAGATCACCACGTTGCGGCTGGCTTCGATGCTGATCGTCCCTGTGCCGCTGATGGCGACGTCGGACGCCGACGTACTGAGCGTCACGGTTCGCGCGTCGATGTCGAGATTACCGTTGCTTGCCAGAGTGATCGCGTCGGCCAGCGTGACATCGGCCGATTCTCCTGTCCCTGGCGTCGTGGCTCGCGCGGCATTGAGTACGAGGTTTCGCAATGCGCTGCCAGCGATGGCATCGACTCTGCTAAGCGAGATGTTTCCCGAAGTGTTTGTTCCGCCGGTGGACGTATCAATGACGAAGTCACGATTCGCCGCGTTCGCACTGATCGAGCCGCTGAATGTGACTGAGCCGGCGTTGCCGTCGTTGCCCTGTTCGGTGTCGATGACGACGCTCGTGCTCAATTCGAGTTGCTTGCCTCCGAAGTTCACCTCGCCCGATCCTCCGGCCGAGTCCGTGAAGATGTTGCCGCCGATCAAGGCCAGGCCCGACCCTGTGACCGACAGTGACTCCAGCGCGGTCGTCGTGCCGACGCTTTGCAAACTGAGAATGCCCAGGCCCGAAATCACGGTCAGCGACTGCTGGCCGCTGGTCGCGGCATTGAGCGAATTCGTGAATGTGACCCCACCGTCGGTCCCGCTCGCATCGACGTCGATCGTCAAATCGGTTCCCAGGGTGACCGCCCCATCAAAGATGACGACACCCGCGTCGTTGTGGGTCGTATCGCCGTCGGTGCGGAGGCTGGTCGCGCTCAAGTTGATCGACTCGGCGGTGAGGCTGAGATTGCCTGCCGACGTCGCGGACCCCAACAACAGGTCGGCTCCCAACGAGAGGCTGTCTTCGCCAAGCCCGCCGTCGATCGTCAGCGATGCGGCAAAGCCGGCATCGAAGTCGCCCGCGGAGATCGAGTCGTCGCCATCGCCGGAATTGATCGTCAACGACTCGGTCGGGTTGTTGAACGTGACCACTTCCGCGAAGTTCGAATCGACGGACATCCGGCCGCTGCCCGCGCTGGTCACGACGATGAAATCATTCGCGCTGCCATAGTTCAACGTGACGTTCGCCGCCGTGATCAGCGACTGGATCGGTTCGAGGTCGAAGTAGGTAATCGTCGAGTTGCCGGCGAGCTCGATGTGGCCGGAATCGGCGCTGTCGGCGGTAAACACCGCCGTCGCGAAGGTTCCGCCCTGCAACACCAGCGAGTCGCCGGGGACCGACCGTGGGTTGCCGCCCATGTAGAAAATCGAGCGATCGAAATTGCCGTCCGTGAAGTCGATCGCCAGGGTGTCGACCCCGTCACGCGTCTCGACAATGATGAAGCCCGTAAACGCCGTCAGCGGAACGTGAACCAAGTTCGGACCACTCGGACTGACGCCCGGAATGCTGACCACCAACGGCGTCGCCGACGAAATGATGATGTCCGTGCCGTCCGTCGCGAGCGTGATCAGGTCGGGCGAACCGTTGCCGAAGCGATCCGTGATCCGCAGATCGTTCCCGTCGATCGTGATCTGCGTGTCCGGCACGTTGCCGAAGTTCTGATCGAGCACCGTCTGGCCCGCGTGTACGAAGACTCGTTTCGACAAGTAAGTGTTGGTCAGCAACACAATCGAGCTGTTGGCAAACGACGCGACCGCGAGGTCCGGGTCCGCGTCCGCGTTGAGGAACAGCGGCACCACCTGACCCGCATCCGGGCCGGTCGGGAAGACGGCGGGCATCGAGTTGAAGTCCCCCGTGCCGTTGTTGAGCAGCACCGAGATCGTGCCGTCGTCCGTGTTGGAAACCACCAAGTCGAGCGTGCCATCCTGATTGAGATCGACCGCCGTCGCGAACTCGGGAGTCATTCCCACCAAGCGAAACTCCGCCGCGAAGAACCCGCCCGATTGATCGTTCAGCAGAATGGCGATGTTGTTCGAGTTTTGTCCGGGCACCGCCAGATCGGTGAAGCCGTCTCCGTTGAAATCGGCGGCGATGGGACGTACCGGTTTGTCGCTCGCGGGCAGGGCGAAGAAATCGCCCGTGGTGAATGTGCCGCTGCCGTTATTGGTCAGAATCTGCAGGTCATTGAAACTAGCACCGGTTCGCGTCACCGCGAGATCGAGGCCGGCGTTGTTGTCGAAGTTGCCAACCGCGACTCCGCCAGGATTGCTCCCCGCTCCGACCGAGACGTTCGTCGCAGTCCCGAATGTCCCGTCCCCCTGATTGAGCAGGATCGAGACGTTGTCACTGCCCGAGTTGGCCGTGACGAGGTCGAGGAACGCATCGTTGTTGAAGAAGCCCGCTCGCAGGTCGGTCGGCGAGTCTCCCACCGCGTAGCTCGCGGGTGACGCAAAGTTGCCGAAGCCGTTGTTGATCAGAACCGACACATCATTGCCTTCCCCATTCGCGAAGACGAGGTCGATGTCGGTATCGTTATCCACGTTGATCGCCAGCACCGCGCTCGGATTCATTCCGACGAAGAAGAAATTCGGCGCGGCGTAGCTGCCGTCCGCGTTCTGCATAAAGACGGAGACAAAATTGTCCGTTTCGTTCGGGCTGATGAGATCGACTCGACCGTCGCCATTCAGATCGGCCGCCGCCAGCGACGAGGCACCGGTCGCCCCCGACACGCTGCTCGGCGCGAAGTTGAGATCGCGCGGTCCCGTTTGGATGTAGCCGAGCGGGACGACTTCACTGACCGTGTAACTCGCCACCGAGTTGGCCACTGGCAGCACATACGACCCATCGCTGAGCGTGACGGTCGAGACTTCGCCGGCATCGAGCACATCGTCGTTGTCGAGATCCAGGAACACGGTCACGCCCGCGATCCCCGGCTCGCCCATATCGAAGAAGCCGTTCTCGTTGAGATCGTCGTACTTCGTGCCGCGCACTTCGCCGGGGGCCGGAATGCTTCCGAAGTTCAGACCCGTCACGATTTCGCCGGCGACCGCGTTGACCAGATAAGTGAAGTCGATGCCCGACGAACGATTCACGCTAAGGCTAACGGCTCCGGTGCCGGGCAAGCTGGTGACGATGTCGAGGCTGCCACCGGCGGCAACATTCCCCAGCGCCAGACTGTCTTGCGGGCTGGGCACAATTGCGAAGTTGGCATTCGAAAACACCGCCCCAGTGCGCTCAAGGATCAGAACGGCGTTGGCGTCCGACAGCGAGACGACCACGTCCGCGTGAGAGTCACTCGAGAAAGGTGTGTTGCCGAGTAAACCGATTTCGATGTCGCTGGGAGCGAAAAGCGTGAAGATGGCGGTCTCGGCCACAAAGGTGCCGGAGTCATTCCGCAGCACCTGAAACGTGCCGTCTCCCATGTTGGCCACCGCCAGGTCGAGGTCGCCGTCGCCGTCGATGTCGAAGCCGCGCGACAGTGCCACCGGCTGGTCGCCGACGTCCACGCTCTGCAGCAGGCTGACCGCTCCGCTGCCATCATTCCTGACGAACACGACCCGGTCGTTGTCCGTGTCGAGCAGGGCATAGTCGATGCGATTGTTGGCGTCGTCATCGAAGTCGCCAAACGCGATGTCGTCACCCGCCTCGGCCGCGGCCAACATCACCATCCCGTTGAAGACCAGGTTGCCGGACACATTCGGCTCAAAAAACCGCACCGAGCCATCCGCCGTGCTGGTGATCGCCAGCTCGTTGGTCCCATCACCATCAAAATCGAAGAGCGACAGCGTGCCGGGATCGTCCCCAGCAGCCAGCGTCGCGAGCAGATCGAATCCGGTGCTGAAGTTGGTTTCCAGAACGCTCACGGTGTCCGACCCGCGGTTGAGCACATAGATCTCTGCGGCACTGGTGCCAACAATGTTGGCGATGTGAATGGCGGCGGGATTGTTGAATTCCGGGATGTCACTGGCCGTGATGTCCACGCGATTGTGCGTCGCCGTGAACTGGTTGAAGAGGAAGATGCTGATCGAGTTGCTGTCGGGATTCACGCGGACGATGTCCTCGTCGCCATCGAAGTCGAGATCGCCGACCGCCACCAGGTCGCTGCCGGGGGACGACTGCGAACCGACTCCCGCCAACGTCAGCACGCCGGGGAATTGCTCGTTGAGCGGACTGGTCGGCGTGAAGGTGCCATCCAGCGAAACGCGGACGAGCGAATCGTCCTGGGGCAGGACGCCCGACAGTGAATACAACCCGCTGGAATTGGAAATCGCCGACGGCTCGAATGGGTCCAACACGCCGTTGAGGTTGCGATCGACAAAGACCACGACACCCGGCTGGGCGAGTTCGCCGGAGTCTTGGCGGCCGTTCATATTCAGATCGACAAACGCCAGACCTTGCAGCGTGGCGGACTGCACCAGTCCGAAATCTTGTCCAAAGACGAAGGCACCCGGTCCGGCTTGCACGAGGTGGGAATTCAGCCGCGTGAACCCGACCCGCACTTCGGTGCTTCCGGAGACGTCGTACACGGCGGCCACATCGGCGAAGGGCATCCCGCCAACGAAATCGATGTCCGCCAGATCGAACATGACATTCGACGCGCCGGTCGGGGTCAGTTCGAGTGATTCGGGAGACTCAAAGCTGCCGTTGGTGAAGCCGCGCAGCACGCTGATGACACCGTTGTCGCCAGCCACCACGATGTCCTTGAGGCCATCGTGGTCGTAGTCCACCACGGCCAGATCGTCGACCTTGTCACCGACAAACGGCGACAGAGAATTGACCCCCGTGAAAGTCAGAGTGCCGTTTCCCAAATAGATCGTGATCGCAGGATCGACTCGCGAAGCCACCACGATGTCGAGCGCCGGGCTTGCCGCCACGTCGGCCACAAAGACCCGTCCAGGTTGATCCTCGGTGGAAACGGGCGTGCCTGGGGTCAACGTCCCACTGCCATTGTTTCCGAAGACCGTGAATTGATCGTTGACCGCGTCGGTCGCCACCAGATCGAGATCGCCATCGTTGTCGAAGTCCGCCAGCGCGATGCCGCGGACTTCATCCCCGGCATCCAGCGTGACTGGCGAGTTGAACGTGAAGCCGGTGTCGTGAATCAGAATCGTCACCGCGTCAGTATTGCTGAGCGTGCTGACGACGACATCCGGTTCCATGTCGCCGTTGATGTCTCCGACAGCGATGTCGGTCGGCAACTCGCCGAGCGAGACACTGCTTTCAAACACGAACGCGGTGCGGTCGTTGCGAATAAAGTCGATCGCTCCGTTGCCAGGGTTGGTATCGGGGTCGCGCGTGACGACGACGTCTTTGTCGCCGTCGTTGTCGAAGTCTCCCAACGCCAACCGCAGGGCTTCATTCGTGAGGGTGATGGTCGACAACAGATCGAAACCCGAACCGGTGTTGCGAAAGACGCGGAATTCCGAATCTCCGGAGGAAACACGGGTGAGCACCAGCAGGTCATTGAGTCCGTCGAGATCGACGTCATTCACCAGCACGTCGGCCGCGCTGGCTCCGGCTTGGGAGTCAATCAACACGGAATCGACCGGAGCCACGATGGGATTGGTGAAGAGCGAACCCGTCGGCGGAATCACGAAAACACGGTAGGTTCCGGGGATCAAACCTGAGAATTCGTATTCACCGATGTCTCCGTCGAATTCACCGCTGGAGGTCGTCACGGTCACCGGCTCGAACGACGGGTCGAGGCGGCCGTTCCCGTTCATGTCGAGAAACAACAAAACATTCGGAAGGCCCGGTTCAGGACTGAAGCTGAATGACTGGAAGCCATCGACATTGAGGTCGTTGAACACATTGCCGCGGATCGTCGCCAGCGGCTGCACGCCAAAGGCCAGATTCTCAGTCGGCATCCCGACCACTCCCGTGATCACGGCGGAACCCAGCAGGTTCGTCAACAACGTCACGTCGAAGCTCAATGAATTCGCGGTCAGAATGTCCGGCCGCGAGTAACCGTCGAAGCTGTCGAAATCTCCGACGGCGATTCCCATCGGGGAGTCACCGGTCTGGAAGTTAATGTTGGAGACAAATGAATCATTCTCAAATTCAAACACGCCGACGAGCCCGGCACTCTCGCTGGCCGCCGCGACGTCTTTGTCTCCGTCACCGTCGATGTCGATCGTGGCCAGGTCGGCCGTGTCGGGAAAGGTCGCGAACTCGGTCGGCGTGCTGAAGACCCGAATGCCGATGTTTTCGACGAGGAACAACTTCGTGGCTCCGCCGACCACGAGATCGAAGTCGCCATCTTGATTGAAGTCCTCGGCCACCAGCGATCGCGGCATGGTGCTCGCTGCGAACGACACCGATGTCCCCGAATCGAAATTGAAGCCGGTGGGAGGATCGAGATTGAACAGAAACACGACTGAGTCCGACCCTCGCGCGGCCACGGCCAGATCGGTCCGACCATCGCCATCAAAGTCCGCGGCGGCCAGATCCTGCGGATCGTTGAGGCCGCCGAAGCTCACACCGGACGCGAACATCCGCCCGCCGTTATTACCGAAGACAACGACCTCGCCAGTCCCGGCGTTCGACACCGCGATGTCCGACTGGAAGTCGTGATTGAAGTCCGCGATGACGATGCTGTTCGGATTGGCTCCCGACGTCAGGTTGAGTGTGACGGCATCGCCGAATTGCGCCTGACCGGAGGCATCGTTCCCCAAATTGAACAGCACCCTCAGTGAGTCGGAGCCGAGATCCCCGACAACCAGATCGACACGGCCATCTTGATCGACGTCCCCCGCCGCGACACGGAACGGATCGGTCCCCACCGGAATCGACTGTTGACTGAAGCCGGCGGCCGGCGATCCAAAGTTGCGCTGATTGATGACGACGCGGTCGATGCCATTGTCCACCCACGCGAAATCGAGCTGCCCATCGTTGTTGAAGTCCGCCGCGACAACACTCACCGGCGAGTTTCCTTCCGTGACCGTCTCCGGCAACGAGAGCAACGGATCGTTGGGTGCCGTTGGCCGCGTGTTGAACGGCACGGTGTGACCGATGACCTGCGGACCTGGTCCAACCAGTTCCAGCGTGTAGGTGCCGAACTCGTTTTGCGGCGTGCCCGGATTGTCGAACATCGCCACGTCCGCGAACGGCTCGAAGTCGTCCTGCCGGCCGTTTTGATTGGCATCCAGAAACACCGTCAGTCCCGATCGGCGAAATTCCGTCATGGCATCGCGACTGCCGTTGCCATTCTCGTCCGAGAACGCGAAGCCGGAGACCGTCGTATGTGCGAGTTCAAACGCGCCGATGTCGCGCGTGATCGTGGTGTCGTTGTTGCCGTCCGTTCGCGCGAAACCGCGCTGATCTAAGGTCGGCGTGCCGGTGTTGGTCCCCGCATCAATGGCCGGGCTGCCGAGCAGCAGTTCGTGAGTGAACGTGCTCCGACGCGGCACCAGCGTGACGACCGGCGGCAGATTCGCGAACTGCGCCGGCACCGGTGGCAGCGCGAACCGGCTGAGATTGTTGTCCCGCAGCACCCCCAACTTGGGATCGACCAACTCGAAGACTTGACCGCCCCCCGTGAAAGTTCCTCCGCTCAGACCAAATGTGTCATTCAGTGTGAAGGTGGTCGTGCTGGTCACTGTCACGAAGAAGACGCCGTTGGCAGTAAAGAGGCCGCCGACGCCGGTCACCCGAACCCGATCTCCGGTGCTCAGTCCATGCGCCGTCGAGGTCGTGATTGCGATCGGATTCGCACCCGTCGCACCCGTCGCATTCGTCACCGACACCGACGTGACGCCGCCAACAATGTCTCCATTCGAGCCGTTCATGAAACCCGTCGCGCCGTCGAGGTCTCCGATCAGGTTGTTGCCGCCGGAGGTGAAGTCGCCGCTCAAGTCCGCGTTCGTGTTGTTGCTGACGTTGGTATTCGTCGCCACGAGCGTGTTCGTCAGCGTCACGGCACTCGCCGAGCCGTCATTGCTGATGCCGCCACCATCGAACGAGTTATTGAGCGCGAACGTGCCGTTGAGGATCGTCACCGTGCCGGTCGTGGTGTTGTGCAGGCCCCCTCCTTCGATTGACGCCGCATTGTCGGAGATCGTGCTGTTGCGGATCGTCAACGTCCCTTCGTTGCTGATGCCGCCGCCGAAGTTGCCGTTGTTCTGTGAGATCGTCGACTCAAAGACGTCCGCGGTCGCTCCCGCTCCGTTGTGCAAGCCACCGCCATTGGTCGCAAAGTTTGATGACGCCAACGTCGTTTTTCTGAGCGTCAACACCGCCGCCGAGCCTGTGTTGTCGATCGCGCCGCCACCACCGCTGCTGGTGACGAAGTTCCCCAGGAAATCGGAGTCGTCGAAGCTGACCAAACCATCGAAGTTGTAAAGGCCACCACCACCGAACTGCGCTTGGTTATTGGCAAAGACCGAGTTCGCAATCTCCAGTTCTTGGCTGAAATTCACGATGCCGCCGCCGAAGCCACCAAGTCCAATGGTTGCCGAGTTGTTGTTGAACTCGCTGTCACTGAAGGTGACCAACTTGGCCGCTTGACCAAACGTGTCGATCAACACCGCACCGCCCGACTCGCCCGAATTATTGCGAAACGCCGACCCTTGCACGGTCGCGAAGCTGTTGAAGATCGCCAGTGCGCCACCGCCGCCACCGTTGGCTGTCGCGGTGTTGTTTTCAAACCGGGTGTTGGTCAGGTTCAAACCGCCATTCTGCACCGCAATGGCACCGCCGCTGTCGCCCGACGTGTTGTTCATGAAGAGGCTGTCGGTCGCGATCACCGTCGTGCCCGGATCACCATTCAAGGCGAAGATGGCACCGCCGAAGCCGCTGGCGAAGTTGTTCGTCACGGTCACTCGGTTCAGTTCGAGGTGCGACGCAATGCTGCGAATCGCACCGCCACGAATGTCGTTCCCGCCCCCGTTCATCACCTTTCCATGAGTCAGCGACAGATCGGAAAGCACCAGGTCGGTTGTGTTGGCACCACTAATGACGTCGAAGAGACGATCGCTGTCCAGCCCATCAATCGTCGTGGACTCGGCACCGTACCCGCGGATGTTGACGTCGTCCGTAATGTCCAAGTCACCCGTCGCCGCGGCATCCTCGCCAGTCCCGGACAGCGTCAGCTTGTAGACCCCAGCCACCAGCACGATCGTCTGCGTCCCCGCCAGCGCGTTGCTTTCCTGAATCGCCGCGCGGAGCGACGTGTTGCCATTCGCATCCGCCGCGACACCGTTGCCGGGATTCGCATCGACCGTGTCCTCCGTCGTGTTCACGAAGAAGCCGTCGAAGCCAAACTCGAAGGCCCCAATATCGGCAATGGCCACCGAGTCGATATCGGGCCCGTCGATGACTCGCGGAGCGCCACGTTGCTCCGAGACGAAGCTCGTGGTCGTGCTGCTTGCGTCGATCGCCGGACTGTCGGACTGCAACCGATGTGTCCGCGTCAGGCCACCGTAATTAGCCAGCGGATCAAGCTCCGGGTCCAGCGGAGTGCCGGACGTCCCGACTTGGTCATCGTTGACGTTGTGAACGAAGAGCGGACCACCGCTGCCCGTTCCCGCGACGCCAATCAAATTGTGCCCCACGGAGAACAGCGAGTTCGTCGCGGCAAATACATCCGTGCCGGTTTGAGTCGCCATGTTCTCGGCGATGATCGTGTTCTTGACCGTGCCCGATCCCAAGACGGGCCCAAACAGTGACTGCATCCCGTTGGCGGCCAACGTCGCCAAACCGCCGCCGAGCGCTGCCGTATTGTTCGTGATCGTCGCGTGATTCAGATTGAGGTTGCCTCCCGCCTGCGTCACGCCACCACCGAAACCGCCTTGATTGTTGAACCGAACCGCGGCGTTCCCGGACACCGTCGAGTTGCTGAGACTCGTCGATCCGCCGGTGACATACAGACCACCGCCGTCACCGAAGGCAACAGTCGCCTGGCCCGCCATGTTTTCGACGATCGCCGAATTACCAATCGTCACAGTTCCGTTCTGCACGGAGACACCGCCGCCTCCGCCACCCAACGCCCGGTTGTCGGCGATCTCCGAATAATTCACCGTGACGAACGTGGAACCGGTCACGCCCAGCCCGCCGCCATTCCCCTCCGACACGTTGTTCGTGATGAAGCTGGCGGAAATCGTCAGTGTTCCCGATCCAGCCCCGACACCGCCCGCATCGTCACCCGCGAAATTGCCATCGACGTTGGTCCGCAGCAACGTGGTATCACCCAACGAACCGAGGCCGCCCGCCCGTCCACTCGCGTTGTTCCCCGTGATGTTCGAGTCCCGAATGATCAGCCGCCCCTCGTTGCCAATTCCGCCGGCATCGCCGTCCACGACGTTATCGCGGATGGTCGAAAACTCGATTTCGAGGAGTTCGGAGGAACTGACATGACCAATACCGCCCGCGCTGTTCTCAGCAAAGTTCCCAACGATCGTGCTGTTGCGGATCGTCGCCCGCCCATCGTTCGCGAGACCGCCCCCTTCGCCTTCGCCAGACGACAGGCCACTGGCGCTGTTGTCCGCGATCGTGACACCGTCCAAGGTCAACTGCCCCGCGTTGAAGATGCCGCCACCACTACTCGCCTCGTTCTCACGCACAAACACGTTGTTCAGCGTCGCTTGGCCGAAATTGCGAACGCCGCCACCCAAGTCGTCACCCAAGCCGATCAGTGTCTTGCCATTTTGGATCGTCAGACTTTCGAGAAGCGTCTCGCTGGAGAACGACTGCAAATCAAACACGCGATCGAGTTCGGCAGCGTCAATGATCGTCCCCAACGGACCAAAACCGATGATCTCGGTGGCAAAGTTGACGTCGAGGTCTCCCGCCGATCCGAAGCCGTCATCGGTGCCCATCTCGTCCAGTAAGAACACACCCGGCAGCAGGACAATCACTGGCGCAGTCCCAGTGAAGTTGTGCTGGTGCAACGCCGCACGCAACGAAATCTGATTTCCAGCAGTGCCTAAATCCGCGTCGATCACGCCGTCCATCAAGGCCGCGTCGGGTGCGTCCGCCAGCGTGTTGACGAACACCGCGTTCGTCCCGGTCTCGACCGCACCGATATCCGCCATAAACCCGGGCGCTTCCCGCAGCGGAGCACCGCGCTGATCGGTGATCGGCAGCGCCGAGCCAACGACCTGGGGCAGCGTCCCCGCATCGATCGCTGGACTGAACAGACCTGGGCTGAAAAACAGAGGGAGGTGCGTCTTCGTCGGCCCACCATTGAAGGCCAACGCGCCGAGCATCGGATCGATGGGCGTCAACGACGTCCCTACTTGATCGCTGTTGGACCCGTTCGTGAATCCCGATCCTGCCGACGGACCAATTCCAATGAGGTTGAATCCCAAGGACGTGAAATCATTCGTGCCTCGCCGCACGTCGCTGAATTCCATGTCGCTTGCCGTATTGCCGGCGATGATCGTGTTTCCGACCAATCCCGTATTGCTGCCTCCGTTGAAGTCGATGCCGCCTCCTACGGCAGCCGTATTGAACGCTACGGTGCTGGCCGTCAGGAACAGGTTGCCGCCGCTGGCGACCGCGATGGCACCACCGTTGTCGGCACTGTTCGCCGAAAACGTCGAATGATCGATGCCCGCCGATCCTGCCGTGTAAATCGCACCGCCGTCACCGGTCGATGAGGCCCCCGCCGCACCGCCTTGAAAAGTGCTGCGCTGCACGTTGAGCACGCCGCTGGTCGCGTTGAAGATCGCGCCGCCATGTCCATTGGCTCCGCTGCCGAAAAACGTCGAGGCGTCGACGATGGCAAAACCGGCGTTGTAGATCGCGCCCCCTTCGCCCGTCGTCGTGTTGTTCTCGAAGGTGCTGGCCAAGACAAACAACGACCTCGATGCCGCATTGTGAATCGCGCCGCCGCGAAGCGAGCCTGTCCCGGTGTCACCGATATTGTTGACGAATTTCGTCCGCACGACGGTCAACTGGCCGTTGTTATCAATCGCACCGCCGCTGTCGCGCTGGCCGTCTTGGATCGTCACGCCTTCGATGGTCACGAAGCCGGAGACAATGTCGAAGACGCGATCGGCCGAACTGAAGTTGGCGTCGATGATCGACGTCCCGTTGGCCAGGCCGCGAATCGTCACGGACACGACTGAGTTGATATCGAGGTCGCCGGTCGCCGAGGCATCTTCATCGGGACCGTTGATTGTCAGGATGTGTGCTCCCGACTGAAGCTGGATGACGACGCTCTGACTGGTTTCAGCGTTGGCCTGCAGAACCGCTTCGCGCAACGACGTCATGCCGTCGCCCGCGTCGATCGTGTCGGTCAACGTCGTGACCGTGATCAAGAGTGGCGTGCCGCCCGTCAGCAACTGCCGAGCTTCAAATTGCTCGACGACGGGAGCCATCCGGCGACGCGGCACATGCGGCCGAGGCCGCCGCCTCGTCCAGTGTCCGTTGTCTCGAAGAGAATTCGCTCGGACAAACCAGCCACGCAACCATGAAGTCAGCAACATTGATAGTCACCTCGAACCCGCCCATGACAACAATCACAACCGTTCCGCCGATGCCCTCGCGACTTCGCTCACACAGTGCAACCCGAGTTCACACAGTGCAACCCGACGCTCGTGTGCTTGAAATTCACGATGGATCAACGCGCGGGACTCTAATGCCAGAATCCAGGACCACGAAAGCGGAATTCCCGACGCCCTTCGCTCTTTGCACACAACCCGGACATTCGGCCGCATTCCACGTCATCGCTAACATCGTTTCCACGCTTCGCCACACTGTCGGCTTCGGCAAAACCGGACTAGTTTCCCCAAAGCGCTCGCGCCATTTGGGACGATCCTCTGCGGGGCAACTCGTGAGCGGCGAATTCTGCCGAACGAGCGTCCCTTCACGTTGCGAATCTGACTCATCGCTAGGCACCGTTGGAACTCATCATGGCCGCTCGCGTGCTGTTGCTCATTGCCGTCACCGGATTATTCGCCACCGCGTGGAACTCGGATCACCCCGACTCGGCAGCCCCGCGTCTGGCATCTGTTCCCAACCGCTCAATGCAGGTGTTGTCTTCCGCCAAAGCCCACAGCAATCGGGCTATTATCGAGTCTGTTCGCGTGATCGGGCTCACATCGGAGCTTGACTCTTCGGGCATTCCGCTACCGACAGCGATCACGGCTGGGAAATTCCGCGTTGTCGACTCTCAAGGTCGTGTGGGCTGGCTGACAATTCCCGCAAGCGACCGCTCCGAGGTCGCAGTTGGTGAGCCACTGTCGCTCTACCTCAGTCAGTCCGACTCCGAACGCTGGTACTTCATCCGCGTGCAGTCGGCTCCCGTCATCGCGGCTCCCCAAACAGGTGACGCAATCCGTCGCTGACCGTCGGGTAGAGGAACTCCACCCGCAACTCTTCACGCACACGGCGATTCTCGCAGCGTTTGTTGAGTCGCTTCCGCTCGAGAGAGTCATCGGACAGCGGCTCAAACGTCGGCGCAGGCAAGCCGATTCGAGCTGCCAGTTCCGTGAAATACTCGAGCCGACGCAACGGTCGATTGTCGCTAACCAAATACGTTTCTCCGACCCGGCCGAGAATCTCCGCTGCCAACACGGCTTGGACAGCGTCCTCCACATGAATGAGGTTTAACCAAGCGTCCGGATTACCCTTGAATGCCACACCGCGTCGAAGTTGCTCCACTCGCGCGAGCAACCGACCCGGACCGTAAATCCCCGATAGTCTCAAGATAAGCGCACCGTCGACACCCCGCTCCGGGCTGAGACTGGGAAATGCCTCCCAGACCGCGTCCTCGGCATTAAGACAAATGCAACCACCTTCCGTCCTCGGCAAGACTGGCGACGACTCATTAACAATCTCTCCGTCGTCCTGCCCGTAAACGCTGGTGCTCGATATTTCCATGAAGCGTCGCGTCGTGGTGCGTAACTCCCTGAGTACGTTCCGGAGGCCGCCGACATACACGTCTCGCTTCGAGGCTCGACCAGTTGGATCAAAACCAACGGAATAAAGGACGGTCTCCGCACGAGGCAATCTCTGAACCGACTGCAAATCGAGGACGTCTCCGACAACCGTTCTGAAGCCGGCCTCCGCCAATTGATTCGCCCGGACTAGGGATCGCGTCAACACCCAAGTTTCATGCCCGGCGGCTAGCCACTTCCGCCCCACTCGCTCTCCAAGATATCCACAACCAATAACGAGCTTTCTCATGGCGCGGTCCATCAAAATTGTTCGTAAAGTTGACGCCATCTAACAAGGGCACATTCATGTTCGCGGTCCTATGAGTCCGAAACAATCCCTCTCGGACTTCCACCGCCAGAACCCTCGACGCTGGACACTCTGCTGAAGAAACGGCAAAATCGACTCCTCCGTGCGGGCGTATAGCTCAGTTGGCTAGAGCGCAGCTCTGATAAAGCTGAGGTCCTTGGTTCGAATCCAAGTACGCCCACTCGCTCGCGTCCGGGGAACAATCGACGATTGGTCTCGTCCGCGAGCTAGTGATGCTTCGGGGACGTAGCTCAATTGGGAGAGCACTAGCTTTGCAAGCTAGGGGTTGCCGGTTCGATCCCGGTCGTCTCCAGTGGCAAAGAACAGAACTGGTCCGATTTTCAAAAAGTCGGGCCGATCGGTTGACCCCCAGCGTCGATGCCAATAACATCCTCGCTCGCCTTTTGCGTCCGCCCAAAAATGCGGACGCGAAAAACGACGTAGATCTTTGACAATTCGGTGGTTGTGAAATCTGTAATACACAATCTCAATCCGCTCCAAGTGGAGCGTGAGCGTCCAAGGTGAATAAGCTTGGATGGCGGACGCGATGCAAATCGCAAGAAGCCAAAGATAAAGATGGTCAAGCAATTAAGGGCGTATGGAGGATGTCTTGGCACCAAGCGGCTCTGAAAGGCGTGGAAGGCTGCGATAAGTTCGGGGTAGCTGTCAAACAAGCGTTGATCCCGAAATTCCTGAGCAAACGCGGCGAAGTGAAACATCTCAGTAACCGCAGGAAAATAAAGAAATCTCGATTCCGTCAGTAGCGGCGAGCGAACGCGGAAGTAGCCTAAACCAGAGGCTTTGCCTCTGGGGTCGTGGGGCATGTCGTATAGAAGTTACCAATTTGCCGGCTAGAAGAAGTGAGAAGAAAAGCTCTACCATAGAGGGTGATAGTCCCGTATTCGGCAGTCGTGCAAACTTCTGGTGTGTACCCGAGTAAGTCCCGTCACGTGAAACCGGGCCTGAATCTGGGAGGTCCATCTCCTAAGGCTAAATATGACTTGGTGTCCGATAGTGAAAAAGTAGCGCGAGCGAAAGATGAAAAGAACCCCGGGAGGGGAGTGAAAAAGAACCTGAAACCATACGCTTATGAACTGTCGAAGCACAATACCGCAAGGTGAGTGTGACGGCGTGCCTTTTGCATAATGACCCGGCGAGTTGCTGTTGGTAGTTGGTTAAGGCCTTCAGGGCTGGAGCCGTAGGGAAACCGAGTCTGAATAGGGCGATATATTACCAGCGGCAGACGCGAAGCCCGACGATCTACCCATGGGCAGGTTGAAGCGCGGGTAAGACTGCGTGGAGGACCGAACTCACTAGTGTTGAAAAATTAGGGGATGACCTGTGGGGAGGAGT
>JBJXEX010000527.1:0-11975 GCA_046156195.1 Planctomycetaceae bacterium | reverse complement strand
GGTTCGGAAACCGCCGGCGTCAAGCGGCAGTACAACGGCAATCGCGGGAAGATTGAGAACTGCGTCAATCATGTCGCGTTGTCGTATTCGGCACCGGGGTTCAACGTGCTGCTCGACGCGCGGCTGTCTCTGCCCGAGGAGTGGGCCAACGATCCGGCGCGCCGAAAAAAAAGTACATCCCGGACGATGTCGAGTTTCGCACGAAGCCCCAGCTCGCGCTGGATCTGATTGATCGCGCGAAGGCCAATGGCGTGCATGTCATGGCCTGGACGGCCGATGAACTCTACGGTCGGAACAGCGAATTTCTGAACGGACTGGATCAGCGTGGCGAAGCCTTCGCGGTCGAGATTCCCACCGACTTTCGCGTGTGGATGCTGAAGCCGGACGTCCTGAAGAATCCGCCGGAAAACACGAAACAGCGAGGCGGACGACCGCTGAAGTTCCCGCGACTGAAACATTGTCAGCGGCCTCCCAACGAGGTGCGCAACCTCGCCCGGCACTCGCCCGCGTTCCGCAAACAAACGCCGCAGCGGTATCGCATCAAAGACACTCATCGCGGCGAGCAAGTCTGGGAGATTCGCTGGGCGACCTGTTGGCGACAGACTCACGACGACCGCCTGGTCAGCACGCAATGCACGCTGATCGTCGCCCGCAACGTGCTCACCGATGAAGTCAAGTACTTCCTCTCCAACCGCGTCCCCGGTCGCGACGGCTGGACGCTGCGTGGGATCCTGCGCGTCGCCTTCGGCCGCTGGCCCATCGAAGACTGCTTCCGCGAAGCCAAGGAAGACCTGGGCCTGGATCACTTCGAGTGCCGCGGCTGGCGGTGCATCCACCGCCATCTGTTTCTGACCATCCTCAGTCAGTTGTTCTGCGCTCGCGTTCGACAGCAACTCACGCCGAGCGAAGACGTCCTCAGTGGCGAACTGCTGACCACCGAACAAGTCCGCCGGGCCGCGAGTGTCGTGGTCACGGCGATGACGCATCCGCCCCAAGCTCGCCGACAACTGTTCCAAGACGAAGCCAACCGTCAAACCTACTACGCTCGCCGCAACGCCAGCGCGTCCAAGTCCGCCCGAAAAAAACGCCGCCAACAACTCACCCAACTCGGCATCGACCCCGACAAGATCAAATCGCTCACTCGCCCCAAATCTCAATGAAGCACGCGATTCCGGAAGAACCTGGCGCTGTCCAATTAAGCAACATGACGATGGTCGAGTGTCCGTCTCTCCGCGGGACATCAACCGCGGCCCCATTAGAGCTTGGTTTCGTGAACGCTACTGCTATCAGAACTCGCGCGGTGGGCGCGGCTTATCGGGAGGGCGGAGGTATCGGCCGAGGGCGGCGACCGCCAGCAGGATCGGGCCGTAGCGCTGCGGGTTGCGAATCACCACGATGAGTCCCAAGACGATGAGCAGCAGTTTGGTCATGGAGACCTCGGCCCACTTGCCCAGCGTGCCGTCCTTGGGCAAAGCCAGCCACAACGCGCCGAGCACCACGCCGACTCGCGTGCAGATCCCCTGCCAGAGATTGACCGAGTCCCCTTCCCTGGTGAACGCGATCACCGCCCCCACGAGAAACGCGACCGCCAGGCAACCGACGAGTCGGCGATTGATCGTCACTTTTTGATCCACGAATGCAATTCTCCTAAGCTGGCCTCCGGCCGCAACCAAATCAGCCGGAACGCGCTAGCGTCCGGTTGGAGAGCGATTCTCAAACTACAAACCGGATGCTAGCGCGTTCCGGCTGATTTCATCCGCCCGCCGGTGGTCGTGATGTCTACTGTCGTTTGCCATTCGTCTTGGCGAACGGCGGGACTATAAACCCGCCCCCTTTGGAACTCCTACGGTTGAGGAAGTCGCTCATGGATGAGCCTCGGAATGATGAACTCGAAGACCCGCCCGCTCACGACGAAGCGGCTGGCTGGGATGAGCCGTTGCTGGCCGATGATCTCGAAGCGGCTTACCTCCGAGCTTTGGAAGCCACCGACGCGATTGAGCGCGAGATGGACGCTCAGGAATCGTCCGTCGAAGAGGCTGCTCATTCAGATTCTGCCGCGGTGGATGTTTCGAGCCGCGACCGTGAGGGGGCAGAGATTCGCTTGGAATTACAACCGCTCCCTGATCCGCCTGTGGCGGACGGCTCCAATCTTCACGGCCTCTCTGATTCTGCCGGGGCGGACTCGGGTGCGGGACGCCCGCGTTCTGGCGAACGGGGCGACGCGGGAGCTGCGCAGCCCGTCACAACACCCGTCGTGAATTCCGAACCGCGAGTCTCCGAAAAGCAAGTGGTCGAGGCGGCGTTGTTTGTCGGCGGGATGCCGCTGACGGCCAAGAAGCTCAGCTCCTTGTTTCACACCGATCATGGCTTCGGATTCGTCGAGTGTTTGCTCGATGAATTGAATCGGCAATACGCCGAGGAAGGTCGGCCGTATGCGATCACGCTCGGCGAGGGCGGGTATCGTCTCTCGCTGTTGCCGGAGTTCGAGTCGGTGCGAAACAAAGTCTTCGGTTATGGCCCGAAGGATGTGAAGCTCACGCAGGACGCGCTCGAAGTGTTGGCGTTAGTGGCCTACAAGCAGCCGATCACCAAATCGCAAATGGAAGCCTTGGGGAAGGCGAACGCCGGTTCCGTGCTTCGTCAGTTGTTGCAGCGCGAGTTGATCCGCATCGACCGCGCTCACTCGCCGCCAAACTCCAAGAGCAAGAACGACCCGCCGTATGTGACCACCCCCCGATTCCTCTCCCTGTTCGGAATCGGCCGGCTCAGCGATCTGCCGGTCGCCGAAGACTTCGCGTTTAAGTAGACCAGTCGCAGTGATTTGTTTAACCGCTACGCCATCGGCGTGCGCGAATCGTTTGGCCCTCGCGCCCACGCCGATGGCGTTGGGGTGAAACATCTGGTTCTTCAAAACGAGGCGTCGCTTAACAGTCCACCACGCGAACCGTATCCTGACCGCCGAAGTTTCGTACCGGCGTCTGGGGAGATACGGCAATGTTTCGGCAGCGAGTCTGGATTGCATTTTTGATATTGGCGACGTGTCTGCTGGCTTCGTCAACGACTCAACGAGCGGCGGCGGAAGATACCGAGGCGGGTACTCGACAGTTCGCGGTGGCCGTCGGATTCCAGAATCAAAAGCTGTACGACTCGGCGATCGACGAGTGGGCCACGTTTATCAAGAAGTTTCCGAAGGACTCGCGACTCGACAAGGCACACCACTATCTCGGCACCTGTCACTTGCAGGCGAAGCAGTATCCCGCCGCGATCGCCGCCTTCGAGATTGTCAGCAAACAGTTTCCCAAGTTTGAGCTGCTCGATCAGTCGCTGCAAAACTTGGGGACTGCTTGGTACAGCCAAGCTCAGCAGACCAAGAAAGCTGAGGACTACGACAAAGCGGAGAAAGCCTTCACTCGACTGCTGGAGAGCTATCCGAAAAGTCCGCTGGCCGCGCGTGCGTTGTTCTATCGCGGCGAGAGTCTCTATCAGCAGAACAAATGGGACGACGCGGCCAAGAACTACGCGACGCTCATTCGGACTTATCCGCAAGATGAACTCGTCGCCGATGCCTCCTACGCGCTCGGCGTGACACAGGAAGCGTTGAAGCAGGTCGATGAGGCTCAGGCCACGTTCGCGCAGTTCCACAACAAGTTCCCCAAGCACGCGCTGGCCACCGAGGTCCGCATGCGGCAGGCCGAGTTGCTGTTCGCGAAAGCCGATTATGGGTCGGCTCAAAGCCTGTTCGCGCAAGTCGGCGGGGTCAAAGATTTCGCTTTGGCGGACACCGCGCTGCTGCGACAGGCTCGCTGTCTGTACGAACTCGGCAAGCATGAAGAGGCGGGCAAGGTCTATTGGGATGTGCCTCGTCTGTTCCCAGAGACGAAGCACTACGACACCGCGGTGCTGGCGGGTGCGAAGTGTTACTTCTTGATCGGCAAGTACGCGGCGGCGCGAAACGGTTTGGAGATCGTCGCCAAGCGTGATGCCCCGGAAGCGGTCGAGGCCAAGCAATGGATCGCGCGGGCCTACCTCAAAGAGAAGAACCCGGCCAAGGCGTTGGAAGTGCTCGACGAGGCGATCAAGCAGCACTCCGACAGTGCGGCGACGTCGCTCTTGGTGCTGGCTCGAATCGACACGTTGTATGAGATCCCCGATCGACGGCGCGAGACGGTGCCGCTCTATGCCGACTTCGCTCAGAAGAATCCGAAGCACGAATTGGCCTCGCAGGCGCAGTACATGGCCGCGCTGACGGCGCTCGATGCGGACAATCACGCGGCGGCGAAAGCTCATAGCGGGACGTTTCTCACGCAGTTCCCTAGCGACAAGCTCGTCCCCGACGTGTTGTTCATCGCGGCCGAATCGCGGCTGTTGCTGAAGGAATACACCGACGCCGAGCAACAATATCGAGCGTTCCTCGCGAAGGCTCCGACTCATGCGAATGCTCCGCAAGCGCGAGTGCGACGGGGACTCGCACTGCACTTGGCTGGCAAGCACGCGGAGGCGGTCACGGCTCTGGAGGCGGCGAACAAGGAACTCAAAGACCCCGCGTTGCAGAGCGAGTCACTGGCGTTGATCGGCCGCACTTGGGCCGCTCAGCAACAGTTTGAGAAGGCCGCGCAAGCCTTCGAGAGTTCGCTGAAGACGAAGCCCGATCGCGAGCAAACCGACGAAACCTTGCTGGCTCTGGCCGACGCTTATCGCAAGCTCGATCGGCAATCGGACTCGGCGGCGAAGTTGCAACAACTCGTCAAGCAATTCCCAAAGAGCACGCGCGTCGAAGAGGCGACGTTCCGAATGGGCGAAGCGGCGTACGCTCAGAATGCCTTCGATCAGTCGCTCGCGCATTACACCGAGGTCACTCGCAACTGGCCGGAGGGAACCTTCGCGCCGCACGCTCAATACGGCCTGGGTTGGACGCACTTCAAGCGTGGTGACTTTGCAAAAGCAGTGGACTCGATGACCACGCTCGCGACCAAGCACGCGAAGTCGGAGGTCGCGCCGAAGGGGTTGTATGTTCGCGCGATGGCGCGCTATCAGCTCGGCGAATTCCAACCGGCCGCCGAAGACGCGACCGCGTTCTTGCAGAGCAAACCGCCGAAGACCGACATGCTCGATGCCCAGTATCTGCTCGGCCTGTCGCTCGCGGGACAACAGAAGTTTGCCGAAGCCGCGAAGACTTACTCGGCCATTCTGACCACTGATCCGAAATATGCCGGAGCAGACAAAGTGGCTTATGAACTCGGCTGGGCTTATGTGGAACTCGGTCAGCGACCGGAAGCGGTGGCCGCGTTCCGCCGCTTGGCGACCGATTATCCGAACAGCCCGCTCGCCGCCGAGAGTTTGTTCCGAGTCGGCGAATCGTTCTACGACGCCGGCGAGTTCGCCAGCGCGACCAAGGCGTATTCCGAAGCTCAGCAGAAAGCGGGCAACGGAGAGTTGGGCGAGAAGGCGATCCACAAACTCGGTTGGAGCTATCTGAAATCGGACAAGCTCAAAGAGGCGACGGAGACGTTCGGCCTTCAATTGAAGACGTACCCGACCGGCCCGCTGTCCGGCGACGCGGGCTTCCTGTTGGGCGAGTGCCAGTTCAAGCAGAAGGAATGGAAAGGGGCGCTCGACCGTTACGCTCAAGTCATCGCCGCGAAGAACGCGACCTATCAAGCTCTCGCGCTGCATCGCTCCGGCGAGTGTGCCGCGACCTTAGAGCAATGGGACGCGAGCCTCAAGTTTCATCAGCAGGTGCTCGACCAGTTCCCTGACTTTGAATTGCGACCGGAAGCTCGCTACGGCGTCGGCTGGGCGTTGCAGCAGCAAGACAAGCTCGACGAGGCGATCAAGCAGTACGAACAAGTCACCGAGGAAACCGAGACCGAGACCGCGGCCAAAGCGCGGTTCATGATCGGCGAGTGCTATTTCATTCGGAAAGAGCACAAGGTGGCGTCCAAGCATTTCCTGAAAGCGGCGTTCGCCTACGGCCACAAAGAGTGGTCCGCGATGGCCTACTTTGAAGCAGCCCGCTGCTTCGAGGTACTCAAGGACATCCCGCAGGCGAAAAATTCCTATCAACAGTTGGTCGAGAAATACCCCGAACACCCGAAAGCCGCCGCCGCGAAGAAACGGATTGCGGAGTTGTGAGCGCTCAACGATCAAACTTGGAACTAATGAGCTATGAAAACCCTAGACCTGACTCAGCAGCCAATGACCGTGGATGACCTCTTGAAACTCGCGCGTTCGGAGTCGCTCAGGATCTTGGCCGGAGACGGCTCGGCGTTCGTCCTCGAAGAGGCCGACGACTTCGACAAAGAAGTCGAGTTGCTCGGCAAGAGCGAAAAGTTTCAACGGTTCTTGAGCGATCGGGCGCAGGAACCGGGTATCACAACTTTGGAAGACTACCGCCAGTCATTGAATTGACCACGGAGTCAATTGCACGGGATCACATTCGTCGTCTCCCTTCATTCGTTGGGCTCTTACCTTTCCGACAGATTCGCAAGGTGTCCAACGAATGGAGGGAGACGACCAATCGCAGCCAACGACATTCACGTTCACTCTTTTTGAGAATTCTTAATGCTTGTTCCAACCTGCCAGCCGCAAACCGCGATACGACGGTTGCGATTCGTGATCGTCATCCTGTGGCTGAGCGTGGCGACGATGCCTGATTGGTGTCGCGCTCAACAGGCGACCGATCCTGCGGAACCCGTCGAGCCGGCTGTTGTCGAACCGGCCGCCGCGCCGCCGCCAGTCGCTGCTCCGACTCCCGCCCCAGCGGCCAAAAAGCCGCCGGTCCAGCCGACCATCTGGGATCTGACGGTGCAGGGGGGCATCTTCATGATTCCGTTGTTTATCTGTTCGATCGTCGTCTTGGCCTACACGATCGAGCGGCACTTTGGTCTGCGTGGCAAAAAGATTTTGCCGCCGAAACTGTTGCTCGCCATTCAGCAGCTCAACACGGATGACAGCGGCATCGACCCACGGCAGGCGTATCAAGTCTGTCAGCAGTATCCGTCGCCATTGGCCAATGTCATCCGCGCGGCGATCTTGAAAATCGGCCGGCCTCATTCTGAATTGGAGCAAGCCGTACAAGACGCCGTCGGCCGCGAGGCAGACGAAATGGCCGACAACCTGCGACCGATTAACGTGTCGGTCAGTGTGGCACCGCTAATCGGACTGCTGGGGACGGTGCAGGGGATGATCCTGGCCTTCATGGTCACGAGCAGCACGACCGCCACCGGCGCGGCGAAATCCCAAGAGTTGGCTCAAGGCATCTACACCGCGCTCGTCACGACGTTTGGTGGACTGTGCATCGCGATCCCCGCCGTGATGATCGCCAACTGGTTGGAGAGCCGCATCGACCGCTTACTCCGCGACATGGAAGACGTCTTCCTGGAAATCCTGCCTCAGTTCGAACGCTTCGAGGGAAAGCTGCGAATCCGTCGCACGGTGGAAGACGGAGAGAAATCAGGAGTCCTCGTGAAGGGGACCGGCCCCAAGCCAGCCGCTGCTCCCGCGAAACCCACAGCGACCAGCAAACCTCCCGCAGCCGCCGATCCACCAACCCCCAAGGGCAAGGGACTCTGGGGAGTCATGGGGTCGAAGGGCGAAGCGAGTGGTGAGACATAAGTGTGATCGTTTAACGGCAAGCCGAAGGCGAAGTAGCCACGCTCGCCAGAGTGTGTTGAAAAATGTAACCCGAAGCGTCAGCGAGGGAGTGCGACGAGGGAGCGCGACGACTCAATTCTCGGAGTTTCCGACCCTCGCTGACGCTTCGGGTTACATTTCTCCGAGTTTTTCAACAGGCTCGCCAGAGCGTGGACCAACTTAACACCTCACCAAAATGTCCACGCTCTGGCGAGAGTGTTGAATTTCTTGTTTAACCCCTACGCCAACGGCGTGGGCGATCCGAGGAATAACGACTTACGTTCGCACGCACGCCGATGGCGTGGCGGTTAAACGGTGAGATAGAGATTCCCATGCGATTCCAACGAAACAACTCCGGTGCCAACAAGCGGTCGATGGACATGACGCCGATGATCGACTGCGTGTTTCAATTGCTGCTGTTCTTCATGGTCTCCAGCCACTTTGACGATGAAGAGCGGACCAGCGGCGAGGGTGCTCTCGACGCCAATCTGCCGGAGGCCGCGGCGGCGATGCCAATGGTCATGCGACCGAAAGAGATGATCATCAACATCAATCCGCGCGGTGAGTTTTACGTCGGCGGCGACAAGCTTTCCGAAGCAGACTTGGCCGAGCGGTTGCGTCGGTCGGTGGTCGATAATCCGGGAAATCAAACGGTCGTCATCCGCGGCGACGAGCAGGCCGATTGGAAATACATCGCCCGTGTCATGAGCCTGTGCAATCAAGCCAAGATCAGTGATTATCGAGTCGCTGTGATCCCCGAGGCTGAAAATGTCCAAGGTCCAAAACCCAATGCCCAATGAATGACCAATGACCAAATCTCAATGAGTCGTCGCGCTGATCTTCCGACTCTGCGTCGCTATTTTCCGTTTGGGTTTTGGAAATTGGAGTTTTGGATTTCCTTGGACATTGGGTTTTGGAAATTGGGATTTCTTAATCAAAGAACATCGCCTTCGGCGAAACCGAGTTCAATTGAACCATGAGAGACCTCCTCAAACTCTCCGAAGAAGAACTGGCAGAACTCTCCGCGCGACAGGCTCTGCGCGTCTGGATCGCGGCGGGCTTGGCGATCGGTAGTGCCGTGCTCGCCCTGCTGGGCATGATGGCGCGGTACTCACCGAACGAATCGCCTCCGCTGCCGGGCATGAATCATCTCTGGGGTCAGGTCGGCTGGGCAGCGACGTTGGGATTGTCGATGGTCGTCGCCGCATGGTTGGTGCGCGGCGTCATCATGCGGCGCTTGCAGTGGGCGGTGGCGATCAGCTTGCTGCTGCACTTATTGCTCGGTGTCTCGCTTCAAACCCTTCGCTTCGGAGTTCCGTTGTCGCAGGCGGCTGAGGCGGACGAGGCTGCAGGTGCTTCGCGCGAGGAACTCACGCTGCCGAATTACGGCGGCATGGAAGCTCCGAACGCCGAAGCCGAAGCCGCGTGGCAGAAACCAGCGGAAGCGAACACGCCCGAAACTCAGATGGAGTTGGACCGGCAGAAGTCTGAACTCCAACAACCCAATCAGCCGGAGGCTCTGGATGTCGAACGTCAGACAGAAGTCGCCAAGCTCGAAGAAATGAAACGGCAGGAGCAAGCCGCCTTTCAGAAAGAAGCGAAGACCGAGCTGGAACGGCAACAGCGCGAACAAGAGTTGCCGACTCCTCAAGCGGTCGCCGCGCCGAAAGTCGAGACGATGAAAACCGCGCAGCCCGAATTGGACACGCGCGTCGAGCAAGCCAAGAAAGCCAGCGAACTCGCAAAGGCCGAACACGAACAAGCGGAATTGAACTCGACCGATCCAAGCGTCGCTGCCGCGCGGATGAAGGCCAATCGCGCGGACCCCAAGACCAAGATGTCCGAGCAACAAATCGAGTTCAACGAACGTCAAGCACTCGCCGCGAAGACCGCTCCGGCAACCGCGAATGAATCGGTGAAAGTCGCCACGGCGGAAGCCAAACAAGCCAGCGCTCAAGAACGAGCGGTCGAGGCCGCTCGTCAAGCTCAAGCCAACGTGCCGGCATCGCAGCGACCGACGAGCAATGTTCCATCACAAGCCAACTCGGCCACGATCGGCAGCGTGCGAACCGAACGTGCGACCAACGCCACCAATCCGGGTGACGCGACTCCAACCAGCGGCGGCTCGGCTCAACTCGCGCGCAGTAATAATGGACAGCTAGGCGGAGCAGCCAATGCGACGGCTCAATCGGTCAACGTCGCCTCCGCTGCCGGAGTCGGTGCGCCGAAGGTTTCCGAATCGTCCGGAGCAAGCGCGGCGACACGCGGATCGGCGGCAACAGTGCCGCTGGGCAACGCGGGACAAGGGACGGGCAACGCGCTGAGCACTCCGCAATCCGGCGCTCCGTCCAAAGGGAGCACGGGCAATCTCGCTCGACAATCGACCGGCACTGGTCAGCCGCAACTCGGACAAGCCGAAGCCTCGAAGCTCGGCAGCGGCGGGACCGGTCGCCAAGCCAACGCCGTCGGCACACAAGCCGGCGAGGTCAACGTCGCCAGCGCGGCGGGCAGTTCATCCGCGAAGTCCGGAGTGCTCGGCAACGGTCCCGCGAATACGTCCGTCGGCCGGCAAGCAACCGGAGTTCCCGCGCGAGAGACGAATGGGACAAGTGACTCAACCGGCCCAGCATCGACCGCCTCGACATCGAGCGCGCCGACTGCCGTGCGATCATCGACCGGCGGTGGCCTGGCGGCGAAGACCTCCGAACCGTCCGCTCAGCTTGATGCCAATGCGGGCTTCGCGAAGGGAAGCAACACCGGCTTATCAACTACGCGAGCGGCCGCCGCTCCCGTATCAACTGGCGCGAGCGCCGCCGAACAGAGCGGCTCGCTTGTGTTCAGTGGACCGCAGGCACAACCCTCCTCGGGTGGAAAACTGGCGGGACCGCAATCGACAGCCTCGGTCCCGCGTCGCTCGGCCGGATTGCCCGGCAGCAGCGGTGGACCAACGGCAGTCGGCACGCCCAATGGATCGAGTCCCACGCAGCCGACTCGAATCGCGGGCGGCTCCGCGCGACCTGGTGTGGGTGATGATGGTCCGAAGTTGGCGACGGAAGCGCAAGTCGCGGGTCTGATCAAACGCGCGGCTCCGGGCATCGGTGCTTCTCCCGAAGCGAAGATCGCGGCGGGCTTCTCCATGCGCAAGGCCGAGTCGCGCCGCGAGGCCATCAAGTCTCTCGGCGGCTCGGAAGAATCGGAGAAAGCGGTCGAGCGCGGACTGCTCTGGTTGGCGAAGCATCAGGACGCCGACGGGCATTGGGGAATTCACGAACTGCACTGCAAAGATCATGAATGCACGGGACACGGCAGCTTCCAATCGAACACCGCCGCGACCGGCTTAGGCTTGCTGGCGTTTCTTGGCGCAGGTTACACACATCAGTCCGGCGAGCATCAAGCGGTCGTCGATCGTGGACTCAAATGGCTCGTGCAACATCAGAAGCCGGACGGCGACCTCTTCGCGGACGAGAGCGAGTTCGTGTGGTTCTACAGCCACGGCATGGCGGCGATCGCGCTCTGCGAAGCGTATGGCCTGACCAAAGACCCGGCGTTGCGCGAGCCGGCTCAGAAGGCACTCAACTTCATCGTGGCCTCGCAACATCCGCAGTTCGGCGGCTGGCGCTATCGCCCCAAGTTTGAATCGGACACGTCGGTCTCCGGTTGGCAATTGATGGCGCTCAAGAGCGGCGAGATGGCCGGCCTGTCCGTGCCGAAAGAGGTTTACTCCGGCGTCGCGAAATGGTTGGACTCGGTCGAAAGCAAAACCGCCAAGGGGCAGTTCTCCTATCACCCCAGCCGACCGGCCAGCTTGGCAATGTCCGCCGAAGGCTTGCTGATGCGGCAATACCTCGGAGCGGTCCGCACCGACGCCCGCTTGGTGGCCGGTGCCGATTCTCTGCGACAACGACTCCCCGATCTGGCCGATCGAGACTCTTATTACTGGTATTATGCAACACAGGTGATGTTCCACATGCAAGGTCCACACTGGGACGAGTGGAATACACGGCTGCGAGACACACTGATCAGCACACAACTCAAAGACGGCGACCCCAACGGAAGCTGGAGCCCCGATCGCCCGACGCCGGAGAAATGGGGCGCGGCCGGCGGCCGGCACTACATCACTTGTTTGAATCTGTTGATGCTCGAAGTCTATTACCGCCACTTGCCGCTCTACATCGAGTTGGGCAAGTGAATGACACCGAACCGTGGGCGGAACGAAGGTAGCTGTCTAATCTGTGGAACTGGCGCTGCCGAGAATTGTGTGATCGGTTAATTGTTCGGGATGGATGCGGGCGAGCAACTCAAACAGGATGTGCGTGAGGGACGGATCGATGTTGATCGGCTCG
>JBJXEX010000524.1:0-56443 GCA_046156195.1 Planctomycetaceae bacterium | reverse complement strand
CACTTGCCGCCCCAGTTCGACATTCTTGCGACAGCGATCGCGAATCTTCAGGAAGCCGTGCAAGAAGCACACGATCACGGTGATGTTCTTGAAGAGCCGCGTGAAGGCGTTCTGAGTCGCGGCCCAGCCGTCCGTATTAACGGTTCGCGGCGAGTAGTCCGCACACACATCACGCGCTTCATTCGCGAAGTGCTGATACGCCTGCGTGAGATGCTCTTCGTCTGCGGATTTCGTCAGTGAGAGCCCCAGCAAGCACCCCGCCCCCGCAGTCGTCGCGATGTAACCTTTCTCACCGGCCCAATCGCAGTGATGCTCATCGGCGACCAAATCCAAAGGCAGCTTCTGTGGGTCGCGAACGGTTGTTCCGACCAAGCGGCACCGACCCAATCGTTCGAGAATTCGCTGCCAGTACATGTCGCTATGCCCGAAGAGTTTTGTCATCACCCAACACGGAAGGCCGAACGAAAGCGCCAACAGCGGCTTCTCCAACTCTTCGACCGTTCCGACCATGTAGGCCAACGCGAAGCTGGGACGAAGTTCGTAGATCGAATCATCGCGGAGCATGATCTTGCGCAGTCGCACGCCAGGTAACTTCTTGGACTCGCGCAGCAAGCCATCGAGCGTGAAGCCTTGACCGAAACCTTCGGGGAACAACTCGGGACAGCGCTCGAATTGCTCCCGCAACCGTTGGCGAATCGCCACCGGATCGCGCCACATCTGGTCGTACTCCTGCCGCGTCATGGCGATCACGATCTGCCGAGCACCGCGTGGCCGTTGGGACGCCTCAGGGGAACCATCACGCTTCACCGACCGGGTTCGTGGTTGAGCATCCATTCTCAAAACCTCTTCCTTGGTAAGAAGAAGTCTGAGAATCGAACCGCCAATCACCAACCCGGCTTTCCGTCACTCACCCCTGCAATCCGATAGGGTCAGGAATTCTCCAATCGGGTTGAAACTTGCCTGGCCCGAAGGGTGTTTCAGTAGCGCTGACGTTCATTTCGCAAAATCCACCATCCAATAATCGTCCCTGAATTCGTGGGCCATCTTGTGACGCACCACGAAAGCGATCGAACTCTCCCAGCTTTGTTGGATCAGCCGGTCCCAGGTATTCGATCGCGTCAAGGAACGCCGACTTCCCCGTGTCGTTCGGGCCGATCAGCACCGTCAGCGGCTTGAGTTCCACGTCCAATTGGCGGAAACAGCGAAAGCCGGTGATTGAGAGTTGCGTCAGCACGGGAATTCTCCAAGAGTAAGGCCGATGTGCGGATCAGGTTATCCCACGGTCTTGGCTTTGTCATTTGGCGGGAGGGCTGTGATGCAACGTGCTTCTTGGTGGATCGCGGTCTTGGTGAGTTTGATGTTGGTTGATCACTCATTCGCGGAAGAATTCTCCGTTCGGCTCCGAATGCAACGGCCCATTCGGGACGCTGCATCGAAGAGCGAACGCACCGTTGTTGAGGAGGTCGAACGACGTTGGGAGGCCAAGGAGACCGCCGTCATCGTCTGCGATGTGTGGGACGCTCATCACTGCTTGAATGCCGTGCGGCGGCTGGAGGAGTTTGCTCCGCGAATGAACGATGTCTTGAAAGAGGCACGGAAACGCGGGGCGACGATCATTCATTCGCCGAGCGATTGCATGGCGGCTTACGAAGATCACGCGGCTCGGAAGCGAGCGGTGACGGCTCCGGCGGCGAAGGTGAAGCCGAAGGATGTCGAATTCTGGTGCTCGCGAATTCCCAGCGAAGAGCAGGCGGTCTATCCGATCGACCAATCGGATGGCGGCGAGGACGACGATCCGGCCGAGCACGTTGAGTGGGCGGCGAGGCTCAAGGTGATGGGCCGCAATCCGGGGATGCCGTGGAAGTCGCAGTCGAAGCTGATCGAGATCGACGCCGACCGCGACTTCATCTCCGACCGAGGTGACGAAGTTTGGAACGTGCTCGAATCACGCGGCATCAAGAATGTGATCTTGGTGGGAGTTCATCTCAACATGTGCGTGCTCGGCCGACCGTTCGGGCTGCGGCAGATGGTCCGCAATGGGAAGAACGTCGTACTCATGCGCGACATGACCGACTGCATGTACAACCCGAAGCGTTGGCCACAGGTCGATCACTTCACCGGCAACGACCTCGTCATCTCGCACGTCGAACGGTTCGTCTGCCCGACAATTACCAGCGATCAGATTCTCGGCGGCGAGCCGTTCCGGTCGAAGTACGACACACGAACGGCTGGGCAAGTCGTGCAAGGAGCGATTCGCCAGCCGAGTTCTGAGTGGACTCCGATCTCAATTCCGAGTCCTTGGTCGGAGACCAACGCCGGCTTTGGCTCGTTTGGCGGCGCGGTGTGGTATCGCTGCACGATTCGATTGCCAAAATCGTGGGTGGATTCGTCTGGCGTGCGGCTCTCATTGGCGTCGCGCGACGGCGCTGTCCGAGGTTGGCTCAACGGCGAAGCGTTGATCGCCGAGCCGAACAGTCCCGCCGGTCGAACGATCCTGCGCGTGCCTGAGAAAGCAATCTCCCTCGACGACACCAACATCCTGGTCCTGCATGGCGGAGGTGCCGACCAAGCGATTGGATTGCAGCAGGCTCCGATCGTTCTCAGTGGGAAGAACCAATTGCAACTCAAGGGACGCTGGCAATGCCGTGTTGTCGGCGATGAGAAGTCCTCGTCGAACATCCCGCTCCCGGCAAAGTTTGGCGGCTCGACCGATATGCTGTTTGAACCAACTCGCTGACGTGTGTTGCCTCTCTGTGATTCTCTGTGGCTCCGTGTTTGAAATTCTTAAACACGGAGGCACCGAGAGCACGGAGAGAGATGGGCAACACGGACAACCGAAAGGCTCGCCATGTACGACTCGCAAAATCTGACTCGCCGCGAAGTTCTTGCCGCTGGAACCGCCGCTCTCGGAGCCATCATGACTCAACCCGCTCTCACCGCTGACAAAGACCTGCCGTGGATCGACGCGCATTCGCACATCTGGCCGGGGGAGGTCGATCAGTTCCCGCTCGCGCCGGGGCAGACGAAGAAGGATCTCAATCCGCCGAGCTTCACCGATGACGAACTGATGGCGATCGCTCGGCCGGAGGGAGTCGGCCGAGTCGTGCTGATTCAGCATTCGGTCTATCACCTGTTCGACAACTCGTATTTGATCGACGCGGTGCGGAGGCATCCGAAGATGTTTCGCGTGCAGGGCATGGTCGATGACCATCTGCCGCACGCGGGTGACACGATGAAGAAACTGCTGCCACAGGGAGTCACCGGCTTTCGCATCACGCCGTTTGTTCGCAAGAAAGAGGATCAGCCGAAGTGGCTCGAATCGCCCGGCATGATCGAGATGTGGAAGACCGGAGCGGAGACTCGGCAGGCGATGTGTCTGTTGATTAACGCTTCGGACTTGGCCGCGACGGACGCGATGTGCGAGCGGCATCCTGACACACCAGTCGTGATCGATCACTTCGCCCGCATCGGTGTGGATGGCGAGTTTCGAGACAGCGACATCAAGGCTCTCTGCCGGTTGGCTCGGCACAAGCACGCCAGCGTCAAGATTTCGGCGTACTACGCGCTCGGCCAGAAGAAGCCGCCGCATAACGAGCTAATCCCGATGATCAAGAGGCTGCTCGACTGCTTCGGCCCGCAGCGGCTGATGTGGGCCAGCGACTCGCCGTATCAGATTCAGGGAGTCAACAACTACCAGGCGTCGATCAGCCTCGTCCGCGACCGCATGGATTTCCTCTCGAAGACGGACCGCGAGTGGCTGTTGGCGAAGACGGCGGAGAAAGTCTTCTTCTATGCGTAAGTTTCGGGATAGACTCAGGTCGCCATTCGAGGCGGTTTGAGCTTCGATTCGATTTCCTCGCGAAAGGGTGAGTCATGCGAACGATCACAATCGACGAAGCCAGTTCCAATCTTCCGAAAGTGCTCAACGAACTCGAAGCGGGTTCGGAGGTCATCATTTCTCGCGACGACAAGCCGGTGGCGCGATTGGTGCGATTGGCGGAGGTGCCGCCCAAGCGACGGCGACGAGTCGGAGAAACACGCGGTCCCAAGTTTCACATTCCCGATGAGGCGTTTGCCCCTTTGACGGACGAAGAGTTGAAGGAGTGGGGCCTGTGAACCTGTTGCTCGATACCTGCGCGTTTTTGTGGATGTGCTCGCAACCGGATTTGTTGTCGTCAGCCGCTGCAGACGCAGTCGAAGATGAAAACAGCGTGTTGCATTTGAGCCACGCCAGCGTTTGGGAAATGGCACTCAAATACCGAACCGGTAAGCTGCCGCTGCCCGATCCTCCTCGAATTTGGATTCCGGACGAGGCTCGGTTCCATAACATCGAACTGGTGTTGATTGACGCCGATGCGATCTTCACCTCTTGCGAATTTACAGCTAACCATCGCGATCCGTTCGATCGACTCATTGCGGCTCACGCGAAGATCAATGGGCTGACAGTCGTCTCACCCGACCCGGCGTTTGCGAAGTTGGGCGTGGATGTTCTCTGGTAAACCTCGCGTTTCGGATCGCTCATGCCCGAATTGAATTCGTCTGAATGGATGCTGGCGTTGGTCTCCGCATTTGGTTTGGGAGTGGCGAAGAGCGGGTTCGCGGGGGTCGGTCTATTTCACGTCGTGGTCTTCGCGTTCTTGTTTGGAGCGAAGCAGTCGACCGGATATGTGTTGCCGATGCTGATCTTCGGCGACGTCTGCGCCGTGATGGCGTATCGGATGAAGCATGCCCGTTGGGACTACATCAAGAGCATGTCGTTGCCGACGGGAATCGGTGTGGTCGTCGGCTGGGCGTTGATGGATCAGATCAGCGAGTCGGCGTACAAGCCGGTCATCGGCAGCATTATTTTGGGCTTGGCGGCCATGCAGTTGTCGCGGATGTGGCGACCAGACTGGTTTGAGCATATTCCTCACGCCGCGTGGTTCGCCTGGAGCCTCTGCTTCATTGCGGGTTTCTGCACGATGCTGGCCAACGGAGCGGGTGGGATCATCGCGCTGTATCTCGTGACCGTTTCATTGCCGAAGCTGGAAGTCGTCGGAACGACGGCCTGGTTCTTCCTGATGCTCAACGTGTTCAAGGTTCCGTTCAGCGCGCAGTTGGGACTCATTGGGACCGACACGCTCATGCTCAACGCGGTGCTGACTCCGATGATCGTGCTCGGATTGCTGGCCGGTCGCTGGCTGATTCACCGCATCCCGCAGCGGCAATTTGATAGTCTGGTGTTGCTGCTGTCGTCGGTCGCGGCGTTGAGGTTGATTGGTGCGTTCTAATCGCCTGAATACAGAATCATGCGATTCCGCACCGGCTCGATTGCAAAAGCGGGCCAGTCTTTCAATCCTCATCAGACGAGTTCAGCCACCCCATCGGTTCTAGGAATGGTGCGATGCGAATTGCTCAAATGCTTTTGTTCGCTGTGCTGATTGCAGTGTGTTCCGTCGGCGTGACTCAGGCAGATGGCCTGCACGCGGGGGCAGCCACGAGCAACATCACACCGGAGATCGGTCACGAGATCATTGGCGGGTTCGTGCCGTATCCGTCCAAGCATGTGCATGACGAGCTGCACGCTCGGTGCTTGGTGCTGGATGACGGGAAGACAAAACTGGCGTTGGTCGTGTGCGACTTGCTGGGCATTCAGCGCGTCGTCAGCACCGAGGCGCGGCTGATGATTCAGGAGTTGGTCGGCATTCCGCCGGAATGCGTGATGATCAGCGCGACACACACGCACTCGGCGACCAGCGCATTGGGGAAGGATCGGCTCAAGCCCGAACAGACATTGGATGACTATCAGCGATTCGTGGCTCGGCGGATTGCCGATGGCGTAGCCCGTGCGCATCACAATCGGCGGCTGGCTCAGATCGCGTTTGGATCGGTGGAGGTGCCGGAACATGTCTTCAATCGCCGCTGGCACATGCGGCCGGGGAGCGTGCCGGTCAATCCGTTTGGTGGCAGCGATCTGGTGAAGATGAATCCGCCCGCCGGCAGTCCGAACCTCACCGAGCCAGCCGGGCCGACCGATCCGACGGTCTCCTTCATTGCCGTCCGCGAACCGAACGGAGCGATGATCTCCGTCTTCGCCGCGTACTCGCTGCATTATGTCGGAGGCGTAGGGGCCGCCGATGTGTCGGCCGACTATTACGGTTTCTTCTCCGAGCATCTCAAGCGGCTGATCGAACCTGCTCCATCGAAAGACCTGCCCGCCGATCATCCGCCGTTTGTGGCGATGATGGCCAATGGGACCAGCGGCGACATCAACAACATCAACTTCCGCAATCCGCGTCCGGGCCAGAAGCCTTACGAGCAAATCCGTTTCGTCGCCGAAGATGTCGCCGCGAAAGTCCACACCGCGATGGCCAAGCTGGAGTACCGCGACAACCTCTCGTTGGCCGCCCGCTATCGTGAGCCTGTCATCGCTTGGCGCAGACCCACGGCCGAACAAAAGAAATGGATGGAAGAGACGCTCGCAGCCGGCCCGAAGAGCAAACAAGATTTGTCGTTCATCTACGCTGAACGGATCTCGCGGATGACCAGCTACCCCGAAACGACGACGATCCCGCTGCACATTCTGCGGATCGGCGACGTCTGCATCGGGACCATGCCGTGCGAGGTCTTCGTCGAGATCGGCCTCGACTTCAAACGCCGCTCCCCACTGCCCCATTCGTTCATGGTCGAGTTGGCTCACGGCTACTTCGGATATTTGCCGACTCCCCGACAGCATCAGTTCGGCGGCTACGAGACGTGGCTCGGCACGAATCGGCTGGAGATCAATGCCTCCGACAAGTTGCTCGATCAACTCATTGAGATGGCTGAGGAAGTCGTAGCGGAACGGGGCGCGAAGTGAGGAGCCAAGGGAAATTGACTTCGTATTTTGAGAGTCGCCGCTTTCGCCGAGTCTGATGTCTTCACTCTGCGCCTCTGCGTTGAGAACCGTCCGGTGATTCTGAGTGCAACACAGAGAGCGTGAGGCGAGGCGCTTCGCCCGCGACCCAATTGAAAAACTACCAACGGTGCTTGCGACTGGCCGTTACTCCGAAGGAGTTGTGTCATATAGCCCAGGGTTGCCGCGCTTCGCGGCTACCCTGGGTGCGAGTCACAAAGACAGGTTCTACCCCGAAGGGGTTGCGTCAATGTCGATCAACGAATGACGCAACCCCTTCGGGGTAGAACCCATTCACTACGCAGTCACCCAGGGTAGCCGCGAAGCGCGGCAACCCTGGGCTATGAGACGAAACTCCTTCGGAGTAAGGGCACAAGGCAAGCACCGCTTTGAAAATCTTTTCACAAAAACAAGACTTTCACCGTTTGCGGAGCAGAGTTCAAAAACATTAAGTCATTTTGGCTTGCCAACTAATCCAAGACGCCAAGGTTTCGTCACGCTGGTGATGCCATCTTGCTTTCTTTTCTCCCCCTGCGGGAATCATGCGAACCAAACGCTTCTGGAGTGTCGCGATCTGCTGCCTGCTGCTCGCGGGATTGGCGGTTATCTTTTTACGTCCGGCGAGGCGCGGCACGTCTGACCTTTTGCGTGCGGGGAAACAGGCCGCGGCGCGAGGTGAGTTTCTTAGAGCGCTTGAGTCTGCGGATGCGGTTTTGGTCAGTGAGCCACATTCGACCGAAGCGTTACTGCTCGCCGGGCAAACGGCGGCTCAACTCAAGCGGTTCGATTTGGCGCTTACCTATCTCCGCCGAATGAAGCCTGATGGATCGGTCGCCGCCGTGCAGGCCGCGGTCTTGGCGGGAGATGTCGAGTTGAATCGGGGACACGCCGCCGCGGCCGAGGAATCGTATCGCGCCGCACTCCGACAAGATCCGCGGCAGTTACAAGCTCAGAGACAGTTGGCGTATCTGTTAGGTGTTGAGGGCCGTTGTTGGGAAGCCGCTCCGTTTCTGTTGGCCGCCGTGAAGCAGGGGGAGTTCACGCTGCACCATCTGGTCTTGCTCGCTGCTGCGGAGCCGGTGATTCACGATGCGGAGTTTGTCGAACGCTGTCTCGCCGCCATGCCCGATGACCCGGTGCCGCTGATCGGCGTCGCGCGAACCGCCATCAAGAAGAATCAAATCGCTGAGGCCAAGGACATCCTGCAGAAGGTCATCAGCTCCCGCGTTCTTGTGAACGCGGATACCGCTCAGGTTGAAGCGCAGGCTCGGTGGGGCGAGTTGCTCGTCGAGCTTGATCCCGCGCGGTTGGCCGACTGGAAGGCTCACCTGCCCAGCAACGCCGACGAGCATCCTGAGATCTGGGTTGTCCAAGGTTTGTGGGCCGAAAAGCAGGAGGCTATGCCGGAAGCGGCCCGTTGTTTTTGGGAAGCGATCCGACGCGATCCGAATCATCGAGTTGCCAACTATCACCTCGGCTCAGTGTTGAGTCGTCTCCATCGCGAGTCGGCGGCGCGCACGTTTCTCGATCGCGCGGGACTGCTCAAAGATCTGCAACTGACGGTCGATGATGCCTTCAAGAATCCTGAGAGTCCGGCCTGGAAACACCAAGCGGCCGCGCTGTGTGAGTCGCTCGGTCGGCCTTGGGAAGCCTGGGGGTGGACCAGCCTCGCGGTCTCGGACAACTCGACGATGGCCGAACGCGAACAGCTCGCCGCGAGGCAATCAGTCCTGACTGCCACGACTCCGCAAACGTGGCCCGCACACAACCCCGCGCTGCATGTGGACCTCACCGACATGCCGTTGCCTCGGCTGCAACGCGGGACGATCGACGCGCCGCAATCAACTCCTGCCTCGACCGTCCGCTTTGCAGAGGTGGCGAAGTCGATGGGACTGAGCTTCTCGTATCTCAACGGGGCCGACGCTTCCAATGCCGGCGTGAGGATGTTTGAGACGACCGGTGGCGGAGTCGGCGTGATCGATTTTGATTTGGACGGTTGGCCCGACTTGTTTCTGCCGCAAGGGGGAACGTGGCCACCTCAGCCTGGGCAGACCAACCACACCGACCGACTGTTTCGCAATCACCAAGGCCGCCGAGCGGAAGATGTCACCCTGCTCGCTGGACTGATCGATCAGGGTTACAGCCAAGGAGTCGCCGTCGGTGATTTCAACAACGATGGCTTCCCCGATCTTTACGTCGCTCACATCGGCCGGAACCTGTTGCTCCAAAACAATGGCGACGGAACCTTTCAGGACATCACGCTCGCCGCAGGACTGGACTCCGCGCGATGGACGACGAGTTGCCTGATCGCCGATCTCAACGGAGATTCCTGGCCCGATCTGTATGACGTGAACTATCTCTCCGGCGATTCGATTCACAGCACCGTCTGCCGCCAGGGGAACGAACTGCGTGCGTGCAACGCCAAATCGTTCGCGGCCGAACAGGACGAAGTGTTTCTGAGCTTGGGTGATGGCCGCTTCGCGTCGGCGACGGAGTCCTCCGGCATCGTAATGCCCGAAGGCCGAGGCATGGGGATCGTGGCGGCCGACTTCGATGGTTCGGGCCGGCTGAGTTTGTTCATCGCCAACGATGCCGTCCCGAATTTCTTCTTCGTCAATCGCACGGCTCAACGTGGCGGACCGCTGCACTTGGAAGAGCAAGCCCTCGTCTCCGGTTTGGCCCTTGATGCCGACGGTCTGGCCCAAGCCTGCATGGGAGTCGCGGCCGGAGACGCGAACGACGACGGCCGGCTGGACCTCTTCGTGACGAACTTCCAAGACGAGTCCAACACACTGTATCTCCAGCAGTCGGGCAATCTCTTTGTCGATGCCACGCGGTCCACCGGCCTGCGAGATCCGAGCTATCCGTTGGTCGGCTTTGGAACGCAGTTTCTCGACGGAGAACTCGACGGTCGTCTGGACCTCGTGCTGACCAACGGGCATGTGTTCGATCTGAGTTATCAGGGTCGGCAATATCAGATGCCGCCGCAGTATTTTCGCAACTTGGGAGTTCCTCGCTCCGGCCAAGCCCAGTTCACCGAATTGTCGGCTCGCACATTGGGTGATTACTTCCAGCAGAAATACTTGGGACGGGGCTTGGCTCGATTGGATTGGAACCGCGACGGCTTGGAAGACTTCGCCGTCTCGAACATGAATGCCCCGGCCTCACTCGTCTTGAATCAGACGACCGGCGTGGGACATTTCCTCGGCCTGCAATTGCGTGGACTAAGCTGCGACCGCGACGCGATCGGAACCAGCGTGCGAGTGACAGTCGGCTCGCGCACTTTCACATCGCAGTTGACGGCCGGGGACGGCTACGAGGTCAGTAATCAGCGACGGCTCGTTTTCGGACTGGGAGCCGCTCCAGCGGTGGACCGGATCGAGATCCGTTGGCCACACGGTCGCATTCAAGAACTCGGTCCCACGCCTGCGGACCAAGAACTTCTGATCCGCGAAGGGGCGGAGGCCGTCACGCTACCGTTCTGAAAACAGCTCGTTCAACGATTCCTGAAACAACGCAACCGCCGGTCTGAGGCAGGCCGGCGGTCACGAAAGTTCGCAAGTTGATCTGCGATCGGGGGCCTAAAACTCGCCGACGGTTTCCTTGTTATTCATCGTGCTCAGCGCTTGCCAGGTGTTGATGTCGATGGTGTTGTTGACGAAACGGGTCGTCCCATCCCCCATCAAGACGTGGACTCCACCCGTATGCGTGCTGCGCGCCGAAAAATTCAGCGGAGCCGCCCCACTGGACGCTTGGCATGGCATCCCTTGAGCTGCCGCCGGTGCTCCACCGCAGAAGCCCGCATTCATGTTGTCGGGAGAGGACGTATTCGGCGCGTAGTGCGCGGTAAACCCGACGTGCTCGCCGTACCAAATCAGACCACGGAGGTCGGTCACGGCCACGGTCGGACCTTGTCGAATCTCACCCACAAACAGGGTCGTGCTCGTCCCGTCCCGGATATCGCTGATTCTCCGGGCAATCCCGGTCACGGAGCCTGTGTTTTTATGGAACGGAGCCAATGCGTGGGTGACGCCGTTGAAGGGGGTCGCTCGATCCACGGTGGTGTTTCCCAAGTTCACCGCGTAGTTGTAATTCGGCGTCGAGTTCCACGTCCGGCTGGGGGTGTCGCTGGGGCACGAGAAGCCCGCGACCTGCGACTGAATGATCGGGTTATTCGTCCCGATTGTGTAACAGAGGTCGTGTCGCCAGCCTTTCGCCATACCTGCCTGGTCCATGAACGGCAGCAGTCCGCGCATCCAAACCGATCCGCTCTGGCTGCCGCAAGCGTTCGCTCCCATGGCCGCGATCGGCAACAGCTTGTTGCCTTCCTCATAGTTGTGGATCGCGAGTCCAAGCTGCTTGAGGTTGTTCTTGCACTGCGAGCGGCGAGCGGCCTCGCGGGCTTGCTGCACGGCGGGGAGCAGCAGAGCAATCAAAACGGCGATGATCGCAATCACCACCAGCAATTCAATCAGAGTAAATCCTCGTCGGAACAATTTCATAAAGCACTTTGACTTTCTGGATAAGAAAGGAGCGACGTTGCTCCTGACAGGAAAAGACAGAGCGGCATCGCTCCTCAAAGAATTGCGGTCCAATTCGCCAGTAAGAAACGTCACTTTGCGGCGGACTTCAACTCGAATTTGAGCGCGTCCCCGCCAGCTTTCACCTCGGCCGTCAGAGTGCTTTCGAGGTTGTAATTCGCCGGAATTCGCTCTGTCGGAGGTGGTCCGCTCGCCTCTTCCATCGCCTTGGCCGGATCGGTCGATGTGACTTTGGAGCCACCTTCCAGGGAGCTAATCTCCACTCGATGCTTCCCTGGAATCGGGCCAATGTTCTCCGGAATCGTAAACGTCCCGTTGACGATATCCCCTGCGGCAGCGTTTCCCTTCCACTTGATGAGGAGGGTGCCATGATCCAGCGGAGCACCGTCGAGAGTCACTGTCCCGGAGACCGCGACCTTCGTGGGACCAGCATCGCCACCGCCGCAACCCGCAAAAAACAGACAAACCCCGCTGGTCAGGGCGAAGGTCAAGTGAAGCCGACTGAAGCGTGAAAGACACATTTGTGAAACCCTTATATTGGTTAGGTCGCTTGTCGAAGAATCGTGACTGGCATTCTCGGCGTCTGCCCAGCGGGCCACAAGCAGCCTTCGCAATTCAATTCCGCAGTCGTGGGCCATCGAAGGCAAACAGAAGCCAGCAGATTTCGCCAGGGCAAGGCATAAACCAATCTAGTTGCCATTGGCTGAGAAAACCGCCGCGGCAAATTGCAAGAAGTTAGTAACAGTGCTTGATGCCCAACGACACGCATTGTGGCGCGACGCTCCGCGTCGCGAGTCTCGACGCGGAGCGTCGAGCCACACTGGTTGCCGATTCGCAACATCGTTGAATCGCTACGGCATCGGCGTGCGAGAAGCGTGAAAGCGGCCGCCGTTTCCGCATCCGCGCTCGCGCCGTTGGCGTTGAGGTTCAACATCCGCTCGAAAGCAACTGATGCCATCGCAAGGCTTCGCCCACGGACCATGCCTGAAACGGGCAACCGCGCGGTGTGTGCGGCCAGTCGGCATCGGCGATCTCCGAGACATGTCCGAGGCCCGCTAGATGACGATGAGCCAAGAGCGGCTCAATGAACCGACGGTACGCCACCTGTTTCGCGGCCTGCGGATCGTCACGAGTTTTGATCCACGCTTCGACGAATGGCCCGATCAGCCAGGCCCACTCCGTCCCTTGATGGTACGCCGCATCGCGCTGCCACACGCTGCCGGAATATCGCCCCTTGTACGCCGCTGATCCCGGCGCGAGCGATCGGAGTCCCAACGGTGTCCACAACCTCGATTCGACCGCCTCCACGACTTGTTTGGCTTGGTCGGCGGGTAGCAACGTCAGAGGCAAACCGCCGACGGCGAAAATCTGATTTGGACGGAAGCTCGCATCAACCTCGCCCGGCCGATGATCGACATCCACCACGTCGAACAAACAACCTTCGGCCTCGTTCCAGAAACGATCTTCAAACGCGCGCCGCCCGCGCTCAAAGACTTCGTTCCATCGCGTCACAGTCTCATCGTCGCCGCGTTGCCGCGCCGCTTGCAGTTCCAGCCACAGCGCGTTGAGCCACAGAGCCTGCACCTCGACCGGCTTGCCGATGCGCGGCGTCACCACCCAATCGCCGACTTTGGCGTCCATCCAAGTGAGCTGCACTCCCGGCTGACCGGCTGCGATCAAGCCATCGTCCTCCAGTCGAATCCCGAACCGAGTGCCCCGCGCATATCCGCCGAGGATCGCCGTGATCGCGCGCCGCAAAATCGCTTCGGTCGCGACGGCAGGGGAGCCGAGTTTGAGAAACTCATGCGCCACGATCACGAACCACAACGACGCATCGACCGAGTTGAACTCGGGGGACTCGCCGGAATCGGGAAACCGATTTGGCAGCATCCCCTCGCTGACCATGTCGGCCCAGCGCAGGAGGATCGACTCGGCGGTGGCGAGATCGCCGCTCGCCAAGCACAAGCCGCGCAGCGCGATGAACGTGTCGCGGCCCCAATCCGTGAACCACGGATACCCGGCGATGATCGTCTTCCCAGAACCGCGCTGCACGACGTAATCGGCCGCCGCGCGATGCAGCGTCGTTGGAAACTGACTGCGCCGCGCGGTCTCACGTCCCGAGTGCGAGCGGACAATCGTCGTCAACGCCTCGCCGCGCGAGCCGCGTGCGTCCGGTTCGTGAGACTCCGCAGCCAGCAACCAGACCGCCTCGCCCGCCGATAAGTCCCACGACAACACGCCGGGACTCGCGAGGTCTTCCAAATAATCCATTCCCCGCTCGACTTCCTGCGAGTACATGAAGTGCCGATACCAATCCGGTTCGTGCTGATAGTCTCCGTTCGACCAACTGACGATCGCCGGCAGCGCGTTGTACGGTCGCCAAACGACGCGAGATTCCTGACGCCGCGAGTTCGCACTGATCTCGGAAAATGAGGTCACGTCGGCATCGAGCCGGAACTCCGCGTTCTCATGCTGAAGACTGTGATAGTCGCGCGCAGCCAACAACGGACGAACTCGCAGGGTCGAACGACGGCTCGGAGTTCCGCTCATTCGCCAGCGCAGACAGACCGCCGACAGGCCGCGAGGAATGAACAACTCCTGGTCGATCCGCGTCCCGTCTGACAATCGAAATCGCCACTGCGGCCAAGGTTCGTGAGTGAACGATTCGAGTCGCGTCTCTCCGTCAGGAGTCCGGACATCGCCGCGATAATTCTGAGTCGTCAGTGCTTCGCGGCCCGATGCGGTTTCGATCCACGCTTCGCAGCCACTGACCAACAGCACTCGGCCGGTCGGCGGAGAGGTCGCCGTCAGCAGCCAGCCGTGATAGCGCCGTGTGCGAACGCCATCGGCCGTCCCCATCGCGAAGCCACCCAACCCGTCGGTCTCCAACCATTCCGCGCGGCTTAATGAGGAAAGCAACATGTCAGCTCCAAGGATGAGAAGAATTGAGCGTGACCGTCAGGGAGCGGTCGGTCGCCGCGTTCGCCAGAACGCGGGAGGCCCACACTTTGACAAACGCGGTCTGAGTGGTCACTCCACAACTTCAGACACAGTGAAGTCGCAATGTTCGAGCCAAAGGCGAAGGAGTCGTGATTCTTCTGGGGTTCGAGTGGCTGGCTGCAACTGTGTGTGTGTTTCGACACTTCTCACTGATCCCGACAGAGTTTTCGGGGCGGGACACTTCTCGCTGATCCCGACAGTGGCCACGAGAGACGTCCCCACCGACCTTGCGCTACGCCCGGCGTGGGTCCGTCGCGGAAATAATCTCGTTGATCCCGTGCTGATTGAATCCCTTGTACCCGTCATCCCGCTGCAAGATCTCCAGGTGCGAGCCGATCGCGCCGTTGCTCAAGAACTGCTGAGCTTGCTCCGCCGTGATTTGCTTCGAGGCCAACAATCGCTCGACGCGCTGCGGTTTCACCGGCCAGGTTTCCCCCTTCGTGAATGCTTGGCGGAGATACGGCAAGTCTGTGAACGGCGGCATCGTCAGGATGCCGACTTCGTCCAATTGATCTCGCGTCGCGGTGAAATCGAACTGGCATTCCAGGTGATGCAAGCCCGCTTGCAAGAAGGCCTCGCCGTGCAGTTCGCACCACAAGCCGACGGTGCCTAGCTCGTCGCGCGAAGGCAACGGCTCGTGCGAGAAGTCCTGCGAGACTTCCTCCGGCGACAGATCGACGTCGGCAAAAATCGTCACGCCAGTCACCGGATGTTCGAGAACTTGTGCTCCCCAGCCAGCCTCGCGACCGGCATAGAATCGCTCGCGAAGCTGGAAGCCCAACCGTTCGAGAAACGTGATTAGCCGAGCGAACTGTGCTCGGCTCGACCGATAGGTGTGATGATCGTGATTCGCCCAGCCGAGACCGAGCGACTCTTGCCGTTCTCGTTGTTTGCGACCGGCACGATTGCGACGTTGCCAGTAATCCCGCTCTGCCGAGAAGAACAACTCACAGGTCCGATCCCGGCCCAGTTCCGCAATCGAAGCGTCCGCCAGCCGACCAGCCAATGCGAAGCCATCGGCCGAGTCCTCGAAGTCCCGCTGCCTCAGTTGCATCGCTTCCGAGTGCTTCGCAATCGCGTCGAGCGGCACGACTTTGTCGAGGTTCGGCTCGAAGGCCAACGAACCGTGCCGTTCCAACACCCACACCTCGACGCCGTTGTCCTGAGCGACTCGCGCTCGGCGAACAGACGCGAGAGCCGCGCCTTGAATCGCCACGTTGCTCAGGTTGTGTGCCGCGAGGAAATCGGCGACCGCCTCCACTTTCAGAACGACCTGCCGAGTCTTGCCGACATGGATGCGGACTCGCGGAAACAGACCGAGCGAATGTTTCCAAGCTCGAACCTTCGGGACGCTCGTGTCTGGCTCGTAGCCGACCCGGCTCAACTCATCCAGCGCCTCGTCACCGGTCGGCAGCGCGAAGTGATCGATCCAATCGAGCAGTCGTGTCCCCGACTGCTCGAACATCTGGCGTCGAAGCGTGGCGAGAAAAGAATTCTTTCGGACGGCATCCTCCAGCACCTCATGCACCCACTTCGCGGGCGCGGGCTGAGGACTCCAAGTGTGAGCCGTGAGTGCGGAAATCCGTTCGTCATTCGTCTGTGATAAAGCAGCCATGAGCAACTCCCTTCTGATTCGGATCAAAGGCGAGTTTATACCGCTGACGGTCATCAATGAGACAGGCGAGCGGGGTGTCGCACGCGGCCCGCGTGCGACGGCGTGGCTGCGGCTTTCGCGGAGTCAAGAGTTGCTCGGCCCAGGCCCATTCGGCTTCCGTGAGCGGCGGGTCAGGGGGCTTCGCACAATTCACGGCACCACAGCGATACAGGCCGCCGTCGTAGACTCGCTGTCAGAGGTATTGCAGATCGAGCGTCGGTTGCGCGTCGTCCTCGCGCAGCGGGATCGGGATCACCGGCAGCGTGTCTCGCTGATCCCGACAGCTCTCCACTGAGCTTGCCTCACTGGTCTCTACACAACTCAAGCTCAATGAGGATCACCTTTTTATTCGACGCACAGTATTGCCTCGGCGGTCATCCAATCTCTGCGGTGATTCAGCAGTCTTCAAACTCTTACACCGCAGAGATTGGATGACCGCAGAAACAAACCACAAATACAGTCGTTTTCAAGTTGTGTGGAACAACGAGGGCTACGGCCTCGGATGCCCCGCGTTCTGGCGAACGCGGCTAAGGCTCGGATGCCGTTCGTCGTCCGCATTCGCGGGATTGGTATTTTGCCTACGTCTGGTTGTGCCGAGTCTGTCGGTCGTGCGGCAGCGGCAAACTCTGTCGGTCGGGAAAGCGTGCAAAGGCGAAGGTGGCTGCTTACGTTCGGCGCGAACCGCGAACATCATGGCCGGGCTTGGATTGTCGCCACGAGGTGCGTGCAATCGGATCGGGTTTGTCGAGGCATGTTGAAGCGGGTCAACACGCTCCCGAAGTGAATTGAGGAAGCTCGTCGTGTGGAACGGAGGCTGTGCGATCGAGGACGAACAATCGCGGCACTATGAATTCTTCCTCGGGCAACATTCTGCTGATCGAAGATAGCGAAGCCGATCGCGTGCTGATTGGAGCGTTGCTGGCCGAGCGGCCCGGCGGTGAGTGGCGAGTCGTCGCGCGAGCCACCTTGGCTGAGGGACTGGGACTGCTTCGCTCATCGGATCCCATGTCGCCGTTCGCGGCCGTGCTGCTCGATTTGTCGCTGCCGGACAGTCATGGATTGCAGACGTGCGACTCGGTGAGGCAGCTTGCTCCGTGGCTGCCGATCGTGGTGCTGACGGGCAATGACGACGACGCGACCGCGTTGGAAGCAGTGCATTTGGGAGCACAGGATTATCTCTGCAAGAACTCGCTGACCGGCGACCTGTTGCGGAAGTCGCTGCGATACGCGATCGAACGCAAGTGTCTGGAGCGTGTTTGGCGCGACGAGTTGGAACTCCGCGTGCGCGAGCGCACCATCGAGCTTTCCGCCGCGAACGAAGGCTTGCAGCGTGAGGTGGCCGAGCGCCGTCGCGCGGAGGAGGCCCTGGAGGAGAGCCAACGATTCATTCAGCGAATTACCGACGCGACTCCCAGTTGGGTTTACATTCGAGATGTCACTTCGCGGCGGCTGGTGTATGCGAACCAACAACTCAAAAGGCTATTGGGCTACGAACTCGATGACGTGCGGGATTGGACGGATCAATTTCTCAGTTCGATGATCCACCCGGATGACTTATCGCGTGCTCGGCAGGCGATGGTGGACTCGGCGGTGATCCGGGATGACGAGATTCATGAATTGGAAGCGCGGATTCGCCATGCGGAGGGAGGCTGGCGGTGGCTGCATTTTCGGACGGTGATCTTTCGCCGGACTCCCGAAGGCGACGCTCGCCTGTTGCTCGTGGCCGTAGACGATGTCACCGATCGCAAAGCGGCTGAAGAGCAAGCTCGGCAACATCACGAGCAATTGGTGTTCGTATCGCGGCAGACGATGCTCGGCGAGTTGGCGACGGGGATCGCTCACGAGTTAAACCAGCCGCTGATGGCGGTCGCGAGTTACGCTCAGGCGGCGTTGCGTCGCGTGCGGTCCAACGAGTGGTCGAGCGAGGAACTGACCGCGTGCTTGGAGAAGACCTCGCAGCAAGCGTTGCTGGCGGGCGAGATCATCAAGCGGCTGCGACGACTGGTCAGCAAGCGTCCGCCGGAGCAAACCGAGACCGACTTAAACGACGCCATCCGCGACGTGTTGGAGATGGTTCGTGCCGAGGCCGCAGGCCAAGACGTGCGTGTCCGATTGGAGTTGCCCGACGAGTTGCCGCGCGTCCGAGCCGACCGCATTCAGTTGCAGCAGGTGATGCTGAACCTCGTGCGGAACGGCTTCGAGGCGATGCAGCACACTCCCGCGGAGGAGCGGCGGCTGTCGGTGGAATCGCGGCGAATTGGTTTCGATTGCGTCGCCGTCAGCGTCACCGATCACGGCGCGGGTTGCGAGGCGCGCGATCTCGATCGGCTGTTCGAGCCGTTCTTCACGACCAAGGCACAAGGCTTGGGAATGGGCCTGTCGATCAGCCGTTCGATCATCGAATCGCACGGCGGACGGCTGACGGCACAATCCAATTTGACGCGTGGTTTAACTTTGGAATTCACGCTCCCGATTCAGCCAGGAGTTGCGGGATGAATACCACTCATGCGGAGTCCGCGATGGTCTTCGTGCTGGACGATGAACCGGCCGTCTGTGATTCCCTCCGCGACTTGCTGGAGTCCGAGCACTATCTGGTGCAGACCTTCGATTCTCCCACGAAGTTTTTGCAAACGATGACGTCGCGGTCCAACGCCTGCTTGATCCTCGACCTGAAGATGCCGGAAATCAACGGCTTGGACGTGCTGCAAGCTCTCACGCTCAGGAAACCCAAACTGCCGACCATCGTGCTGACCGCGAATGCGGAAGTCCCCTCCATCGTGACGGCGATGAAGTCCGGCGCGGTCAACCTGCTCGAAAAGCCCTGCAGCGATCAACAACTGCTGAACGCGGTGCGCGACGCACTCGCCCAGTCGGAACCGCACCGCGAGCAACCGGTCAGCGGCGAGTCTGTGGCCGCCAAGCTCAGCAAGCTGTCGCAGCGCGAACGGGAAATCCTCAAGGAGTTGGTGGCCGGTCACAACGTCAAACAGATCGCGATGCAGTTGGGGACCAGCCCCAACACCGTCCGCAATCAACGCGGCAGCATCGTGGAGAAAATGGAAGCCAACTCAATGGCCGATTTGGTCCGCATGGTGCTGGAAGCGAGGTGAAGAGAAGAGTCCGACGATGTAACCCGAAGCGTCAGCGAGGGCGAACGCTTCACGAGGTGATGATCTCTGAAATCCAACGCCTGTGAAGCGTTCACCCTCGCTGACGCTTCGGGTTACTTGATTAAGCCAGTCCTCCGCCGCCGTATGCGGTCCAATCAAAAATCAAAAATCAAAAATCCTCCCCCATGTCTCGACTGGCCCTCCTCAATTCGATGCCCGCCGCGTGGGAGACCTTTGCGGAACGGACGGCGCTCAGCCAATTGCCGCGGACTCGTCGGGCCTTGAGTTGGATCGCGTTCGTCTTTTCGCTCGGCGTCTTCGCGGTCGATTGCGTGCTTCCTTCTAGCGGCGCGTTGGTGATGCTCTATGTCCTGTCGATCGCCATTGTGTTGGGCAACCGGCGATTGGAGTCGCTGATCGCCATTGGTGGGTGGTGCGTGCTGCTGACGATCGCCGGCTATTTCATTGGCGAGACGACCTCGCGGATGTCGGAAGAAATCATCCAGCGCGGCGCGGGCTTCATCGCGATGGGTTTGATGGGCTGGATCGGCTGGCAACTGGTGGAGTCGGTGGAGGTCGCTCAGCAATTGCGGATGGATTCGTGCTTGCGACAAGTTGCCGAGGAAGCGGCGACGTTTTTCCGTTCGATGGTCGATCATGTGCCGATCGGCATTTCACGGACGGACCTCGGCGGTCACTTCGTGTACGTCAACGAAGAGTTCTGTCAGATGTTCGGTGCGTCGGCGGACGACCTCTTGGGCCAGTCGCAAGACAAACTGGTGCCGCAGTTGGCGGCCAAGCAGAGCGGCTCGATCATTCGCCGAGTCGTCGATCTCGGCCAGCCGGAAGAGCGGATCGAGAAGCTGATGATCGGCGACCGCGAACAGTACATGAAAGTCATTCGCACGCCGGTCAAAGATGCTCAAGGCCAAGTGATCGGTATTCAATCCCTGCTGTTGGATGTCACCGAATTGAAACAGGCTCAGCACGGCTTGGAGCGCTATGCTCAAAACTTGGAACGCAGCAACGTCGATCTGCAGCAGTTCGCCTACGTCGCATCGCACGACTTGCAAGAGCCGTTGCGAGCGGTCAGCAGCTACTGCCAACTGATGGAGAAGCATTACTCCGGGAAGCTCGATGAGCGGGCCATGCAGTGGCTGCAATTTGTGGTCAGCGGAGCAAAACGGATGCAACGTCTGGTGCGCGATCTGCTGACCTACGCCCGCATCGACAACCAAGCCGAGTCCTGGATCACGGTCGATTGCAATTCAATCTGCCGGTTGGCTCTCGACAATCTGTCGCAGTTGATCACCGAATCTGGGGCGAAAGTCACTGTCGGCAACCTGCCCATCGTCTGGGCGGATGCCACACAGTTGGAGGCCCTGCTCCAAAACTTGATCGGCAACGCGGTGAAGTTTCGAGGCAACCGTCCGCCGCGAGTCTCCATCACCGCCAAGCAGGTCGAGTCCAACTGGCTCTTTGCCGTCAGTGACAACGGCATTGGCATCAAACCCGAATTCCACGAACGAGTCTTTGAAATCTTCAAACGTCTGCAATCTCACGATCAATACCAAGGGACCGGTATCGGCTTGGCGATCTGCAAGCGAATTGTCGAGCGCTACGGCGGGAGAATTTGGGTGGAGTCACAATTTGGACAGGGCAGCACTTTCTACTTCACGCTGCCGAGTCCCCTGCCCCCTCCCACCGAAGTTGCGAAGAGTTAGAGCCGCTCCCTGACGGTCGCGGCTCTAAAAAAGGTAACAGCCCCACCGAGTTGGAAAATGCCCCCCACTGACAGCCCCGCCCGCCCCCGCCCCCGCCCCCACTCCCGCCCCAGACACATCCTGCTGATCGAAGACAACCCGGCCGATGTCGAGTTGACTCGGCAGTGTTTTCGCGAGAGCCGGATTCCGAACGAAGTGCATGCCGCCTCTGAAGGCGACACCGCGCTGGCGTTCCTGCGCCGCCAAGGACAATTCGCCGCGGCTCCGCGCCCCGATCTGGTGCTGCTGGACCTGAACCTGCCCGGCATCGACGGCCGCGAAATTCTGGCCACCATCAAACGCGACCCCAACCTGCGAACGATCCCAGTGGTCATTCTCACGACCTCCGATGCCGACGACGACATCCTCGAAGCCTACCGCCTGCAAGCCAACTCGTACCTCCGCAAGCCGGTGGACCTCGACGAGTTCATCGAACTGGCCAATGCCATTTGCGAGTACTGGTTCCACTACGGCCAATTGCCGCCGGCTGGGTAACGCGGGTCGGATGAGCTGTTTAACCCCTACGCCATCGGCGTGGGCGGAACGATCACAACAGGTCGGGCGGCGGGTCGGGGTCGGGTGTGCGAATTTCAGAAATCGCCGTTCTCGACTAAGCTACTTTCTAAATCGACACCGGCGATTTCTCAAATTCGCACACCCGACCCGGTGTGACGCCTTACCCCAGCCAAGGACATCGCGTGAAACTGGAAACTCCCGATTTACGACAAGCAGATACAAATAATGGTGGCGTCGTTGCACGGGCGATAATTTCTGTCGTCAAAATTGCCGTGCTGGTTGTGACTTTAGTGACTTGGACAGTGGTTGGTTTTGTGTTTTGGATTGCGCTTCTTTCACGTTGCATCATTTCGTTCTCCGTAGCTCTCATTTACGACACGATTACACATCGCGACGTTGGGTCTACTTCTCATGCCGGTCGACAACTCGACATGGCCGTTGCCTTTTATCCTAAAGGTTTCAATCGTGTTTTCGCCGCACTCTATCGCGATGACAGTAAAGCTCCGGCACACGGTCACAATGAAAACGTTTTACGAACGACTGCTCGTTTTCTCTTTGAGCTTATTTGGGCACTCGCGTTCTGGTATGTCACGCTCTACTTATCCGGGTATTTGCACAAGGACATTGCACCCGATTCAGTCAGGCGGCTGTTGAATACCGCAAGAACCTTCTCGCTGTGAAACATGCCACACTTCAATCCGCGCTGCGGGTGATTGCCAAGGTTGTTATGAACCGATGGGGTCACGAAACGACGACCACGGCCGCCGGTCATTTACGGGAAAACGTCGATTCCGAATCACCGGTGGCTAGCGTCATGCCGCTCAAAGCGACTGCCATTAGGGCTGATGCCGCCCCGCTCGCCTGCAACTCCCGCACTCTGGCGAGTGCGGCTACGCGGGTGCGGTTACGCGAGTGCGGCTACGAAGGAGACGGGACGTGAATCGGTTCCAGTATGAGTTGTTGAAGTCTGATGGTTCGACTGCCGCTCGGCGTGGTCGTTGGACGACGCCGCATGGGGTCGTCGAGACGCCGGCGTTCATGCCGGTGGGGACGCAGGCCAGCGTCAAAGGTTTGACGCCGGAACAGCTTCGTCGAGTCGGCGTGCAGAAGGTGTTGGCCAACACTTACCACTTGGCGTTGCGGCCGGGGCCGGAGGTCGTGGCCGAGTTGGGTGGGTTGCACGGGTTCATGGGTTGGGATGGCCCGATCCTGACCGACAGCGGAGGGTTTCAAGTCTTCTCGTTGACGGCGTTGCGGAAACTCGATGACGAGAAGGTGGTCTTCAAATCGCATCTCGATGGGAGCTTGCTAGAACTTTCTCCCGAACGAGCGATGCGGATTCAGGAGTTGCTCGGCGCGGACTGCATCATGTGCTTGGACGAGTGCCCGCCGGCAGATGCTCCGCGCGAGAAGTTGATCGACGCCGTCGATCGCACGACGCGGTGGGCGGCGCGTTGCCGAGAAGCTCATCAGCGTGACGATCAAGCGTTGTTCGGCATCGTGCAGGGAGCAACGGATCGGGAACTGCGCGAACGCTCGGCGGCGGGATTGTTGCCGCTGGAGTTTCCCGGATATGCCATCGGTGGGCTGAGCGTTGGCGAGGCTCCGGCCGAGATGTATGCGACGCTCGACTTCACCGCTCCGCTGCTGCCGGTCGAGAAGCCACGCTACTTGATGGGAGTCGGCACGCCGACCGACTTGTTGGAGGCGGTCTGTCGCGGCATCGACTTGTTTGATTGCGTGATGCCGACTCGTAATGGCCGCAACGCGCTGGCGTTCACGAGCGACGGCCCCGTGCGACTGCGGAACCTCAAGCATCAGCGTGATCCGGGACCGCTCGATGCGGAATGCGAGTGCCCGTGCTGCACGCAATTCAGCCGAGCCTATCTGCGGCATCTGTTCATGAGCGGCGAGATGCTCGGCCCGGTGCTGGTCTCATGGCACAACATTGCGTTTTATCAACGGCTGCTGCGAGGACTGCGCGAGGCGATCGAACAGGGGACGGCGGCAGAGTATCGAGCACAGCAGATTGCGCGGTGGTCGTAGCCGCGTTCTCCAGAACGCGGGTGCCCCGCACACTGGCGAGTGCGGCGATCAAAAACGGAATAGCGGCATTCGGCCATCGGCTCTCGGCGTTCGGCCGGACTGGTCGAGTCCTTCAAATCGGCCGCGTTGTTCGCTACAAGCCCGCCCACTATGAGCAGTCCCAATCGTCCCGCGAAACTGGCTTTGCCCGACGGCACCGTCTTCACCGGCCGAGCCTTCGGAGCCGACGGTGAAATCTTCGGCGAAGTCGTGTTCAACACGAGCATGACCGGCTATCAGGAAATCCTGACCGATCCGTCCTACTGCGGTCAGATCGTGACCATGACGTATCCGCAGATCGGCAACTACGGTTGCAACACCGAAGACGTCGAAAGCAGCGGCCTGTCGCTCAGCGGATTCATCGTTCGCGAACTATGCCGCTTCCCCAGCAACTTTCGCTCGACGTTGTCACTGGATGAGTACCTCGCCAAGAACAAAGTCATCGGCCTGGAGGGGATCGACACCCGCGCGTTGGTTTGCCGCCTGCGAGTTCACGGCGTCATGACCGGCGTCCTCTCGACGACCGACCTCAACGACGCATCGCTGGTCGAGAAGGCACGTCGCAGCCCGGACATTGTGGGTCTCGATCTCGTCAAAGAAGTCATGCCCCAGCAAAGTCGGGGTTGGGATCTCGGAGTCAACAGCTTGGTGCGTGAGCGAATCACTCCCGGCTATGAGTCGCTGCACCAACCGCTGACGGATAACTCGAATGGCCCGCATGTCGTCGCGATCGACTACGGCATGAAGTGGAACATCCCGCGTCATCTGCGGCAGCTTGGTTGCCGAGTCACCATCGTGCCCGGTTCGGCGACGGCCGAAGAAGTGCTCAGCCTCAACCCGGACGGCGTGTTTCTCTCGAACGGGCCGGGCGATCCGCGGCCGTTGGATTACGCGATCAACACCATTCGCGGGCTGCTCGGCAAGAAGCCGGTCTTCGGGATTTGTCTCGGACACCAACTGCTGGGACTCGCACTGTGCGGCGAAATCTACAAGCTGAAGTTCGGACACCGCGGAGCCAATCAGCCGGTCCTGCACACGGACACCGGCCGAGTCGAAATCACTTCGCAGAATCATGGCTTCGCGCTGCTGGGCGATTCGCTGCCCAAGAGCGTCGAGATCACGCACCTCAACTTGAACGATCAAACGGTCGAAGGAATCCGTTGCAAAGACGTCCCCGCCTTCGGAGTGCAGTATCACCCGGAAGCCTCAGCCGGCCCGCACGACAGCCATTATCTGTTCGCCGAGTTTCAAAAGTTGATGGCCTGACAAAATCAAAAATCAAAAATCAAAAAGGACACCCATGCCCGCCGAACGCACGCTGATTCTTTTCAAACCCGACGCCGTCCAACGCCGACTCTGCGGTGAGTTGCTCAGCCGTATCGAGCGGAAAGGGCTGAAGATCGTCGGCCTGAAGATGCTGCAAGTCACCCCGGAGCTTTCCAAGAAGCATTACGTCGAGCATGTCTTGAAGGATTTTTATCCGTTGCTCGAATCGTTCATCACAGCGGGGCCGGTGGTCGCGCTGGCGGTGGAAGGGCCGGAAGCGGTGTTGGTCATGCGAGCGATGCTCGGCCCGACCAACGGACGTCAAGCGGCCCCCGGCACGATCCGCGGCGACTACGGAGTCAGCCGCCAGATGAATCTGATGCACGCCAGCGACAGCGTTGAAGCGGCCAAGCGCGAACTCAAAATCTACTTCAAGCCCAGCGAGTTGCTCGACTACGAGCCGACGCTCGCCCAGTGGGTCTGCGCCCCGGACGAGCTGACCTTCGGCACTCGGTAGAGTGGCTGCGCACCTTCGTAGCCGCGTTCGCCAGGACGCGGGAGCCCCGCTCTGGCGAGTGCGGCGACATCACGCCGGACGTGACTCGATTCGACGTGTTGTCCTCGCGAAACGCGGACGAGCAGAGCCGCTCACGTTCATGACCTGCAAACCCACCGGGCGTTCGGCTTGAGCACGCACGAGCGCGGCGGCGGCAATTAGGAACGGGTAGTACTGATAGCTCAGATACAACACCGTCGTCACCGAGATCGCCAACAAGTGTGCTCCCAGCATGATCGCGTCGTTGTACTTTCGCAGTGACCAAAGCGACGCGAACAATCCCAAGAAGCCCAGGATCGTCAGCAAGACGGCGGTCCAGCCTTCGATCAGCAGCAGTCCCAGATAAAACACATGCACGGTCTGTCCCATGCCGGCTTGGCTGGTCATCACCCGGTAGGTGCCCTCGGTGCCGTACCCCATCAGCAGGCATTCGCTGGAATAATCGAAGGCGACCTGAGCCAAATGGGAGCGGTCGCCGATCGACGTATCCGCGTTGGAAAGACGGACCTCGACGGTCGCATTCAGCTTGTCGAACATCTCTCCCAGATTGGCTCCGCCGTTAAAGATCACGAGGCCAATCCCTCCCACCACCACCAGCCAGCGGAGCACGCGACCTTTCTCCGGTTCACGCCAGAAGAAGTAGAACAGTAAACCGGGAACCGCCAGGATCGCCGACTTCGACACCGTGCTGGCGATGCCTCCCAGCAAAAGCAGAAGCAACAGAATCCGCAACGACGCCTGCCGCACCGAGGGCAGAAACAAAAAGCACGGGGTCAGCGCCATCGTCAGCGAGTTGCACTGCAACACCAATCCGGCCGCGCGGCTGCTGTCCTTGTAGTCGATGACTTTCTGAGTCGGCAGAGTCGGCACAACGCCTGCGAATTGTCCCATCGCGACGAGGCAGCTCAGCCCGCTGGCGATCACCAACAAGAAGGCGATCCGTTCCGGCGGCAAATTCACGAACGCGCACCAGCCGAACGGAATCAAGAAGCCCCACAAGTAAACCATCTGCAAGATCGGGATCAGACTCCCGTCCGGGTCGAGCATGTGTGACAACAGGTTGATCGGCAGCGCCAGCAGGAACGGAATCTGAAACGCTCGCAGTCGCAGCGCGTGGCTGAAGTTCAACAAGATGGCCGGAATCAAAAACAGATCGGCCAGCGTCAGACTCGTTTCCGTGTACTTGATCGCCGGCAGAGGCAAGAAGAACAACGCCATCTGGGCGCAGAACGATTGAATCTGCGCGGTCAGCGTCATCGCATTCGCGTGCGACTCGTTCGCACGCTCCGAGTGGAACCGAGCCTTCCGACGCTCCGCCTCCCGATCGACGACCGGCCTCCGAGGGGCTGCTGAGCCGCGACCGTGAGGGAGCGGTCGTACGCTCTTGGGAATCACCACTCCCTCACGGTCGCGGCTCAAATCTTCACACGCTTGGAGCGTGGGAACGAGTGCATCGTCGATGGAATCAGAGGGCATCATGCCGTTCCGGGAAGTGAGCGTGGTCTCGTTCAGGCCGCTTTGGCCAACGCCACAGAGACGCGACGATCCACAGAGAAAGAGTTCACGCGAGGGGAGTCCGTGAGTGATTGCAACATTGCCGATGGACTATTCGCCGTCGCCGTGCGATCGACATAGCGGGCGAGCACAAACAAGAGCCATAACATGGCCGATAACTCCGTCCGTCCGGAGTGATAGTCACGTTCGAGTCGCAGCAAGGTGTCCGCGTTCAACCAACCACACTCGGCCACTGAGCGTTGTCGGAACGCTTCGGACACGACGCCGCGCAGCGGCCCCGAAAGCCACGATCGCATCGGCACCGAGAAGCCATGCTTCGGCCGCTCGAACATCTCTCGCGGAACGAATCGGGCGAGGGCCTCGCGGAGAATCGTCTTCGGTCCCGCGTGAAATTTGGTGAGTGTCGCCAGTTCGGCTCCGAACCGAGCGACACGATGATCCAGCAGCGGCGAGCGGACTTCGAGCGCGACGCGCATCGACGCTCGGTCCATCTTCACCTGCAAGTCGTCGGGGATGTAGTAAGCCGCATCGAAGCACGCCGCTTGAGAGACTGGGTCCGCCGGGACACGAGCAAACAGGTCGCGAACCAATTGCTCGGCCGAGTTGTCTCCCGTCGTGAGAACATCGCACAGCAGATCGCTCGGTGCGGCAAATGTCGAACCGCCGATGAGCTGCGCGTACAAGCCAGCGGCATCGCGCGTCTCCAGCAAGCGCTGCAATCGGAGTCCGCGTTGCCGATCAAGCAACGGCAGCATTCGTCCGAAGAGCTTCCGCGCGAGTTGAGGAACGCGTTGAGCTTGAAGAGCACGCCGCAGCCACCCGTACCGCGAATAACCGCCGAAGAACTCATCCCCCCCATCGCCGCACAGCGCGACCGTGACATGCTCTTTGACCGCTTCGCACAACAGCATCGACGGCAGCCCGCTGCTGTCGGCATAGGGTTGCTCGTAGCAGTCGAGGTAATCGTCGATCAGTTCCGGCAACCGGCTTTCATCGAGCGGCAGAATCTGATGATTTAAGCCGAGATGTTTCGCGACCTCCGCCGCGAACGGAGATTCATCCGCCGAACCCTCGCGAAACGAAACCGTGAACATTGGCAGATCGCTGCGTCCGGTCGTCTTCAGCAACGCCGCAACCAACGACGAGTCGATCCCGCCACTGAGGAACCCGCCAATCGGAACATCGCTCAACGTGCGGATCGAGACCGCGTCGGCCAACGTCGAACAAAAGGGGGCAGCCACATCGTAGCCGCGTTCGCCAGAACGCGGGGTGCTCAAGCCCGCGTTCTGGCGAACGCGGCTACGAAAGTTCGCCTGCTTGTTATGATTCACGGCGCGAGTTTAGACCTGCGTATCCAACGCAGCAAGCAGCCGTTTTTTGCGGGAACTCTCACCAACCGTTCGTTGTCGAACGGCCCCATTCGCATCCGGCTTGCGGTCTTCTATCAGGAGCACATTGTTATGCCACGAGGATTTTGGACTCTCGTCGTTGCCGCTTTTGCGGTGCTGTTTGCCAACCTCGCTCCAGCTCAAGTGGTGATCATCGACCACGGAGTTCACATCATTCGGCCGCCACATCCGGTTCCACCGCCTCGCCCCGCTCCGCCACTTTCGGCTTACAAAGTTCGCTCCGTCGATATGAATGTCTCGGTCAAAGATCAGATCGCGACCGTGCAACTCTCGCAGGTCTTTCAGAACGTCAGCAGCCAAGTCCTCGAAGCTCAACTGCTCTTCCCGATGCCGGAGAACGCGGCAGTCAGTCAGCTCACGTTGCTGGTCGATGGCAAAGAACTCACCGGCAAACTGATGAAGAAAGAAGAAGCCCGCGCGATCTACGAGTCGATCGTCCGGCAGCGACGCGATCCGGCGTTGCTCGAATATCTCGGCCAAGGGCTGTTCCAGACGAGCGTCTTCCCCGTGCCGCCGCAGGCTGAACGGAAGGTCGAGATTCGCTATCAGCAATTGCTCCGCAGCGAGAGCGGAGTGGTCGATCTCTTGCTGCCGATCGGCACTCACAAGCACGCGCATCATCCGGTCGAGTCTTTGAATGTTGCCGTCCGAATCGAAACGACTGAGCCGCTCAAGACCCTTTACAGCCCGACGCACGGAGTCGAAGTGCAACGGCCGGATGATCGACGCGCGGTCTGCAAAATGACCCTCAACAATGTCTCCAACCCCGACGACTTCCGATTGCTGTTCGGCACGGAACGGGGAGCCGTCGGCATGAACGTGCTGAGCTATCGGCCGAAGGAGAACGAAGATGGCTACTTCCTGATGCTCGCCAGCCCGGACGTGCGGGCCGATGCGAAGCCGCTCCCAAAGACGTGCGTGTTCGTCATCGATCGCAGCGGCAGCATGACCGGGCCGAAGTTTGATCAGGCTCGAAGTGCGTTGAAGTTCCTGCTGCAACAACTGCGGCCGGAAGATGTCTTCAACGTCGTGATCTACGACTCGACGGTCGAAAGCTTTCGCCCAGAGTTGCAACGCGCTGATGAGGCGACGATCAAAGCCGCACTCGGATTTGCCGACGGCCTATACGTCGGCGGCGGCACGAATATCGACGGAGCGTTGCAGGCCGCACTCAATCAACTGGCCGATCCTAAGCGGCCGAACTATGTCCTGTTCCTGACCGACGGGATTCCAACCGTCGGCGAACTCAACGAGCAACGCATCGCCGCGAAGGCGAAAGACGCCAACAAGGTCAATGCTCGCATCTTCAACCTCGGCGTCGGTTTCGACGTCAACAGCCGGTTGCTCGACCGTCTCTCACGCGACCATCGCGGCCAGTCGGTCTACGTTCGTCCGACCGAGAACATCGAAGCCTCGGTCTCCACGCTGTATCGCAAGATCGGCTCGCCCGTGCTGACCGACATCGCGCTCAATGTCGAGTTCGATACCGTCGTCCCGGCATCCACGACTTCGCTCATCAGCCGCACTTATCCGCGACAACTGACCGACCTCTTCCAAGGCGAGCAACTCGTGTGGGTCGGCCGCTACCGTCAAGCCGGAGCGGCCAAGGTCACGCTGACCGGTGTCGCGGCGGAAAAGAAGACGTTCATTTTCCCCGCCACCTTCGTCGCCAAGTCGAACGACGAGTCGTTCGGATTCGTCGAGAAGCTGTGGGCCACTCGCCGAGTCGGCGAGATCATCGACGAACTGGACCTGCGAGGACACAACCAAGAACTGGTCGATGAGCTTGTCCGACTCTCGATTCAACACGGGATCATGACGCCGTACACGAGCTTCCTGGCCGATGAAAATGTCCGGCTGGCCGACAGTGGCAATGGGATTCGCGCTGGCGGCGTGGCAAGACGCGAACTCGAAAAGGCGGACGGCGTGGCGGGGTTCGAGCAACGAGCGTTCAAAGGCCAACTGCAAAACGCTCAGAATGCACCGGCGGCGGCCGCGAAGCCGGCGGGTGACAGCAGTGGCGGAGTGGCATCAGGTTTCTCGCCTGCGAAGAGTTCCAATCGCGGATTGGTCGCCGGGGGCGCTGCGGGCAAGTCAGGCCAATTGGTAGGCGACAAGAGGTCCGATGAATCCAATCTCCGCCAGGTGGGCCAGAAATCGTTCTTCCGCAAGAACAATCAATGGCAAGACTCAACCGTTACCGACGATCAAGCTAAGAAGGCGACCCGCATCCGCCAGTTCAGCCGCGAATACTTCGATCTCGCCGCCAAACACAGCTCGCTGGCGAAGTACATCGCTTTCGACGAACCGGTGCTGGTCAACCTCGGCGAGACGACCTATCAGATCGATCCCGAAGAGACCGATGCCGACAAGTCGTAACGCGTCCACGCCGCAAGTAATCCGAAGCGTGAGCGTGAGCGAGGGCGAGGGCGAGGGCGAGGGCGATCGCTTCCAAACGGTCCCATTCGCAGTCGCTTCAAGCGTTCGCCCTCGCTAACGCTTTTTGAAGTTGCGCTCTTTCGAACAAATTCGACCGCGACACTAAGGAAATGGCCCGAATTCATTCGTTTCATTCCTTTGACCAGATTCCTTTGATCGTAATCCTTAGACACAGGTTCGCCCCATAAATCAAAGGAATCTGGTCAAGGGAATGAAGACAACCTGAGAAATCGACCAGACGGTGCGGAGCCGAGTTAAAGAGCGCAACTTCAAAACTAACGCTTCGGGTTACTTCGTCTCGTTCCCGCGCTCCGCGTGGGAACGAGATTCACGAGATCCCGTGGATCGACCAAAACTCCCTCAAAACCTCGCAAATCCCTGTTCGCTTGCGAATGTCGCCTGTTATAGTCCGCCCCCTTCCGCAGGCCGGTGGTTTCAGGTCGTGATGTACGATTTGAGCTGGCCAAGGGGTTCCTCTTTTCGACCGTGGTTTGAGCGACCTGAGCGGGCCTTGGCCGCTGATCGCTGCGGACGCGGGATTGGTAGTTGCAGAGATGGTTGATCGTTATCTCCTTCGTGAATTCAACGTGGATGACGCCGAGCTGGACTCGGCGTTTGACTTTTCTAGCTTCGAGGACACGGGCCTCAGCACCGAAGATGAGTTGGAGCGAATTTACGGCTCCGTTGGACATTCGTTCGACGTCAATCAAATCATCGAGGGAATCGTCATCCGCGTCGAAGGCGACGAGGTGCTGGTCGATATCGGTTACAAGAGCGAGGGAGTCGTCACGCTCGATGAATGGGATCGGGATGATCCGCCGCCGCAGCCTGGTGAGAAGATCAGCGTGCTCTTGGAAGAGGTCGAGGATGACTTCGGCCTGATCATGCTCTCGAAGCGGAAGGCCGACCGCGTTCGCGAATGGGAACGGGTCATCAAGAATCACGCGGAAGGGGACGTCGTCAAAGGGGCGGTGCTTCGCAAGATCAAGGGCGGATTGCTGGTCAACATTGGCGTCAACGTCTTCCTGCCCGCCAGCCAAGTGGATATTCGCCGGCCACAAGACATCGGCACCTACATCGGTCGCGAGATCGAATGCGTGATCCTGAAGATCGACGAAGCTCGCCGAAACATCGTGGTTTCTCGCCGCAAGCTGATCGAAGACCGTCGCACCGAACTCAAGCAGAAGCTGCTAGCGGAACTCGTGGACGGCGCAGTTCGCAAAGGCATCGTCAAGAACATCGCCGACTTCGGCGCGTTCGTGGACTTGGGCGGTATCGACGGCCTGCTGCACATCACTGACATGAGCTGGGGCCGCATCGGTCACCCGACCGAGATGGTCAAGATCGACCAGGAGATCGAGGTCAAAGTGCTGCACGTCGATCGCGAGAAAGAGAAGATCGCGCTCGGCCTCAAGCAGCTCGTCCCCAGCCCGTGGGACGCGGTCGGAGACAAGTATCCGGTCGGTGCGAAGATCAACGGCGAGGTCGTCAACGTGATGAGCTACGGCGCGTTCGTGAAGCTCGAAGACGGCATCGAGGGTCTCGTTCACATCAGCGAGATGTCTTGGACCAAGCGCATCAATCACCCGACCGAGATCGTGCAGATCAACGACAAGGTCGATGTGGTCGTGCTCGGCATCAACAAAGAGAAGCAGGAAATCTCGCTGGGAATGAAGCAGACGCTCCCCAACCCGTGGGACGATGTTGCCGCCAAGTATCCGCCGGGTGCCAACGTCAAAGGTGTGGTTCGCAACCTCACGAATTACGGAGCCTTTATCGAACTCGAAGAGGGTGTCGATGCGTTGCTACACGTCAGCGACATGAGTTGGACTCGGAAAATTTCGCACGCCAGCGAGATGCTCAAGAAGGGGCAAGAGCTGGAATGCCAAATTCTGACGGTCGATCAAGAGCGGAAGCGCATCGCTCTGGGCCTCAAGCAACTCGCCAGCGATCCGTGGGCGACCGACATCCCGTCCAAGTTTCAACCGGGTGAGGTCGTCAAAGGCAAGGTCACGAAGATCACCAACTTCGGAGTCTTCGTCGAACTGGCCCCGGAACTCGAAGGTCTGCTGCACATCTCCGAGTTGGGCGACGCGAAGGTTGATAACCCGGAAGAGCTGGTCAAAGTCGGCGACGAGTTGGAAGTCCGCGTCCTGCGCGTGGACACTGACGACCGCAAGATCGGCCTCAGCCGCAAGCTGACCGGCGAGATCAAGCTCGACGACACGGCAGCCACTCCGGTCCCGCGCGAGCAACTCAAAGGTGGCATGGAAGGTGCCTCCGGCCCGTTGTTCGCCCTCGGTGGCGGCGGTGGCGAGAAATAACCGAAGTGTTGTGACGATCCGCCCCAGCGTGCCGGCCCGACCGACACGCTGGGGCGTTTTCTTGCGCGAAGTAACTTACGGCTCCCAATCGCGATCACTATTGAGTGGAGTGATGCAAATGCTTGATTCACCGGTTCAACCTGCTGGAAGATCGCCACGGCGTGTTGATATAGCCGAGACTTGGCGACGAATCGATGCACTCTTGGCTGAACTTTCGCCCGCCTCAGCGAAAACGCTCAATCCTCCAACAACATTGGCACTCATCGCAAAGCTGGAAAAACAGCTTGGATTCTTATTGCCAATCGACTTCAAGGAGTCATTGCTCATTCATGATGGGCAAACCGATCCCCGCGGTTGTTGGGGGCTGACAAACGATGGAAACCTTCTGAGCATCGCAAAGATTTATCAAACGTGGCAAAGCACCAATCAAGTTGATGAGGATCTCCGAGACGAGTACGCAGGTGAAAACGACGGCGATTACGGAGATCATGTCGAATGGTGGAATCCAAAGTGGATTCCAGTCGCGCAGTCTGCAGGCGGCGATCTTCTTTGCATCAACATGGACCCGGACCTTTGTGAGGTTGGTCGCATCGTCTGCTTCGTTCACGACAACCCATTTGATGACACTCTCAATTGGCTGAGTTTCGGCGAATGGCTTGCCGACCTTGCCGACCGACTTGAAGCCGGACAGTTCGAGATCGAGCAAAGCAATAGTTCGCTCAAAGGGCGTCTTTGTGTCCTTTCCGATTGGGAAATTGAGTGACCATCGTCGTGGAGCGTTGAGTCCGATTGCTCACGACTGATTGAGTTTCGACGCTGATGAAATTCCCGCGCGACAAAACGCCGTATCCGCAAGACCCGCGCAGCCAGCTCTTGCGGCCGGGGACTTCCGATGGCCTTTATGTGTATGTGCAAGATGCGGCTGGGACGATTCATGTTTTACGAGATGGGCCACATCTGCATCCCAAAGTGCTCGGCTTTGGTGCGCCGGCCATGTACGCTGGCGACCTCGTTATGCTGGACGGCAAGATCACGGAGTTGACCAATCTGTCGGGGACGTTTCAATTCGATGATCCCGATGGACTGCTGAACGTGGCGGCGTGTCTTGGAGAACTTGGGATCGAAGTCGTCAGCGGAGCGATTCGATTCTTTCCAGTTGACGGTTCGCGTCCGCGTGTGATCGGATAAGGCAGCGGATAAGACCGCGAAGGAGGCCAGCCATGTCGCTATTGATCGCCATTTTGGAAGACAACCTGGATCGCCGCGCGGCGATGGAAGACCGCTTACAGGACCGCTTCCCTCAGTTCGAGCGGCGTTACTTTGCGAATGCCGCCAGCATGGTCGAGTTCCTCGAAACGAATCTCGACAAGCTCGCGTTGATTGCGTTGGATCATGATTTGGAGTTGATCGAAACTGGTAACGGCCAAGTCCGTGATCCCGACACGGGGCGTGACGTCGCGGACTTCTTAGCTGAGCGCGAACCTTTCTGCCCGATTGTCATTCATACCAGCAATTCGCCTGCGGCCATTGGGATGCAAACCGTCCTTCAAGAAGCGGGCTGGCAGGTGAGCCGGGTACTGCCGTTTGATGATCTCGCCTGGATTGACGCCGATTGGTTTCCAACCGTGCGGAGTGCGTTGGTCAATTGGGCAACGCCTCTCACCGTAACCAGCGCGGCTCAACGGTCACAGCCGCTGAAGCTCAACGTTTCGTGACGCTTCGCTGAGATCATTCTTGTCACCATCACCTCTGAGAAAAACTTGTTTCCGATGTCCGACACTGGTCTCACCCCTGGAGCGATGCGAGCACTCGACGGTGCCGGGCGATTTGCTTGGGTGGCCGGTGTCGCGGCGGCCGAGCCTGTGCATCTTTTGTGGGCGTTGTCGCTGGATGAAACACGAGCCAGCGAATTGCTCGGACAGAGCGGCATCAGCATCGCGGCCATTGAATCGCAGTTTCCTCGCTCGCCGAGTTCCGACGACTCGCTCGAACCGCCGCCGGTGCCGATGCCGCTCAGTTCTCAACTGTCGGACGTTGTCCGTGAAGCGCGTGAGATGGCGGGACAATTCGGACTGGATGACCCGGCCGGGACCGAGCATTTGCTCTCCGCGCTGGCGGTGGTCGATCCGGTCATCGCCGAGTTCTTCAATCGCTTCGGCCTGAGCAATCCGAACCTACAAGGCAAGCTGCAACAAATTGCCGGTGTGTCGAATCCGATCGTCCCGGACTTCAATATCCGTTGGTCGGAGCCGACCGAATCGGACTTGATCGACACGTTGCGAACGCTCGACGCGGCGGCGAATCGAGCTCGCGAGGGGCTGCGGGTCGTCGAAGACTTTGTGCGATTCTCGCTCGACGACGCTCATCTCTCGCGGTTGCTCAAGGAACTGCGGCACGAACTCACCGAGCGACTTTCAGATCTCGACCGCTTGGGACTGACCGCCGCGCGCGACACGCTCGGAGACGTCGGCACGCGCATCAAAACGCCGCGCGAGCAAACTCGGCTGCTCCCCAGCGATGTCGTTGTCGCCAATTGCCGCCGAGTCGAAGAGGCCCTGCGAACGCTCGAAGAGTTTTCCAAGTTGCTGCTCGGCCACACGTCGAAAGGCTCGGCCGGTGAGGAGTCAACGAATTCGCCGCTGCCTCGTCCACGACTCGCCGATCCGTGTTTGCCCGCGCATCTCGAACAACTCCGCTATCGGCTCTACACGATCGAGAAAGCGTTGACGATCACGCTCGCGTCGCGCGAGCGTTTGGCTGGTTGCGATTTGTATTTGCTCGTGACCGAATCGCTGTGTCATCACGGCCTCGGCCCGGCGGTTCGACAAGCGCTCTCGGCGGGAGTTCGTGTCGTGCAACTCCGCGAGAAACACTTGACCGATCGTGGGCTGATGGAAGCCGCTCGCCGAGTGCGCGAATGGACGCGTGAGGCGGACGCACTCTTCATCATGAATGATCGTCCCGACCTCGCCGTGCTTGCGGACGCCGACGGTGTTCACGTCGGCCAAGACGAACTTTCGGTGCGTGAAGCGCGCCGCATCGTGGGACCGCATCGCTTGATTGGCGTCTCGACACACTCGATTGAACAAGCTCGGCAAGCGGTGCTCGACGGAGCCGATTACCTTGGCGTCGGCCCGTGCTTCGCCACCAGTACGAAGTCATTCGATCAACTGGCTGGCCTGGACTTCGTCCGCCAAGTTGCCGCCGAGGTCACTCTGCCCTGGTTCGCCATCGGCGGAATCTCGTCTGCAAACATTGCGGACGTCCGAGCCGCCGGCGCAAGCAGAATTGCTGTGAGCAGCGCGATTTGCTCGTCGCCAACGCCGGGACACGCGGCGGTCGAGTTACTTGAAGAAGTGCGGTTGCTCGCCGAGCCGGAATGAATGACAACGACGCGCAGTCGGCGCGCCCCATTCGATACCTTCAGCCACAGTCATTGCAATTTCGATCGTTCTCGCTCGTCGGAGGGTTAGAGAGCTTTTAGGATGCCGCCGCTCTTGAGGGAGGAGCTTCCCGTTTCATAGGCAAGTGCCTAACCGTTCTGCCGTCTCACCCGTCCGATTGCGTGATTTCAGTTCTGTTGCGGAGCACAAACAATGACACGTTCGCTGGTTTCGCGTCGCTCGCAGAGAAATTCACTCCGGCGTGGTTTCACGTTAATCGAACTCTTGGTCGTCATCGCCATCATCGGGATGCTGATAGCGCTGCTGCTGCCGGCGGTGCAGAAATCGCGTGAGGCGGCGCGGATCACTCAGTGCAAAAACAATCTCAAGCAGATTGGTCTCGCGATCAACAACTTTCACGACCGACGCGGTGAGTTGCCGCCGTCGCGGAACTACGACCATTACATGAGCTGGGCGTTTTTGATTTTGCCTGAGTTGGAAAGCACCAACCTGTTTAAGAATTGGGATCCGCAGCTCAAGTACTATTATCAAAGCGACACCGCCCGCTTGACGCCGATTGCCACCTACTTTTGCCCAGCACGGCGCGGCCCGCCGCAAGTCAGCACGCAGAACGACGACATCTTGTCGCCGTTTGAAACCAGCGGACACGTTTCGGGAACACTAAGCGACTATGCCTGCTCGGCCGGATATGGTCCGGCGGGCACCTGGAATTGGATCACGTCCAACGGAGCGATGATCATGGGAGAAGGCGTCACCGATCCGCCAACCGTTCCCGCCGGGTACTACGCTCCACCGTTGGCGCGGCTCCTGACGTGGAAGAGCCGCACGTCCTATCGCAGTCTGGTGGATGGCACGAGCAGCACGATCCTGATCGGCGAGAAGCACGTTCGCCCGTCTCGCTGGGGGATCGCTCAAGAAGATGGAGCGATCTACAACGGCGATCACCCAGGAAACTTCTCGCGTCGCGGCGGTCCCGGTGCTCCGATCGCCAAGTCGCCGACGGACACTTACCTCGACAACTTCGGCAGCTACCACGAGAGCCTCTGCAATTTCACGATGGCCGATGGCAGCGTGCGATCGATCAGCGTGCTGATTGCCACCGATGTGCTGGGAAAGCTGACCAATCGCAATGACCACGAAGTGGTGGGCGAGTTTTGAGAGAGCCTCAGTTCGGTCCGGCTACTTTTCGGGAGGTGCGTAATCGACCTCCACCAAGATGTTGTTCATCCGCGGTTTGATGGTGAACTTCAGGCCGGAGGTTTTGAACGATCGGAACTTGGGGTGCAGTTGGGGCGGCGGCAATTCACCGGGGCGTTCGACTCCGGTTCCGATTTCGTAGTCGGAGATGACGGCGACACGATGCTCGCCGGCGATCGCACCGTCGTTGGGGGCGAATGTTCCGAGCCGAAAGGTTCCGTCCTTGGCGATCTCCCCCGAAGCCGTGATCGGTTTGTTTTGATTGATCGCCTCGAACTCCACGGTGCCTCGTGTGAGCGGCTTGCCATCTGGAAATACGACCGTCCCATGCACCAAATAGGCCGTCGGCTGCCCGCTGCATCCCCCAGCGAGGCTCAACAACAGCAATAAGAGTCCGACGGTCTTTAAGCAAAGCATGGAGTGATGACCAACAGGAATTGAGCGTGCGCAATCTCGTTCCACACTCCGAGGCGGTGAACTCTTTAGAGCCGCGGCCGTGAGGGAGCGGTTGCTTTAAGAACTTAAGATCGCTCCCTGACGGTCGCGGCTCTAATTCATCACAGCTTCTCCGCGCGGGAACGAGGTTCGGAGATTATCCTGCTGAGACTGGAAAGCCGAGCGTCCTTGTCGTTCAAGTATTCGCGCAGCGACGAGTTCACCGAACTGGAATTTGGCAGGCCATGTCTTCATCACCGCATCATTGGTTTGTGCAGACGGATTTCGGGGCGTTGCTCGGCCCGATGCCGAATGATGCTCTCGCGGAGTTGGCCCGGACGGGCGCGCTGCTGGTTCGCGATCGGGTTCGGGAAGGGACTGACGGCGAGTGGCGTCTTGCCAGCGAAGTCCCCGGCCTGTTCGATGAGCAGACACCGTCGCTGGGTCTGATGTCCTCGACGCTGGAAGATCTGTTCTCGCCTGAGACCTCCGCGCCGCACGAATTGGCGGCGTCCCAGAAGGCCAATCGAAGGGCTTCCGCGAAGATCGAGAAAGCATTGGTCGCAAGCACGGCGAACGATCTGGAGTTTGAAATCGATACGCCGCTGATCGCGCCGGAAAAAGTCGCTGAGCCTTCGCCACTCAAGTACGAGCTGGAGTTTGAAGTGGATGTGCCACTGATCGCGCCGACGGTGGTCAGTACTCCTCCACCCATTGTCGAGCGCCGTCAAGTTCCGGAATCAACTCCGGCACCGATACCAGCGGTCTCACCACGAACAGAGCCGCCAAGAGTTCACGATTCAGTTTCACCTGTCGAGCCGGCAGTTGTCACCGAGCCTGCATCAACTCCGCAACCAATTCCGGACTGGGAAGCTCCCGCCGCGTTTGCCCCACGCTGGCAGCCACCGACGGCGCGAATGCGTTCACACACTCCGCTTGGGAAGACCTTTTTGATCACTGGGGTCATCGTGTCGGCGGCACTGCTGGCGATCGTGGCTGTGTGGTCGTTCTGGCCGCGCCAGCGTACCGACATCTATGCGAGCTACGTCGCGATCTACAAAGAATTGCAGCAGCGGAGAGAGGCCACTCTGGACCAAGCCGGTTGGACAGAGTTCGTGAAGCGTGCCAAACCGCAACTCGAAGAAACGGTCCCGTGGCTCGAAGAACGGGCTCAACCGGGCGACCGCGAAAAGTCACTGCTGCTCTACGCCGGGCGCGATTTGCAAGAGTTGCTGGATCAACCCAGCAGCTCACCCGGCCCGCACCAGAAAAGACTGGGGGCCTTTTTCGAGCAGCTCGAAGAGATGTATGGGGCGAAGTGATTTCGATTGAGCCAGCGAATTCTTAAGTGGCCAAATCTGGGGTCGCGGACTAGGATTTGGCCACTTAAGAATTTTGGCGGAACACGAGGCAACGAGCCTTGGACTGCTGACGAGGTCGCATGATGCTGGATGAACGGGGTTGTCATAAGCGGCCAAATCTCACTTCAAAACCCTAGATTTGGCCACTTAAGAAATGAATGCAGACAGCCGGATCATCCCTCCCATTGCCGGCCGACATCACGAGCGGATGCTGTTTGACCGCAATCTTCAGTCGCGAAAACCGGAACTGCTGGCGGTCTATGGCTGACGTCGAATCGGCAAGACGTTTGTCATTCGACAGCACTTCGCCAAACACCTGTGCTTCGAGTTGACCGGACTGCATCACGCCTCGCGAGCTTTGCAACTTAAGAATTTCGCGGAGCAGTTCGCGGCGGCCACGAGACCTCGCAAGGAACCGGTGATTCCCGCGACTTGGTTCGATGCGTTTGTCATGCTGCGGACGCACCTGGAGACATTGGTTCGGCGCGACCCCACCAAGCGACGGGTCATCTTCTTTGATGAACTGCCGTGGCTCGCGTCAAAGCGATCGGGGTTCCTTGAGGCGGTGGAGCACTTTTGGAATTCGTGGGGGTCGAAGCAGCCGCAGTTGTTGATGGTGGTTTGCGGATCGGCGGCCTCGTGGATGATCGATCATCTCATTCATGATCGTGGCGGTTTGCACAATCGAGTTACGCATCGCATGAGACTGGAGCCGTTCACGCTCGGCGAGACGCGCGAGTTTCTCGTCAACAACGGCGTGAAGCTGAACGACAAACAGATCATCGAACTTTACATGGCGATGGGAGGCGTGCCGTTCTATTTGGATCATGTCCGGTCGGGACAGTCGGCGGCCCAGGCGATCGACGACATCTGCTTCGCAAAGGACGGCCTGTTGCGCGACGAGTTCGATCAACTCTATGCGTCGCTGTACGAGCACCACGAACGGCACGTCGCGCTGGTGCGAGCTCTCGCCGATAGCCCACAAGGATTGGCTCGCAGCGACATGCTGGCGGCGGCCCACTTACCAACCGGTGGCCGAGCGACAGGGACGCTCGATGAACTCATGGAGGCCGGCTTCGTCACACGCTTCGAGCCGTGGGGCAAGACGAAGAAGGATTCCATCTATCGACTGGCGGATGAGTATTCCTTGTTTTATCTCAAGTGGATCGAGCGGCGGCGCATGTTGGGAGCGGGCACTTGGGCCAAGCTGCGATCGACACCGGGTTGGAAAGCTTGGAGCGGCTATGCGTTTGAGAATGTCTGCTTTCGGCACTTGAAACAGCTCAAACACGCACTGGGCATTTCGGGAGTGGAAACAAGCTCGGCCTCGTGGGTGTACCGACCGACGGAGGAGTCCGATCAAGGGGCGCAGATCGACTTGCTGATCGATCGCCGGGATGATGTCATCAACCTCTGCGAGATGAAGTTTTGCGACGCACCGTTCGTCATCGACAAAGCCTACGCCGCCGAGTTACGCGGCAAGATCGACACGTTTCGCCGAGTCACGGCCACTCGCAAAGTGACGATGCTGACGATGGTCAGCCCGTATGGTTCCGTCGCCAATGCCAACCGGTTGGAATTGGTGACGAACGACGTCGTGGCCGATGTGTTGTTTCGGTAGGCAAACGGCAACAGATAAGTCCCCCGAAGCGTGATGGCTCTCGTCTAAGACGATTCCCTCCAGGGAACCTCTCTTGCTCATTATTCCACGGCTTCGATCGTGACTTTCCAGCGGGCTTGCAACTCTTGATTTGTGCCTCCCTGTCCGTCGCGGACTTGCACGCGGAGGCGATTGGCTCGTTCGTCCGTGGTCGCCACGCCCACCAGCAGGATGACTTCCTCGTTCGCATTCACTTGAGGCACGGCCGCGAATTCCATTTTGCCTGTCACGGGAGCGGAAATGGTTTCGCCCTCTTGAGAGACGAGAGTGGCATTCGCCAGCGAGCTGACGGTGACCGCAACTTGAGTTGCCGGTTGCGTGCCGCTGTTGCGAATGCGAACGCGACACCAAGTGGTCTTGGCAGATGCCGCAGCCGTGACCGCCGACATCGTCGGAGGTGCCGTCTGAGCGGTGACGGGAGCGGTGACCGTCGCGGAGGTCGGACTCACAGGCGGGGCCGGGAGCAATTCGACGTTGGCTGGAGCGGGCGTCAACGGCTTGGCGGGAGCGGGTGCCGGTGCCGTGGTGTTGGCTGGCAGCACGTTGGACGGCGCTGTCGGAGACGATGGATTGCCCCCTTGCGCCAGTTGCTGTCCGGGCAGAGTGGCCGGAGTCTGCGGGCGTTGGGACAGGTTCTCAGTCATGTTTTCGAGGCGGTCGCTTGAGCGTGCCAGCAGTTCTCCCGTGGCGTGCCACGGTCTCGCGACGGTCTGGGCCATTTGGTCCCAACTCGCGCACCCCGACACGCAGCCCAGGGACAGCACGCCCCAGGACAACCAGTGTGATGAACTCCAGCGACCACAACGAATGTGAGATGTCATTTGTTTGTCTCCTGTTTTCTGAACTCGGTTTTCTGAACCCGGTTTTTGGGTAAGCCGAACGGCAAAGGTGTGTAGTCTGCGGTCACTCCGATTAAGCGGCTCTCACGAGCGATTCGGTGATGCGTTGCAGCGCGGCTTGGGCGGCGACGCGAACCTTCGTGGCGCTGTCGCTGATGGCCGTGACCTGCAAGGCGGTCGTGGCTTCAGTCGCCTGTTGGCCGAGGCGGCCCAATGTCATCGCGGCCATGCGGCGCACCTCAGAGTTCGAGTCCGAGAGTGATTGTTTGAGTTCTTGCACCATCGCGCGGGTGACGATGTCGAAGCGTCCCAAGCATTCGGCCGCCGCGATCCGCACGTCGGCGTTCACATCATGCAGCGCGATCAACAGCGAGGGGACGGCCGCGCGAGCCGCCGCTCCGACACGACCCAAGGCGTGGATGAGCAACCGTCGCACTTCCGAATTGCGATGATTCAACGATGCGATCATCTCCGGGACAGCGGGCGCGCCCAGACGGGTCAACTCCTGAGCCGCTTGCGAACGGACTTCGCTGTCGGCGTCTTCCAATTGATCGAGGAAGTCCATCGCGTCGAGAGTGTGATCGTGGAGCGGCACCGATTCCGCCGTGTTGCACTCTTGCGAGCAGAACTCTTCCGAGCAGGCCGGTTCCGGGCGATAGATTTTCAGTGTCGTGGCGGTCTGTGGCGGCTGCGGTTCGGGATCGATCAAAGCCAAGGAGGCGACCGCGCAGCGGCGCACGACGTCATCCGGGTCGAGCAGCGCGAGCCGCAAGGCCGGTCCAGCGACAGCCGTGTCCGCCCCGATGCCCCCTAAGGCCGAGGCGCTGTTACGACGCACCGACACATCGGGATCGGACACCAACCGCGCAAGTTCCTCAGCCGTTCGCCGAGCGGCGGGGCCGATCTGTCCCAACGCGAATGCCGCGCGAGCACGCACACCGGGAAACTCATCGGACAATGTTGCTCGCAATGCCGGAACCGCTTCCATCGCATGGGGACCGAAGGCGGACAACGCGAACGCCGACGCCGCTCGCACGGAGGGTTCGGCGTCGCTCAACGCCGACGTCAATTGCGGCACGGCATCAATCGCGCCGAGTCCGATCTGTCCCAGCTTGACCGCGGCCGATTGGCGCACGCTGGCATTCTCGTCTTGCAGCGCTCGCACGAACTGCGAGACGGCATTCGCGCTGAGGCCGTGAGTCGAGGCACCAGTCTCGACCGCGCAGGGCAGGTGAGGCTGTGAATTTTCCGTCCCGTCCGCCACAGGCGGATCAGCGAGCGCGGATCGATCAGGATCAGCGACCGCTCTCTGATCCGCCTGTGGCGGACGGCTCAAGGCTTCCATGGCTTGGAGTTCCGTTCGACGCAACCAAACTTGCCACAGCACCCATACGCCCAAGCACGCGGCCAGTCCCAAGCCGGTCCCTTGCCAAACATTTTTCCACGACGAACTCGAGAATCGAGACGTTTCTTTGACGGCCGATGCCGTGGCGGCGGGGATGCTGGCGATCGTTTGTGTGGGAACGCGATCGTCCGCCGAGGCCAGTTGAATGCCGTCGGTCAATTGCTGAAAGCGTTCGGCCAGACGTCGCACTTCCGAGGACTCGCCGTCGTGACTCGCCAATGTCTTCGTCGCGAGTTCGCATGGACGACGCAACGCCGCGCGCTGCTCTGCTGGAAACTGATTCCAGCGTTGATCCAGTTCATCCGCGAAGCGTGCCAGCGTATGGAGCGAGGCCGCTCGCACATGAGCGTCGAGGTCCGTGGTCGCGTTGGCGAGAATCGGGATCGCTGGAGCGGCCGACAGTCCGAGATCGCCGAGCAACACGGTGGCCGCCAATCGCAGGTCGTCGGAGGCGGTTGCAAAGACTCGGACCAAGTGCGGGACGAGCAGTCGCTTCTCATCGTCGTCCCATCGCGACTGAATGACCGCCGCCGTCGCGATCGCCTCGGACTGCACATCCGCAGCCGGACATTGCAAGCATTCGCCCAGCATTCCCAACGCGGCACTGGGCGAGGAAACCGAGACCGTGCGGAGCGCGATCAGTGCGGCGCAGCGAACATCCGCGTTGCGGTCCAGAGTCGCCTGCCACAAGGGGGACTCGGCCCGCCACGCTTTGCGACCGATGTGTCCCAAGGATGTCGCCGCCGCCCAGCGGACCTGAGCGTCTTCATCGGCGAGTGCTTGAGTCAGCTCGGAGGCAATGTCTCCCACCGAACTACCCATTTGAGTCAGCGCCCACGCGGAGGACTGCCGCACGATGCGCGAGTCATGGCTCAGCGAGTTGGCCAGTAAGGGAATGGCTTCGATGTCTTGTGTCTGCCCCGCGCGGATCGCATCCGCCGCCAGTCGATCCGCAACCGGTCGGTCGGTCGCCGACGGATCGCCGGCGACGACGGACGCGACGGCGCAGCACATCGCGCAGCCGAGCCACATCCAGCAGTAGATCATTCGTCGGCGCATCAGGCGGTCTTTCGCAAAGGCTGTCTGAGTTGATTGAGTCGTTCGTGCATTTGTTGCAGGCTGAAGACTGCCGGTTCGGGAATCTGCTCGACGGAAACAGGCCACACGGGGGCCGGTGCCGCGAGGGGCTTGGGTGGTGCCAAAGTCGGAGTCGGAGTCGGAGCCGGAGCCGGAATGGATGCGGCCACGAGTTCCGGTTGGGCCGCGAATGGGGCCGTCGGTGCCGCTTCCGTTGCCGATTCGGTGACCGCTTGCAGTCCACGCTGAGCGACTCGCAGTTCGTCGCTGACACGCGCCAAGTGCTGACCGAAGAACTGCAAGCCGTTCTCCAAGACGAGTTGCTCGCGGCGAAATTTCTCGAGCCACGTCTCGCGCAGCTTGTCGAGTTCGGCCCGCTCGGTGCGTAACTGAGCGGCTTGGACTTCGTGAGCGCGGCGTTGTTCGTCTTCGTGCTTCTGTCGCGCGATCGCCTGTTCGGATTGAGTCTGTCGCATCCGGGCATCGAACTCTTCTCGGTCGCGGCGAAGTTGCGACATCTCCGTTTGACGCTGGCGAGCAAACTCTTGCTGCTGCTGCAAACGCTCTTGCTCGAACAGGCGGCGAGCCTCGGCGAGTTCTGCCTCGGCACTCTGTCGCCACCGCAACAGTTCTTCGCGTTCTTGGACGCGCTGCGTCGCGACGTCTTCCTTCAACCGTTGCTGTGCGAGCTGGTGAACTTCTTTCGCACTTTGCAACGCGGCCCATTCCTGGTCGCGTTGTGCCGTCCAGGCGGCTTCACGCGCCGCCAGCTCTTGTTCAAAAGCCGCACGCAGCCGAGCCAAGTCCTCGAAGAACGCTTCACGTTGCTGAGTGAGGCTCTCTTCAACACAGCGTTGATGCTCGATCCGTTGCTGCAACGCCACCGCGTTGGCCTGCTGGAGCCACGCCGCATGTTGAGTCTGTTCGGCACCGAGCGGGCTGGCCTGTCGCTCGGCGGAAGGCTTGTCGGATGGTTTTTCAGATGGTTTGTCGGAAGGTTTGTCGGAAGGTTTATCGAGTCGCACCGGTGCCGGCGTCTCGGCTTTGGCGGGCCATTTCGGAAGAGCGGGAAGCGGAGCGGCGGCGACGTGTGCTGTGTTCGGAGAGACCGGTCGGGCGATTGGCTGCCAACCGTCGAACAGGTCGTGTTCCAATTCGGTACGCTGACGCAACCACACGTCATGCACCGAATCCGGCGATGGAACGGAGTTGGATTTCGCGGATGGCATGACGACTCCTAGTGATGGTTCGTGGGGACTTGGTGGTCGCGTGCGATTTCGGACGGAACCTTGTCGGCGGGTGCCGCGCGGGGATCGACGTGGAGCCGTTGTGGTTCGTCTCGGCCGCTGATCGGTGCTTCGGTCGAAATGTCTTGAGGAACCGGCAGCCGCTTGGCAACGAGTTGCTTGAGCCATTGGGTTCGCTGGCGAGCCTCGTCCAATCGTCGTTGTCGTAAGTCTTCAAAGACTTGCTCGACCAGCACGGCCACGTCGCGCGGACGCGCGGGCGGATCCTGGCCCGCGCTCGGCGATTCGGACGGGAGTGAGCCGGTTTCGGGCATGTCGGACAACTCCTGCGTGGCGAGCGGCGGTATCGGTAGCGGCAGCGGTTGCGGAACGATCGGTTGGTAAGTGGTGGACATGAAAGTTCTCGCGGGAATGATCACAGGCAACGCGGGGGACGGCGTTGGTTCACGTTCGGGAACAACGACGATCTCGTCACTTGGGTCGGGCTGAGCAGAGACATCGGGGACGCGAGTCATGTCGATCTTTCGCCGCGGAATTTGCCGCTCGAATTCGGCGAAGACTCCGGGGGCCTGTGTCTGGATCGCTCGCCCGCTCACGAGGGCGGATGGCGATGGCACATTCGCCGGTTGCACCCCGACGCCATCAGCGTGGGCGTTTTCGAGGTTGACGGCGCGTGGCGCGGACGCTGATGGCGTCGCGGTCAAACAGGCCAGCGGCATTGGAGCCGGAAGCGGTCTGGAGGGAGGCGCGGCGGGTGGAGCCGGCGGCGGAACGAACTCGACCGCGACCACCTTTGCCCCGCGCGGCTGAGCTTCGTCGCGCGTTGTCGAAGGCTGAATTGGTTCGTTCTGGAATTGATGAGACGCGCTGATCATGCCCGACGCTGTGGTTGCCAACGGACGTGCCACGATGGCGGGTGGTATCCCATGAGTGACAGAAGGGCGGCTGGCATGGGAAGGGCCAACACGCGAACCGCTCAGGCGCGGCATCGCTTTGGGAGCGACTGGCGCGGGAACACTGTTGACCGGAGAGATGCTGTTCGGCGTGGGGATGCTGTTGGGCGGGACGAAGTTCGGCTTGGTTGTTCGACGTGGTCCGATCACCTTGGGTTGCGGAGGGGCCTCACGACGATCCGCCACCTGGCGAACGCGGGGCGGCAACACGGCGGCTCGCCAGTCTTGCCCGTGCAGGCAGCCCGACAGGCCGACGCTCAGCCAACTGACCCACTTGGTCCATTTCCAAAATGGATGCCGCATGAAACGCACTCGCCGGATCGAGACCCAAGTTCCGCGCAGCCCCGCCGCGCGGCGTCCGCCGAAGACGGACTCATCCGGGGTTATCGGTTCGGCAAGCTGTTCCGGTTCACCTCAATTTGCCGAACACGAAAACCTGGAGAGTTCCAACGGTCGTGACGAGCGGCAAGAACTGCCGTCGGGCAATCGGCAAAACCGTTGTTTTTCAAATGCGCGCCCCTACCATGCCGCCCGCCTTTGAGAACTCGGCGAGCAACGTCATGTGGTGGTGTCTGCGATTGATTCACTCGGCTCGACTGCTTGTCCGCCAGACATTGAGTTGGCGGACGGCGCGGTTGTTCTGCGCGGTGTGGTTCGCACTGACGTCGGTCGGTTTACCAGGCAGCCTCTCGCAATTGGGCGGAGCAAGCTGTGCTCGGAAACCTGGTTCGCAATGCGCGTGCTCGTTGACCAAGCGGATGTCTGGAACCTGCTGTTGCCGTCGCGAGGCTCAGCCACAAGTCGCGAAGTCCTGTTGCTCGGTGAAGAAGTCCGAGTCGAAGTTGGCTGAGCCAGTCGCGATGGCCTGTCACTCCGCGAAAACACCGAACGTCGAACTCGGTATTTCTCGTTGCGATTGCGGTTCGGAGAGTCCCGAAGGCCATTCGCTGATTCAAGAGCCTCGTTTGCCAGCGTCGGTGTCGGTGATTTCATCGCCGGAAGCGACCGTCGCGTTGATCGCGCTCCCCGCGGATCGGGTTGAGAGCGCGCTGCTTCTGCCCCCGGTGCCGCCGCCAAAGATCGTCCTCTAAGACGTCTCTGTTGCCGGCCCATTTGAGGTTTTGCACTCGTCGAGTGCCATGACCGCGCGCGGTGATTGCGGCGTCTGATGTCGTGCTTGTGCTGTTCTCTCCCCAAGACATCAGAGGACTCTTTCCATGCAGATTTATTCTCCGCGCCGAGTGCGCGGCTTTACCCTCATTGAATTGCTCGTGGTCATTGCCATCATCGCCGTCTTGATCGCGCTGCTGTTGCCCGCCGTGCAGAACGCTCGCGAGGCGGCTCGGCGAAGTCAGTGCAAGAACAATCTGAAACAGCTCGGTTTGGCCGTCCACAATTACGAAGCCAGCCACAAGGTTTTTCCTCCCGGAACACTGGGCTTTCCCAAGGTGTTTTCCTGCTTCGCTCACGTCTTGCCCTATTGCGATCAGGACTCGTTGCGCCGGCTCATCAATTACAACGACAGCCCGTTGCCGTTCACCGGGCAGCCGGCTCCCAACGGAGCGACCAACGATCTCGCGGCGAAGTCACGCATCCCGATGCTGAATTGCCCCAGCGACAGCGGTCAGTCGCAGTCCGCCTTCGGGCCGACCAGTTATGCGGGGAACTTAGGGAGCGGCACGGTCACGTTCGGACTGAATTCCATGGGAGACGGAGTCATCTTCGCGCGGTCGAGCGTCGGGTTTCGGAGTCTCAAGGACGGTAGCTCCAGCACCGCGCTCTTCAGCGAGAGTCTGTTCGGCAACGGTGTCACCTCCACGGGCACGACTCCGCTTGACTGGCGGCGCGAAGTCTTCGAAGTGCCTGGCAGCACGGACCCGACTCCGGCCGCGTGCGATGCCGCCAGCAGCGGAGTCTGGAACGGCCAGCGCGGTTGGAAATGGATCAACGGCCATTACGCCGACACGCTCTACAACCACTTTCACACGCCGAATTCACGGAAATGGGATTGCGGCAACGGATCGCATAACAAGGGACTGGTCTCGGCTCGCAGCGATCATCCCGGCGGTGTTCATGTCGGACTGTGCGACGGCGGCGTCCGTTTCATCAGCGACAACATCAACCTCACCATCTGGCGAGCACTCTCGACACGCAATGGCCGTGAAGTCATCGGCGAGTTCTGATGTCCGTTGTTCCATTCCTTTGACCCGATTCCTTTGAACTTTTCCGTTCGCCGTGACGGCGGTCAGGGGAGGGGATCAAAGGAATCTGGTCAGAGGAATGAATCCAAAGAAGCGTGAGGACAAGCTCGTCAAACACCGGAGCCTCACTTCTGAAATTCGATTGCGGGCGTCGTCCGGGGCAAGAAAGTCGTCTGTCGTGGAGTGTCAGATTGCCGGGCGAGAACTAAACTCGCGCGATGACAACAACACCTTCCGAAAGTTCCGATCGCCGAGTCCTCGATCCCGTGCTGCAGCGCGAATTCGCCGTGGAGATCGTGCGGCGGTTGAAGCACTCCGGTTTCACCGCGCTGTGGGCGGGTGGGTGCGTGCGCGATCAATTGCTCGACAAGACGCCCAAGGATTACGACGTCGCCACCGATGCGACTCCCAAGTCGGTGCGAAAGATCTTCTCGAAGTACAAGACGCTCGACGTGGGAGCCAGCTTCGGAGTCATCATCGTTGTCGGGCCGAGCGGAGCGGGCGAAGTCGAGGTCGCCACGTTTCGCAGCGACGGTGTGTACTCAGACGGCCGACGTCCCGATTCAGTCACCTTTAGCACGCCGGAAGAAGATGCTCAGCGACGCGACTTCACGATCAACGGAATGTTCTTCGATCCGCTGGAGAACAAAGTCATGGACTTTGTCGGAGGCGAACGGGATCTCAGCCAAGGCTACATCCGCGCGATTGGCGATCCGCATGAACGAATGCGTGAAGACAAGCTCCGCATGTTGCGAGCGATCCGCTTCACGGCCCACTTGGAGTTCGGTCTCGCCCGTGCGACGAAGGCCGCCGTCACCGAGATGGCTTCAGAGATTCACGTCGTCAGCGCCGAGCGGATCGCGGCGGAACTGCGGCGAATGCTGATCGACCAACATCGGCACGTCGCCATCGAGTTGGCCGACGAGGTCGGATTGCTGCGCGAGATTCTGCCCGAGGTCAGGGGTCGGGTGTGCGAATTTCAGATTTGGCCGCCAGAGACTTCCGATTCTCCAGCGACAGACCCGGCCAAATCTGAAATTCGCACACCCGACCCCGCTCTCCGCGATACCGAACGCCGCATGCCGAGAGCCGACCTCATACGCGAGTCATCGAGCAACACTCTGCTCACAGCCCTGCGCCTGCTTGAAGCTCCGTCGTTTGAACTCGCCTTCGCGGTGTTGTTGCAGGGCGTGTCGAATGTCGAGGTCATCTGCCGTCGCTTGAAGTTGTCGAACGACGAACTCGAACGGATTGCGTGGCTCGTGCGGCAGCAAGCGGCCTTGCGTGAGGCGGACAAGCTCAGCCTCGCGAAACTGAAACGCTTGCTCGCGCATCCATTTCGCGATGACCTGCTGGCGCTGACGCGAGTCATGTTGCTCGCCGAGCAAGCGGATTTACAGACCGTCCTGTTCTGTGAAAAGTTTCTGGAGGAAACTCCGGCAGATGTTCTGAATCCTCTTCCGCTCGTGACGGGAGACGATCTAATCAACCTCGGCCTCAAACCCGGCCCGCGGTTCAAGCAGTTGCTCGAAGAGGTGCGCGATGCACAACTCAACGGCGAATTGACCGATCATGTCGCCGCGCTGGAGTGGGTGATGGCTCGACGAGATTCGACATAGACCCAGCGAGGCTGCGCCTCAGACCTGCTTCGATTCGCGCTCCACTGAATTCGCGCGGCTATTTCTGAGCCGCGCGAATTCAGTGACGCGCGAATGATGCCCCAGTTTTTCAGAAGGACTCAGCATGTGGCGAATGGCGGTTTTGTGGTCGTTCTTGGTGCCCTTCTCGGTCCCGTTGGATGGCGCGGAAAGTCCGGTGAAGCTGGCGGGGCAAGGGAGGTTCGATCTGCTCGCGGAGGAAGCGGTCGGGGAACTGACTGCGGGTGAGTCGGAGTCTCCTCGCGTACAAGTCGAGCGGATGAATTGGCTGCCGGCGAAAGATCAGCCGCGCGGCTATACGGTCAGCGGATCGGTTTCGCATCGCGGTTGGCGCGAATGGTCGGTCTCGTTTGTTCCCAAGAACAGCGGCAACGTCACGTTGTCCCTGTTGGGGCCGTGGGAACAAAGCTCGCCCGAGGTGATCTTCAAACAAGAGCTGGTTTGGGACGGACTCGAAGTCACCGGGGCGCAGCTTCGGAATGGCGGGTTCGAGGAACTCCGCGACGACGCGCCGGAGGGATGGCAAGTCGGCGGTGGGCGTGTGATCGAGTCAACGCCCGAATTGCCCGCGAAATTCGGACAGCGGCTCGCGCGGACTTGGCACAACGGGCGCTTGAGCACCTCCTTGAAAGTCACGGGAGGGCAACCGGTGCGTGTGCGGGCATTCGTCAAAGCCGTGACTCCTGCCGGCTTCATGGAGCTGAAACGAATCGCGAGTCGCGACACTCCGGCACATCGCGCGGCTCGGCAGTTTCGCAAGGGGGCCAACTTCGGAAACTACCTCGAAGCGCCGCTTGGTCAGGACTGGGGTGCGACGTATTCGGCCGCCGACTTCGAGCATGTCAAAGCCGAGGGCTTCGATCATGTCCGTCTCCCGATTGCCTGGCAGCACTATGCTTCGGGGTCGATGTTTCGGCTCGACAAGGAGATCTTCGCGAAGGTCGATCCGCTGGTGGCCGAAGCGGTGCGGCTCAAGCTGGGGATCATTTTGAACATTCACCACTTCGATCGTTACACCTCGAACCCGGTCGATGAGCACGAGAATTTCTTGAAGCTCTGGAAACAGATTTCCGAGCATTACGCCGATCAGCCGGACTTGGTCGCGTTCGAGTTGCTCAATGAACCCAAAGACGCGGCGACGACCGAGGTGCTCAATCCTGTTTTCGCCGAGGCGATCAAGCTGATCCGCAAGACGAATCCGCGGCGAGTGATCTTTGTCGCGACGGGCCGATTCAACAGCGTGCATGAACTGCCGAGTCTGCGGTTGCCCGACGATGATCAGAACTTGATCGTGACGGTGCATTGCTACGATCCGTTTTACTTCACGCATCAAGGAGCGACGTTCGGCGGCCCAGATGTGAAAGTCACGGGCATTCGGTTTCCGGGTCCGCCGGCCACTCCGTTGAAGATTGATCCTGAGCTGAAGGTCAACCCGTGGGTTGCCGAGTGGGTGCAGCGCTACAACACATTGCCCACGTCGAAGAATCCCAGCAGCCCGCTCGCGTTTCGCGCGACCATCGCGGACGCGGCCGAGTGGTCCGCGTACTACGGCCGGCCGATTCACTTCGGGGAGTTTGGATGTTTTCAAACGGCCGATGCCGAATCGCGTGCGACGTATTACCGCGAGTTCCGATCCGCGTTCGATGAGGCCGACGTCGGCTGGGCGGTGTGGGATTGGAAAGCGGGTTTCAAATACTGGGACGACAAAGCGGGCCGCCCCGCGCCGGGGATGCGCGAGGCATTGTTTCCGAAGAAGTAAAAACGGTATCACGGCGGTCAGCGTCCGGCCGATCGCCGGAAGCCGACAGCCGATTGCCGTTATCCCCTTTTTCTTCGAGCCACATGATGCGTCATTGCCTGTTGCCAGTCATCGGACTTTTGCTTGCGATGAGCACCTCCCGCGCGGCCGAGCGACCATTGCTCAAGGCCGGGTACTTGCCGGTCTCCGCGAAGATTGGCATCGCTGCGAAGATGCGGGAGGCGGGACTCAATGCCGTCTGGCCGAAGATCACCAGCTTTCATCCTTCCGGTGACGACGAGCGAGTCATGCCTCGACTTGAAACGTGGTGCGAGACCTGCGCGACGCATGACCTGGAACTTTGGCCGGTCATCAACTTCGCGGGGGGAGTCAATGAACTCGAATACTTTCCGGAGTTCCGTCGCGAGGTGACTCTGGGCGGCGTCACTCAGCCGCACACGCCCTGTCCCGTTGAGGAAGCGTATTGGCGAAAGGTCATCTTTCCGCGCTGCGTGAAACTGGCGGAACTCTCGCGCACGCGGCCAAGCTTGCGAGGCGTGGTGCTCGACTTGGAAATGTACGGAGCGGATCACGCCGGCTATTCCGCCGCGTGTGCGTGTGAGTCGTGCCGGCGCGGGGCAGGTTCAATCAAGCCGGAAGAGTTGCTCGACTGGCAACGACGTGAGGTGACACGGATCTCTCGCGAACTAGAGCGAGCCGTGCATCGCGTCAACGAGACGTTTCAGTTTGCGGCGATGCACCTCGAAGAGTCATTCCCGTTTCATGAGGGCTTAGCACTGGGACTAGGAACGCCGAATGTCCCCGTGATCGTCGCGGCCGAGCGAACCTATGCGGCGGGCTACACGCCGGAAGTGGATGCGACTCGCGAACGATTGCGGAAGATCGGAGCGTCGGTGCGTTATCTCGGCGGCTTATCGTTGACGCATCACTCGGCCGAGCAAGTTGCTCCGCAGTTGTACGCACTGGGGAGTCACGGCGACGGCTTCTGGCTGTACACGCTCGCGTCGCTCGCCGCGCCGACCGAGCAAGTCGTCGAAGGCTATCGCGTCCCCGATCCGCAGCCGGACTATTGGTCGGCGTTCCGTTCGGCGAGCGATGAGCTGGATCGGTTCATCGCGTCGCGAGGGAAACACGTCAGCCCGTTGGTCGCGCGGCTCAAGCCGCCGGAGCCGCGCGCGACGTTGTCGAAGCGAGTGCTCGAAGCGGTCAGCGAGCCGTTGCCGAAGCTGCCGCTTGCGGGTGATGAGACCCGATTGCGGCGCTACAACATCGCCTTCGTGTTGCTCGATCAAGGCGAGACCTTGCGAGTACACGCTCAGGGGATTCGGATCAGCCGGCAACAGTCGGCCGATGGCGAGATCAAAGTGCTCGACCCCGAAGGCCGCGAACTGCTGAGCCGGAACGTGCCGCTTGGTCAGACCGAACCGATCGAGTGGCTCGCCAAGTCGGCGGGCACCTATTGGATCACATCCAGCTTCGGGCTGAATGCGTGCGAGCTGCGCGTCTCGAATCCGCGAGTGGTCTACTTCGCCGGTTTGCATCAGCGGTTGAAGGTCCATCGTCAGGCTCGGCCGTTGTACTTCGTCGTTCCCGAAGGAGGGGACGCGCCGATCAACGTGCTCAATGAGAATGCCGACGAGTCCGTTCGTCTGCGAGTGCGCGATGCGCGAGGCACTGTCGTGCTGGACGAAGCGGTGTCGGGATCAGCCGCGCTGAAGGCTCATGGCGCATCGGGCGTGTGGTCCCTGACACTTGAGGCTCACGAAGGCCGACCGTTCGGCGGAGTCCAAGTGGGCCTTTCTCCGCCACTCGCGCCGTATCTCGCCGACGCGCCGGAACGACTGCTCCGCGATCTGTCCAAGTAAACCGTCCTCTTGTGAGCCGATGGCGCTAGCCACGGGCCTCAGTGGGTGACGTTTCAACGGCGAATCGCCCGACGCTAGCGCGTTCGGCTCAATCCTGTGCCGTTTCAATTGAGGCACTAGCGGCTAAATTCCCGCCTCGTTACGGACACGTTGAAAATCGGAAAGGACGATCTGGCGGCCATGTTTGAAAAAGTCGGTGAGGCGAGTTTCATCAAGGGTGAGCATGACGTGCTGAGGTTCTGGGAACAGAACGGCATCTTCGACAAACTGCGGCAACAGAACGCGGGGAAGCCGAAGTGGAATTTCCTCGACGGGCCGATCACCGCCAACAATCCGATGGGCGTGCATCACGCTTGGGGGCGGACCTACAAAGATGCCTATCAGCGCTACTACGCGATGACCGGGCATGAGCTGCGATATCAGAACGGCTTCGATTGCCAGGGACTGTGGGTCGAGGTCGAGGTCGAGAAGCAGTTGAACCTCGGATCGAAGACCGCCATCGAGCAGTACGGGATCGACAAGTTCGTCAACGAGTGCAAACGCCGAGTGCTCAACTTCGCGGCGCGGCAGACCGAGCAGTCGATTCGGCTCGGCTATTGGACCGATTGGGATGATCCCGACACGCTGCGATTGCTGGCGTCGAAGATTGGGACTGACGAAGTGATTTCCATCAAGACGCCGCGCGGTCAGACCGTCTCAGGAACCGCCAGCGAGATCGTCGCAAAGCTCGGCAATGCCGAGTGGGGCGGGAGCTACTTCACGTTCTCGACCGAGAACAACGAGACGATTTGGACGTTCCTGAAGAAGTGTTTCCAGCGCGGCAAGATCTATCGCGGCTACGACGTGATGCCCTGGTCCGGCCGAGGCGGCAGCGCGTACTCGCAGATGGAAGTCGCCGACGGTCGCAAGCTGACGGTTCACAAGTCGATCTTCGTGAGGTTTCCGCTTGTGGCGCACGCGGCTCGCGTGCAAGCCACTGAAACTGACGACAATCGCACGCGAGCCGCGTGCGCCACAGAGTACCTCCTCGTCTGGACCACGACCCCGTGGACGCTGACCAGCAACGTCGCCGCAGCGGTCAACCCGGACCTCGATTACGTCAAGCTGCGCAGCAAGCGAGACGGTTCCGTCTATTACTTCGCGAAGGACAACCTCGAATACCCACGCCTCGCGAAGGAATTCAAAGAAGGCTTCGGCCGCCCCGAATGGTCGTGGCCGAGCGGTGTGCCGAAGCTCAAAACAATTGGGCAGATCTTCAAGGAGCAAGGTGGCTACGAGATCGAAGCCACGATCAAGGGCGCGGAGATGATCGGCTGGGAATACACCGGGCCGTTTGATGACTTGCCCGCTCAGAGTGAACTCGGTGGCGTGCCGTTTGATCCGCGCGTGAAGGACAAGTGCGGCAAGACGTGCCATCGGGTCGTCGATGGTGGTCGCGACTTCAAAGGGAATCCGATGGTTGTCGCCGGTGAGGGAACCGGCATCGTTCACATCGCTCCGGGTTGCGGTGACGTGGACCATACTTTGGGTCAGCAGTTGGGGATCGTCGGCATTGCTCCGTTGGGTGAGGACGGAAGTTTTCTCGACGGCTTCGGGCCGTTCACAGGCAGGAACTCGACCGATCCCGCGACGGCCGAATTTGTCTTCGAGCAACTCAAAGCGAAGCACCTGCTGGTCAATGTCGAGCAGTACCCGCACATTTACCCGCACTGTTGGCGGACCGGCGACGAGCTGGTCTTTCGGCTGGTCGATGAGTGGTTCATCAACATGGACTGGCGAGACGAGATCAAGGAAGTCACCGAGGCGATTCGCTGGCTGCCCGACAGCATCAATGGCAAGGAACGCGAGCTGGAATGGCTCACGTCGATGCGCGATTGGATGATCTCGAAGAAGCGGTTCTGGGGATTGGCTCTGCCGATCTGGGTCGAGGAGTACGAAGTCCACGGCGAGAAGCGGCTCGACTTCGAGGTCATGGGCTCGCTGGAAGAACTCAAGAGCCGCGCGGTCGAAGGCTGGGAGGTCTTGGAAGGTCACACGCCGCACCGGCCGTGGATCGACGCGGTGAAGATCAAGAATCCGAAGACCGGCCGGCTGATGTCGCGGATCGTCGATGTCGGAAACCCGTGGCTCGACGCCGGAATCGTGCCGTTCTCGACCACGCAGTTCAACACGAATCGCGAGGCATGGCAGTCGCAGTACCCGCTCGATTTCGTGACCGAATGCTTCCCCGGCCAGTTCCGCAACTGGTTCTATTCGATGCTCTCGCTGGCCACGATGATGATGTGGGAAGACAGGGGTCAGGCACTTCGGAATTCGGAATTGGCCGAACT
>JBJXEX010000156.1:0-6744 GCA_046156195.1 Planctomycetaceae bacterium | reverse complement strand
GTGAGTGAGTGAGTGAGTGAGTGAGTGAGTGAGTGAGTGAGTGAGTGAGTGAGTGAGTGAGTGAGTGAGTGAGTGAGTGAGTGAGTGAGTGAGTGAGTGAGTGAGTGAGTGAGTGAGTCGCGGAGTTGACGGAGCCAGTGCTTCAGGTGCATGAAATCCCCCGAACTTCGATGAATGAGATGCGGACGAAAATGCCCAAATATTGTCGGCGCGATTCTGTAACTATGGCATCGAGTTCGGTACAAGAAACTGGACGCCTGGATTTACGAAGTTCTCAAAGATTTTGGTGAGATACCGCCAATTCAGAAGAAGCTTGGCGAACGGGGCTAAGGAGTGGCGTATTTGGCGAGCGGTCCCGGCGGGGATTTCGTCGTGATTGGGAAGCGGGCCGCCGTTCAGTCAACGCGATTGGCGACGACGTCATCGGCCGGCTTCGACTTGCAGTGGGAGCGGGACATGTGCGGTCGATTTACTTTGCGAGCCTCTGCCAGCGAGATCGCTGAGTTCTTTGGGCTGATGCGCGATCTCGTCGAGTGGGACACACCGCGCTTCAACATCGCTCCCACACAGTCAATCTTGGCCGTTCGCGCCGGCAGCGCTGGCCGTGAGCCTGTGCGGTTGCGATGGGGACTGATCCCGTCGTGGGCGAAGGACACCAAGTTGGCGGCCAGCATGATCAACGCGCGGGCAGAGACCGTTGCCGAGAAGCCGGCCTTTCGCGCGGCGTTCAAGCGGCGGAGATGCCTGGTTCCGGTCAGCGGGTTTTACGAATGGCGGCGAGACGGAAAGAGCAAAGTGCCGTATGTGATCTCGCTGCGCAACGCGGGGCTGTTCGCGTTCGCGGGCTTGTGGGAGAAGTGGAAATCACCAGACGGTGACTTGGTTGAGTCCTGCACCGTGCTCACGACCTCTCCCAACGAGCTGATGGCGACGATCCATGACAGGATGCCAGTCATCCTCAAGCCGGCGGACTATGGAGTCTGGCTGGACCCGCAACAGGAAGATGCCGGCGCGTTGTCCACATTGCTGGTCCCGTATCCGACCGATGAGATGCAGGCCGAGCAGGTCAGCGACATCGTCAACAACGCTCGCAACGAGGTCGATCCGCGACTCCCTCGGTGACTCCGGCGCAAAGTCCGCTCAATGGCTCAATGGCTCAATGGAAGTCGCGCGACGTGGAGTCGATCTGTGCGAGTTCGTGGGACAAGTCCTCCAGTCGGCCCACGAGAACGTGGATGACCGAGTCTTGGTTCTGCAAGATGCCGTGAGCCAACAACACCGTCGCGGTGCGAGCGGCTTGATGATATCGCTCCCACACGTCCGGTCGGACGATCAGGTTGACGATCCCGGTTTCATCTTCGAGCGTGACGAACGTGATGCCCTTGGCCGTGCTGGGTCGCTGACGAACCAAGACCAATCCCGCGACTCGGAGGAACCGGCCGTCCTTCGTCGATGCCAACCGCCAAGCCGGAGTGATGCGACGTTGGTCGAGTTGCGGGCGCAGAAACTTCAGTGGGTGCGCCTTCAACGACAGGCCCGTGGTGCGGTAGTCGGCCACGACCTCGCCGAACGCGCCGAGCGTGGGGAGTGCCACGGCAGGCTCGGTGCCCGCAGGTTCCACTTCGAGCAGCGGTGTCGGCGTGTGGTCGGGCAGTGATTGCCACAGCGCAGAACGTCGGCCGAGCCGCAGCGACGCAAACGCATCGGCTCGCGACAGGCGGGCCAGCACCGAGTTGCTCAGACCGGTGCGCTCGGCAAACTCGTCGAGAGATCCATACGGCCGCGCTCCTCGCCGCTTGACGATCTGTTCGGCGTGCTCGGCGGAGAAGCCAGCCAGCATCCGCAAGCCGAGACGTAGTTTTGGAGACGACGTGGGAGGGGGCGAGGGGGCGAAGGGGCGAGGAGGAGAGGGGGAACGACAGGAGGCATTCAAGCTGGATGACGAACTGCCCGGCGCGGATTCACGGTCATCGTCTCCAGTTCCCGATCTCTCCCTCTCTCCCCCTCTCCCCCTCCCCTCATCTCCCCCTCTTCCCAATTCCCTCTCCAAAACACAGTCCCACTCGCTGAAGTTCACATCGACCGGCAGCACGGTGACTCCGTGCTTGCGAGCATCTCCCACAAGCTGGGCCGGCGCGTAGAAGCCCATCGGCTGACTGTTGAGCAGCGCGGCAGCAAACGCGGCCGGGTAGTGGTACTTCAGCCAACACGACGCCCAGACCAGGATCGCGAACGACGAGGCATGACTCTCTGGGAAGCCGTACTCGCCGAAGCCGCGCAGTTGCCGGAAGACTCGGTCGGCGAAGTCGGCCGAGTAGCCGTTGCTGGTCATGCCGTCGATGAGCTTCTTCTGGAACTGGTCGATGATGCCGCGCCGCCGCCACGCTCCCATCGCTCGGCGGAGTTGATCGGCCTCTCCGGGAGTGAAGCCGGCGGCGACGACCACGAGCCTCATCGCTTGCTCTTGGAAGAGCGGCACCCCCAGCGTCTTCTCCAGCACCGCGCGGATTCGCTCGTCGGGATACTCGACAGGTTCCTCCCCGCTCCGGCGTCGCAAATACGGATGCACCATGTCGCCTTGAATCGGGCCGGGGCGAACCAGGGCGACCTCAATGACCAGATCGTAGAAGCACTGCGGCTTGAGCCTCGGCAACATCGACATCTGCGCGCGACTCTCGATTTGGAACACTCCCATCGTGTCGGCCCGGCAGATCATGTCGAACACGCGGCGGTCGTAGGCTGGCACCGTCGCCAATGTCAGGTCGCGACCGTGATGACGCCGCACGAGATCGAAGGCTTTGCGGATCGCCGTCAACATGCCCAGCGCCAGCACATCCACCTTCAGGATGCCGAGAGCGTCGAGGTCATCCTTGTCCCACTCGATCACCGTGCGACCCGACATGGCGGCGTTCTCGATCGGGACCAGCTCACACAACGGTCGCTGCGTCAGCACCATGCCGCCGGTGTGCTGTGATAGGTGACGCGGGAAATCCAAGACCTCCTCGACCAGCTTGATGAGTTGCCGGCAGAGCCGTGACTCCGGCGGAAAACCGACCTCCCGGAAGCGAGCCTCCAGCTTGTCGCGGTCATGCAGGTGATCGACTTGCTTAGCGAGCACATCCACACGATCGACCGACAGGCCCAGCGCCTTCCCGACATCCCGCACTGCAGAGCGAGGCCGATAGCAGATGACCGCCGCCGTCATCGCGGCACGTTCGCGGCCGTACTTGCCATAGAGATACTGGATGACCTCCTCACGCCGCTCGTGCTCGAAGTCCACGTCGATGTCCGGAGCCTCGCCACGCTCCCGACTGATAAATCTCTCGAACAGCACGTCGATCCGGTCGGGGTCAACCGACGTCACACCCAGGCAGAAGCAGACGACAGAGTTCGCGGCCGAGCCTCTGCCCTGGCACAGGATCCCTCGTTCGCGAGCGAAGCGGACCAAGTCCCACACGCTCAGAAAGTACGCCGCATAGTGCAGCTCGTCGATCAGCTTCAGCTCGTGCGCGATCAACCCCCGCACCTTGTCGGGGACGCCACGCGGATAACGCTCCTTCGCGCCCCGCCACGTCAGGTTGATGAGATGCTGAATTGTCGTGAGACCTCGCGGGCAAAGTTCCTCCGGGTACTCGTACCGCAACTCATCGAGCGAGAAATTGCACCGGTCGCTGACCTCAATCGTGCGAGCCACCGCGTCTGGGCATTCGGAGAAGAGCGCGGAAATCTCGGCCGACGACCTGAGGTGCCGCTCGGCATTCGGAAACCGGCGTTCTCCAAGTTCCGCGACCGTGCAGCCATGCCGAATCGCGGTCAGCACGTCCTGAAGTTGCTGCCGCTCGCGCACATGGCAATGCACATCATTGGCAGAGACAATCGGAACACATGCCTGTTGAGTCTGTTGTTGCCACTCTGCCAACCGCTGCCGGTCGTTCGGTCCCCGGTGCAACTCCGCCAGCGCGTACACACGGTCCCCGAACAGGCCGCGATAACGAGTCAGAGGCTGAGCACACAGCGGCTCTTGAATCTGATTCAGCACCACGCCCGCCAATAGTCCCTCGGCCCGATCCGCCACGTCAGCGAGCATCAGCCGACACTCACCCTTCGGCGCATTCCGGCGGCCGTGAGTGATGAGCCGGCAGAGATTCGCGTAACCCGTGCGACTCATGGCCCACAACACAACTGGTGGCGCATCAACCGGCGTGATCTCCGCACCGATCAGCAGCTTGAGCTTGGCCTCCTTGGCGGCGACGTGAGCACGCACGACGCCCGCGAGGCTGTTGCGGTCAGTGATCGCCAGCGCGGACATGCCCAGCGCAGCGGCTCGCGAGACCAACTCATCGGGATGCGAGGCTCCCTCCAAGAAGGTGTAGTTGGTCCGGCAGTGCAACTCCGCGTAACGGCGTCGAGCGGGCGGTTCGTCTGCTTTTGCGGAAAGGCAAACAGACTCAGGCGAGCCGCCTGAGCTACGAGTCGGACGGCGTTTTCCGGGAGGTACCTCAGGCATGATTCCGTCAATCGCTCCAGGAATGAACCAAGCGGCTTGGTTGAAGCAGCGGAACAACCAGACGTGCTGCCCGGTCTGAGTCGCGACACGAAAGGTGTTGCTGAGTTCCCCGACGACTGACCTCTCGGCAAACGGCTTTCGAGCACGCCGCAACTCCACTCGTCAGCAACTCCACTCGTCAGTAACTCCAGTCGTCAGTATTTCCGCAGCAATCCCACGAGCACGCCCCGAATCTCGACACGCTTCACACGGATCGGCTTCATCTGTGAGTTCTCCGGCTTGAGCAGCACATGGTCCTTCCGTTTGAAGAACCGCTTGAGCGTCGCCTCGCCCTCGACCATCGCCACCACGATGTCACCGTCATGGCAGGTCGAGGCCGTGCGAATCACGACCACGTCTCCATCCAAGATGTGGGCCTCGACCATCGAGTTCCCTCGAACCCGCAGTCCCCAATGCGTCTCAGGGTTGTAGGCTTCGCCGAGGTCAATCTGCTCGTCCTCTTCGATCGCCTCCGCCAACGGTCCCGCCGCGATGTGACCACGAATGGTCAACCCGCGCTTCGGCAACGCTGCACCCGTCAGCCGCACGCTCCGAGACTTGCCCGCATCCCGCTGGATCAGCTTCTTGTTCTCCAAGCGGTCCAAAATCCGTTGCACGCTGATGGTCGTCGTGTGCCCGACATGCTCGGCAATCTCCCGCAACGACGGCGACGATTGCTCTTCCTGATATCGCTGCTGCAAAAACCGCAGCACATCGTCTTCTGAAAGTGGCTGTGCCGTCCGCATGTTGGTCCTGCTCCCAAGGGTTCGGCACAGGGTAGCGACGCACCAGAACCATTTGAATCCAATTGGATTCAAAAGACCGCAGGCCACTTTTGGCGTTCATCCGGCCTTGCCGTGGCAGGCTTCTTAGACGACGGAAAGCGTGAGCTTATTCGACGGTAGATTTTGGGAGGCAGTACGACGCCGAGCACAAGCGGCGAACACAAATGGCCGAGCCGTGTCCGACCCGTCTAGCCGTTCCTATCAACGTCCGCGTGATCGCCGCCACCAATCGCGACCTCGACGAAACCATCTCGGCCAGGACGTTTCGAGAAGACTTCTTCGATCGCCTCTCCGTCTTCTCGACCACCTTGCCGCCGCTGCGTGAGCGTCGCAGTGACACCTCACATCACCGACTCCGCCGCGGTCGACTGAAACAGGTCAATCGCCAATTCTTCGACGGGTAACATCGTGTCGTAGAACTTGGAGTTGCCCACGATGTAGAAGCAGCGTGCTTTGGGTGTCACGACTCTTCGTAGGCTCTGGAAATGCCGCTTGATGTCGTCGAAGTAGCGATGCACATACTCGCCCAGCAACTTGCTCGGCACTCGACCATCACTCTGACGATGGACCGCAACACGCACTTGGGACTGATCGACATGAATTCGGCGTTGGAGTCGCTTACGACGATTGCCGCCCCCGACTCTCAAACGATACGAGCGACCGGGACCACGGATGACTCCGCCGATTTCAGTTGTGCAAAAAGTTGCACACGCCCTGCCGAAATCAGCCCTTTTCAGGCGCTATCAATTGCCTCGCCGATGCCATCGGAGACGGCTCGCAGAAATGCAGACTTCCCCGCAAAACATGAGGTTTTCACGGGGAATCCTGAAGGGTGGCCAAGCGGACTTGAACCGCCGACCTCCGGATCCACAATCCGGCGCGGCAGGTTTCCAACCAACGAAAACCAAACGAGTTGCGAAGCGGCGTTCGCTCCGTTGCACCACTGGTTGCACCAACTCACCGGAAAACGAACACGGCGAAGCGGACGGCGGCTCGGTTTTGGATCGGGCGAACTCGCTGCCGATCAAGGGGGATTCGTTCTCTGCCGCGCTGGCGATGATTGCTTCGCTGCCGTTGTCGGATGCTGAGAAGGCGGATGCCGTGCGGCGGTTGATGGCCGAGAAAACTCAAAATCGAAGGGAGGGCTGAGCGATGCCGTTTGCTGATCCTGAAAAACGTCGGGAGTACGACGCCAAAAACGTCGGGAGTACGACGCCGAGCACAAGCGGCGGATGCGAGTGGCCGAGCCGTGTCCGACCCGTCTAACCCTTCCGGTCGAGTTTCGAGCGAAGACGGCGACCGATGTGCTGGCGTTGCTCAACGAACAAATCGAGACCGTGCGACAAGACGCTTCGCTTGGCTCGGTCGAGCGGGCGAAGGCGGTCGGTTATCTGGCCGGCATCGCGTTGCGAG
>JBJXEX010000519.1:0-9470 GCA_046156195.1 Planctomycetaceae bacterium | reverse complement strand
CTGGCGGAGCACGCCAGCTTGATCTTCAGTCACAGTCGACGCACCAGTCTTGACTATAAAGCCCAGATCTAAAGCGTTAATTCTGCGAACGAGTTCTTCTTTTTCGAGTTCAAGACCGAGGGATCTTGCGAGTTCATCAACCCTAATTTTTGCCATGCGTTCCTGAAGCCTCTCCTGCGTCAGGTTCCTGAGCGTCGCCGGGGCGCTGGCCCATGTGTGATGTGAGGTATGGGTTATCGCAAAGGCGCGAAAGCATAACCTCACACGGCTGGATGGGTCCAGCCTGCGGGCTTGTCTAACAGGCTACCTAACAGGTGTCAAAGCACTGTTGTCCAGTGCAGGTGCGGTGATTTGAAGACTGTTGGTTCTCGTCGCGTTGATCGTGGTGAATTCGTGCCAAGCGTTTGCGGCGGATGCGGATGTGTTGGCCTATCTGGGTGGGACGGGGCATGAGCGGTTGATGTGTGTGGCGGAGTTGTCGGATGGGACGGTCTTGGTGGGAGGGGGAGCGGAAAAGCTCGATTGGCTGCCAGGTAATGCGCGGCAAGTTGTGCTGGCTGGTCCCGCGATTGATGGGGCGGTGAGCGGAAAGGCCGCGTTCATTTTGCATCTGTCGAAAGATCTGCAACGGATCTTGAATGTTGTCACGTTGCCGACGGGAGCAGCGGTCAATGTGCGCCACATCAAGGGGACGAATCTGCCGGGAGCGAAGACCGGCGGGCTGTTCATTTCGGGACAGCGAACGGCGGACGCGGATCGCAAGATCGCGCCGGGGTATTTCGTCGGAAAACTCGACGGCAACTTTGTCGATCGTGTGCCGAGTCGATTGGAGTGGGTTCTCAATCCGCGAGCGGAAGGGGCGCTTGGCGAGGATCAGCCGTGGGATGTGGGTGCCGATGGGAAGGTCGTGTATGCCGAGGGGACTCCGCACGGTTACGACTGGCTGGCGGTGAAGCGAGTCACAGCGAGCGGTCAGCCGGATGTCGTCGAGGATTGGCGGCTGCATTGGTACGAGGCGGACGGCAAGCGCAGCGAGTGGTTCGGATCGCCTGCGAGTCAGTGTCCTCACGGCAAGGTGGTCGAGAGCGGCATCGTGTTGAAGGTGTGGGGTCGCGGCGATTTTCGCTCGTGGACTAAGGCCGATTACGAGGCGAAGCTCCCGGACGGCAACGGCGGTGTGAAGCAGGGTCGCTGGCCGTTCGATGCGTTCTTCGAGGGCCCGTTCAATCCGGCCGATCCGAAGAACAGCCCGCGCGGTCGCGGCTACACCGGCTACGGTTGGCCGAGCACTCCGTGCGGCAACGTCGGAGCGATCACGATCGACCGACGGGACAATCATCTGTACCTCGGCGGCAACAATAAATCGGCGTTGCCCAAGGGGCCGGACTTTGAGCCGTATGTCATCGCGATGACCGACACCGGCCGACAGAAATGGTGGATGCGGCTGTATCGCGAAGTCCCGCCAGCCGAAGGCAAGAGCAAGCTCGACGATCAGGACGGTCGGCTTTCGACCCCCGATCAATATGTCGATGCTCTGGCGATTGATTACTCGCAACCGACCCGCGACGGCGTGCTGGTGGTGCTCGCGCGGTGTCATGGCAACAACGTCGTCAACTTTTGGAAGGGGAACGAGATCAAGCATCCGGCCAATCCGGGAGACTCCTTTCAACCGCACTTCACCGGGAGCAACGGCAACATCCACTACGGCTGGCTGGGACGCCTGAGCCTGACTGACGGCTCGATGCGGCACGCGACGTTCATCGGCGAATACACCGAAGGAGCGAAGGTCGGCAAGCAGTCATGGCCCGACCCGAACCTCGATGGCTGGCCGAAGTTCACATCCGGCTGGCCGGATCTCAACACGACTCGCTGCCGCTCGACGCTGCATGTGGATGATGCGGGCAACATCGCGGTGCTCGGAACGGGACGCCGACCGATCACGACTCGCAATGCCTTGCAGAAGATGCCGCAACCAGGACAAGGAGAATCTCGCTGGAGCGACTTCGTCCGCGTGTATAGCCCCGACCTGACGACGCTCCGCTACAGCTCGATCATCGCGGGGGAGTGGGATTGGAAAACGAAATCCGGCGGCAGCAACGTCTCGCTGCAAGGAGTGCTGCCAACTCGCAACCGCCTGCTGCTCGTCGGCTACTCAACCGTCGATCCCAAGACCGGCGACACCGGCGACACCGGCACAACCAACATCCCGCTCCGCAACGCACCCGCTTGGTCCACTAACAAAAGGGACGGCGAAACGGGGGTCATCGGAAGATTGAACTTCTGATGCTCGGATTTAGTCCTGATCACAGCGATATTCGCAAACCCCACCGAGCTTGCCTTGATGGGATCTACCCAACGATCCGAACCTGAGTCTTGGAAATGGTAGTGGCACGTCACAAACGAGCTGCTTGAGGTCATCGAGATCATGGTTTTCGATCCGCCAACGTCTGACCGTCGGCGTCGCGGACCTGCACGACGATCAGCCGCAGCGAGGGCGGTGGGCCGGGAATCTCGAGTTGCTTCTTTTTCCGCTTCTTTCTTTGCCGACCAGAACCATCGCGCGTGCCGGTTGAGCCAGCACCACTTCGGTTTCGGCGATTTACAACTGCGCGGCGCGACCTTGATACTTCGCCGCGCCGCTCGGTACGGCATCACAATGTCGCCAATCCAACAATGAGATTCGAGATGGGACGCTGGCCAAATCAACGCCGTTCGCAATGGACCACGTTTGGGATCTTGTTCGTCCTGTTTCCGCTGCTGTGCTGGTTGGCGTGGTGGTTCGTGCGACGCTGACGAGACTCTGCCACGGCGGAGCAAAGCCGAACGGCGGATTGAAGGCAGCGCCCTATTTGAATCTCAAACCTTGACGATCAGGAGTTCCCTAGACATTCTGCCCATCAATTCCGAGCGACACCTCTTTTCAGGCAACTTGGATCGACCCGCATGAGTTTCACGTCACTGTTGGGCGGCTCATGCGGACGTGCAGTTCACTCACGAAGAAAGAATGAGTCATGGTGAAATTTGAAGGAAAATGGAAATACCAGAGCTATCGCCCCAATCCGGGCTCCGTTGCCGCCGATCCGAAGCCCGCGACGAACGAATATCCGAACCCCCCGAATTTCATTCCCTGGTCGCCTCCTGGCGTCGTGACCGTCGGCGAATGCGGGACCACCGGCACGTTGGAATTTACGGGGATCCCCAACAAGCTCGATCTCAAGATCCAAGTCACCGAGGGAAGTCTTGGCGGGCTGTCCATTTCGGCGGTCATGAATTTGCCCGGAGGCAGACAATTCACGAACGAATTGCAAGGCTGGTTTGTCCCCGCCCAACTCGGACAGGAAGTGGGGAAAGAGAACCCGCTTGTCGTGCGAGGCTCCATCGTGCAGACAAGTGCGGACATCGCACCAAAACCGCAGCCGATCTTCACGACTGGGTTCTTCGTCTTGGAGCCGATTCAATAGTTCGGACAATCAAAACCAGGCCGTGGGGCGGGAACCTTCGTGTTTCCTGACACGCTCAAAAGCCAGGCCAATGGTGGCCAACAATTTGGAGGAACTCATGACAACTCGATTCGCACTGTCGTGGCCTGGTGTTTTGCTAGTAGGCGTCGCCACGTTGTGCTGCTTGAGCAGCGCGGCGAGTGCCGTCGCTCAAGAGGATTTCGCGGGACTGGTGGATCGACTCCAGGCCGCGAAGGCGGGGTTTGCGAAACGGCAACAAGACTTGCTGGCGACGCGCTACGATCTGGCGGATCGCCCCGCGAAGGGGGTCGCGATGTCGCGCGGCAAAGCGGTCCAGGAAGGAGTGCGCGTTCGCTTGCCCAAGGGGCAGACTTGGGAATCTCTGGCAGCCATGTCGCCTGCGGACATCCAGCGGCAAAGCCTGTGGCCAGCGGGTTTCTTGCCGCTGCCGCATCCTCATCACGAAGCGGGTGGCATGGTGTTTCCCAAGCCATTGATTGATGAGACCAAGCTGCAAACGGGACGCGACGTTTCGAGGTTCGATCTCGACTTTGACCTACCGCAACATCTGCTCCCGGAGTTCCCCGCGCCGATCTACCTGACGACTCGCCTGGACTTGGGGGACGTTTCGCGCGGTCAATTGGTAACGCTCCGCAATTATCACGAGCTGTTCAAGGACGCGCTCAATCCCAAGCAACTCGAAGGACTGCGACTGCTGGTCACGCCGTTTCCTCAGGCACAGTTCAATGCTACCGATGACCGTCGCAGTCTGCTGCCGCATTTGGGAGTCGCTTGTTTCGACTGTCACGCGAACGGTCATACGAACGCGGCGACTCACACGGTCGGCGACATCCGGCCCAATGAGCATCGTCATCGCATCGGCACTCCGTCGCTGCGAGGCGTCAACATTCAACGACTGTTCGGCTCGCAGCGGGCTCTCAAGAGTGTGGAAGACTTCACCGAGTTCGAGCAGCGCGCCGCGTACTTCGACGGCGACCCCGCTCATGCTCAGCGCAAGGGAGTCAACATTCTGGAACGCGGGAGCCAGGTCCATTTCATGGCCGAGTTTCAAGCGTTGCTCGACTTCCCGCCGGCCCCCAAGCTCACGGTGCTGGGCAAGCTCGATCCGGCGCAAGCCACTCCCAGCGAGCTGCGCGGACAGGAACTGTTCTTCGGAAAGGCTCAATGCGCGACTTGCCATCCGGCTCCGTATTACACGGACAATTTGATGCACAACTTGCGGGTCGAGCGGTTTTACAAAGAGACGCTGATCAATGGCCGCAAGGCATCGGTGGATGGTCCCATCAAGACGTTTCCGTTGCGGGGGATTAAAGACTCGCCGCCGTACCTACATGACGACCGGCTCCTCACGCTGGAAGATACGGTGGAGTTCTTCAATCTGGTGCTGGAACTCAAGCTCAACGAGCAGGAGCGGACAGACTTAGCGGCGTTCCTGCGAGTGTTGTAGAAGCTGACCTGGATCAACAACGGCCGCTGGAACACACAACATGAATTGGTTTGGTTTGTCGATCGCCTCCGTCTGTCTGCTGTGGAGCACGTTCGTCTTTGGTCAGGCTGCGGATTTGCCGTTGAAGAAAGGAGCCAAGCCTCCGAAGGCGAAGGCCAATCGGCCGACGGTGGTGGGGCCGTCGATCAAGGGAAACAAGGCGACGCCGATCGACCGCATGAAGACGCTCAAGGATTTTCAGGTCGAGCTGCTGTATTCGGTCCCCGGAGCCGATCAGGGGTCGTGGGTGAATCTGTGCGTCGATCACAAGCAGCGCATTCTCGTCAGTGATCAGTACGGCGGGTTGTATCGCTTCGCCGCGCCGCAATCGGGACAGCCGCTCGATCCGCTGAGCGTCGAAAAGGTTCCCGCCGACATCCGCGCGGTGAACGGCATGGTGTGGGCGTTCGATGCGCTCTATGTCGGAGTCAATGACTACGAGAAGAAGATCCCCAGCGGGCTGTATCGGCTGACCGACAGCGACGGTGACGATCAGCTCGACAAGGTCGAACTGCTGCGCGAGATCACGGCCAACGGCGATCATGGAGTTCATGCCGTCCTGCCGACACCCGATGGCAAAGCGTTGTTTCTGGTCTGCGGCAACGGAGCGAAACCGACCACGATGGCCGCGACGTCGCCGGTCCCCGCGATCTGGGGCGAGGATCATTTGCTGCCGCGTATGCCGGATGGTCGCGGGTTCATGCGCGATGTCATGGGACCGGGCGGGATCATCTATCGAGTCTCTCCCGACGGTCAGAAGTTCGAAGCGGTGGCGTCGGGCTTTCGCAACGTCTTCGATGCGGCGGTCAACAAGGACGGCGAGCTGTTCACCTACGACGCCGACATGGAATACGACTTCAATACTTCATGGTATCGCCCGACGCGGATCAATCATGTCGTCAGCGGTGCGGAGTTCGGCTGGCGCAACGGAGCGGGCAAGCGGCCTGAGTTTTATCCCGACAACTTGCCGGCGACGCTCAACATTGGCCCCGGCTCGCCGACCGGCATGACCTTCGGCTACGGCGCGAAGTTTCCGGCGAAGTATCAGCAGGCGTTGTTCTCGCTCGATTGGAGTTGGGGCAAGCTCTACGCCGTGCATCTCACACCCAGCGGCTCGACTTACACCGCGACGAAGGAAGAGTTCTTGACGGGTGCTCCGCTGCCGATCACTGACGCGATCATTCATCCGGGCGACGGCGCGATGTACTTCACAATCGGCGGCCGTCGCGTGCAGTCGGGCCTGTATCGCGTGACATACGTCGGCAAGGAATCGACCGCCTCGTTTAACGGCAAGGCGACGGCGGCGGACAGCAGCAACCGCAATCACGCGGCGGACAAACCTAACGCCGTCGCCTTCGGCTTGCCGTTGAACGAAACCAAACTGCATGCCACTCGGCACAAGCTGGAAGCCTTTCATGGGAAGCAAGACCCGCAGGCAGTCTCCGCCGCTTGGCCGTACTTGAAGCACAACGACCGCTTCATCCGCTGGGCCGCTCGGACGGCGATCGAGCATCAACCAGTCACGACTTGGTCCGACAAGGCACTCGCTGAATCCGATGGTGCGACGCAGGTCGAAGCATTGATGGCGCTCGCGCGAGCGGCCGGCGTCTGCCCGCAGCATCGCAAGCCGGATACTCCGCCGGTGGATGAGGCGTTGCGTGCGAAGCTGCTCGACGCGCTGTTGAACGTCGATTGGAACAAGCTCGATCACGAGCAACGGCTGACGCTCGTCCGCACGATCGAGATCACGTTGAACCGCTTCGGACGGCCCGATGACATGCGGGTCGCCAAGCTGATCGAGAAACTCGATCCCGTCTTCCCTTCGCCGTCGCGCGAACTCAATTGGATGTTGTGTGAGACACTCGTCTTTCTTCAGTCACCAAACGCCGCCGCCAAAAGCCTCGCGCTGATCGCGAACGCTCCGACGCAGGAAGAGCAGATCGAATACGCGCGGTCGCTGCGAATGCTCCGCGCCGGTTGGACGATTGAACGGCGCACCGCGTACTTCGAGTGGTTCCTCAAGGCGGCGAACTATCGCGGCGGCGCGAGCTTTGAAAAATTCATTGAGTTCATTCGCACGGACGCCGTCACCACGCTGACTGAGACCGAGAAGACCGAGATTGCCGAAGTGCTCGCGAGAAAGCCGGAAAAGAAATCGGCGATCGAAAGCCTCAGCGCGATTTTCGCTGGCCGCACGCCGACCGATTGGAAACTCGAAGAACTCTCGGCAGCGACGCAGACCGGTCTCAAAGCTCGTGACTTTGAGAACGGCCGCAAGATGTTCGCCGCGGGAGCGTGCTTCACCTGCCATCGCTTTGGAAACGAGGGAGGCATGACCGGCCCCGACCTGAGCACCGCGGGTCGTCGCTACTCGCCGCATGATTTGCTCGACCAGATCATCAATCCCAGCAAGGTGATCAACGAACAATTCTCCGCCGTCACCATCGTCACGGAATCCGGCAAGGTCCACACAGGCGTCGTCGTCAATCTCGGCGGCGACTCACTGACACTCAACACGGACCTCACCGATCCAAACCAGCGAGTGACGATCGACCGCAAACAAATCGAAGAAATAGAGCCCTCCAAGACATCGCCGATGCCCGTCAACTTGCTCGGCTTGCTGACGAAGGACGAAGTGCTAGACCTGCTGGCCTATGTGCTCAGCGGCGGCGAACCGACGCATGAGATGTTCAGAAAGTAAATGAGGGCTGACAGAAAGTAACTGCACTTTAGGCGAACTTCGATCGCAGGCTTGGGGCGATTGGGATTGGGGTTTGAAAAAACTTGGCTCTGACTGATGCTTGGCGTTGTGCAAACAACAACTCATCAGGAGAGCCTAGGATGGCTCAACGTAAGAAAGCGTCTCGTCGATCACAACGGCAACAGAAGTAGATGCAGCCTTCGCGGCATGACAAACAGCGGCGGCTCGGACAATCGAATTCCGATCGGCAGCACACGGAGCGGGCCAGGTTTCCACTCGTCGGTTGGTTGGCGGCGGCGGTGGCGAGGATGGCCGGAACGCTTGATGCGCGGATGTGTTTTCGGCTGGCGATCATCGTGGCCGGGATGTTGCTCGCGGACGATCGGCGGACGGCCAGTTCGTGGTTCATGGCTCTGCTGCGGTCGTGGAAGTTGGATTCGACCTGCCGAATTTCCAGCGACTCGACCCGCGCCCCCGAAACCCACAAATACCTCACCCTCGCTGAATCACTCATCGCCCTCTGCAAATGACCAAGGACAATCGCCTAAAGTGCAGTTCCGAGATCAATGCGACCAATCGGACAAGCCAGCCCACGAGACCGACTCCATGACCACGATCACCACCGACGCGTGGGTTTTGCCTTGCACCGCGCGACAGCCGGGACGAGGGACGTTGATTCGCGAAGAGTTTCGCTTTGCAGAGATCACGGCAAGCGAGGTGTTGGCCACGCCGATCTATGGTTGCCTGGAAGGGAACATGTTGCACGCGATCGAGCGAGACCCGATCGATCTCTGCGCGGTGCGTGGCGAGGACGCGGTGGTCCTGGGCAACGCCGGCGTCGTGCGCGTCGAACGGATAGGCGCGGAAGTGGATCTCGTCGGTGAGGGCGATCTGTGTCTCGTCTTCGGCAACGCCGTGTGGGACGAGCAGGGATACCCGATCAAGATCATGGCCTATGACGCGCCCGGCACGATGGGTGTGCTGGCGAAGACGATGAAGCTCAATCAGCGGCAACTGATTCGGATACCGGCCGAGAGTCCTTTCACGTTGCTGCAGTGGGCGGCGTTTTCGCTGCGCTACATTTCCGCCTGGGCGAACTGGCGAGTGGCGTATGCCTGCTGGCAATCGCAAATGCTCGGCGTGCCGCCCGAGGAAACAATCGTGTGTGCGTGGGGTGGCGGAGTCAGCTTCGCGCAGCTCACGTTGGCGCGGCAGCTCGGTTGCCGAGTACTCATGATTTGCTCGAACGCGGATCGCTTCGAGCTGTTGAAGCAGTCCGGGATCGAGCCGATCGACCGCAGTCAGTTCGACGCGGATCGGCTGGAAGAGGGAGTGTTGGCCGCGATCGCGGAACGGACGGGGGGGCGCGGCGTCTCGATCTTCATCGACAACGTCGGCACTCCCGTGCATCGCATCACGCTCAAGGCTCTCGCACGCCAAGGGGTCGTGACCACCTGCGGTTGGAAGGCGGGAATGCGCACCTCGATCGCGCGAGCCATCGAGTGTCTTCAACGACACATTCATGTCCACACGCATTACGCGCGTTACTCCGAGGGACTCGACGCCGTCGATTTCGCCCGCAAACATGGCTGGATGGCACCACGAGAGGATCGCGTCTGGAGTTGGGAAGAGATCCCGACTTTGATCGACGAGTACGCACGCGGCAACGTCGCCAGTTACTTTCCGATTTTTGAAGTGTCGAGCGGCGATAGATTTGTTGATCGAAGTTGACTGTCATTGTTGTTCTTCATCCGCGGTTCGGCTTTGCCATCCGCGGGCAGCCGTCTAGGGAAGACTGCCC
>JBJXEX010000153.1:0-5784 GCA_046156195.1 Planctomycetaceae bacterium | reverse complement strand
AGCCGAACAAGAATTGTTCAAACCAAGCAATCATCACGATCTCGGTTTCGTCAATACTCAGTGGCGAAGCAAAGCGACTGCAAGCGGCGATGAAAGAGGCGAGCGCTGCGAGTCAACTTTCAGAAATGCCAGCAGGTGGGAAAGCGCCGAACGACCTGCTGGTTCGATGCCGATTGGGAAGACGCCAAACAATCTCACATCATTCTGCCCACCCATCATTCTGCTGACTTCCGGCAACCAGAATGATGCGTGGGCAGAATGATGTGAAAACGGAAACCACAAACACTTCTTGATCGACGTTGGGGGGTCTCAGTTGGTGACAGGCCATTTGTTGTCCGTCCGTGGGGCGGCCTTGCCATCGGTGGGGTCAAGACTTCGACTTTGATCCCACCGATGTGAAAGGCGACTGATGACCTCTGCATTGTCCGACATTCTGATTCGTGCCTCCGCCGGGACCGGTAAGACGTATCAATTGGCGAGCCGCTTTCTGCGGCTGCTGGACGCCGACGTGCCGCCCGAGTCGATTCTCGCGGCGACGTTCACTCGCAAAGCGGCGGGCGAGATTCTCGAACGCATCCTGTTGATGCTGGCGCGCGCGGCGACCGACGACCGCAAGCGGGCGGAGTTGGCCGACTCGATCGAATCGCCCGGACTGACTGCCGAGCGTTGTCGGGAACTACTGAGCAAACTCACTCAGCGGTTGCATCGCTTGCAGGTCGGGACGTTGGACAGTTTCTTCGCGAAGCTCGCCAGCAGTTTCTCGTTGGAGCTGGGCTTGCCTCCCGGTTGGCGAATTCTGCAAGGGGTCGAAGCGGATCGACTGCGCGAGGATGCGGTCGAAGCGCTGCTCGAAGCGGAGACCGGCGACGACTTGGTGCGGCTGCTCCGGTTGCTGACCAAAGGAACGACGTCGCGATCGGTCAGCGAGCTGATCGTCGAGACCGTCCGCAAGTGTCACGAGATCGCCTTGCAGACATCGGCGGAAGCGTGGCGCAAAGTGCCGCAACCGCCGCTGCCGGATGAGGACGATTTCATTCAGTCCGCGCGAGCGCTACGAGACCTCCGGCAGGCCGAGACTCGAACGGATGCCGTCTACTTGAACGCGGTCGATCACGACATCGAACTGGCGGAGCGCGAGCAGTGGGAAGAGATGCTCCAAAAAGGGATTCTCAAGAAACTGCTGGAAGGTGAGCTGAAGTTCAATCGGAAGGAACTCGATCCAACCACGTTGGAGGTCTATCAGCCGCTCTTGGATCAGATCTCGCGGATCGCGCTCAACCGACTGGCTCGGCAGACCGAGGCGACGCGCGAGCTGCTCGACAAGTACGACCGCGAACTGCACGAGTTGCAACGGCGACAAGGAGGCTGCACGTTTTCGGATGTGGCCCGCGCGTTGGCCGGACGGCGCGCGGCTCAGCAGGATGAGCCGCGGTCGCTCGGCAAGCTGGCGTTTCGGATGGACTCGCGGCTCTCGCATTTGCTGCTCGATGAGTTTCAAGACACGTCCCCGTTGCAATGGTCGGTGCTGCGTCCCTTCGCCGAGCAAGTCATCAGCAAGCAACGTCCGAAAAAGAAAGCGGGACAAGGGACGCTGTTCGATCAGTCGGAACTGCCGCCGTCGTTTTTCTGCGTCGGCGATGTGAAGCAGGCGATCTACGGTTGGCGAGGAGGCGACGCGCGCATCTTCGACACGCTCCGCCGCCAGTTGCCGAACGTCACCCCGCAGGAACTCGCGCTGAGCCGCCGCTCCGCGCCGCCGATCATCGACACGGTCAATCAAGTCTTCCAGAACCTGCAAAAACATCCGCGATTGGAAAAGCTGGCCGATTCGGTCGATTCGTGGTGTCGCCAGTTTCCGCCGCACTCGACCGCGAAAACGGATCTCGATGGCTTTGTGCAGTTCCGAGTGGCACCGAAAGCCAACGAGGATGACGGTGAATCGCAGGACGACGTCACGCTGCGAACGGCGGCCAAACTGATTGCTGACTTGGCAACAAATCATCCGCGGCGCGAGATCGGCGTGCTGACGCGCAGCAATCAAGCGGTCGCGCAGTTGATCTTCGAGTTGCAGCAACTCGGCATCTCGGCCAGCGAAGAGGGGGGACATCCGCTGACCGATTCGGCCGCCGTGCGACTGCTGCTCGCGCTGCTGAAGCTGGCCGATCATCCGGGAGACCGGATCGCGCGATTTCACGTCGCCACCTCGCCGCTGGGTGAGGCGTTCGAGTTCCGCGACTTCCGCGATGACGCCGCCGCCGCTCGGTTGGCGGAGTCACTGCGGCGAAGCCTCCTGTCCGACGGCTACGGTTTGACCATCACCGCGTGGTCGAAACGACTGTTCGATCACGTCGGCCCGCGCGATCGCGCGCGGCTGGATCAGCTCATCAAACTCGCCGACGCCTATCAGCCATCGGCCACGTTGCGACCGACCGACTTCGCCGAGTTTGTCCGCGAAGAGCGTGTCGCCGATCCCAGCGGCGATCGCATCCGAATCATGACGGTGCATCAATCCAAAGGGCTGCAATTCGACATCGTCGTGCTGCCCGAATTGGACCATCAGATCCCAGGCCAGTCTCCCGACCTCGTCGCCGGCAACGTCGATCCCGCCGAACCGCCCGATGCCGTCTGTCTCTATCGCAGCGAGAGCATTCAACAACTGCTCCCCATCGAATTGCAGCAACTCTTCGAGCAAGACCTCGAACGCCGCACGCACGAGGCGCTCTGCCTGCTCTATGTCGAGCTGACCCGCGCGGTTCATGCGATGTATTTCCTGATCGCTCCGCACGAGAAGGAGCCAAAGAAATCGTTCGCCGGATTGCTGCGTGCGTCGCTTGTGGCCGACATGCTCGCACCGGCCGACGCGATCTTGTTTGAGACCGGCAATCCCGATTGGGACCGCCCCGAACCTGAGCCGCAAGGCGCTAGCCGCGGGTCGGCCGAACGCGAACCCAAACCCGATCCGCAAGGCGTTAGCCGCGGGTCGGCCGACGATCAAGACCGGCGGCTAGCGCCGTGCCGCTCAGTAGAGCCTTTGATCCGCTTCGCTCCGCCATTGCCGTCATCCTCGCGCGGTTGGCTGCGCGAGGCTCCCTCCTCACACGAATCACCAACCTCACGGCGGCTCGACGACCTGTTGCGACCCCGTTCGTCAAACGCGCTCGACCGAGGCACGCTGATCCACAAATGGTTCGAGCAAATCGAATGGCTCGACATCGGCCGTCCAACCCACGAGCAACTGCTCGCCGCCGCACGCACGTTGCCGCCGCTGTCGTTGGCCCCCAACGATCTGCTGCCGGAGTTCTTCACGCTGCTCGACAAGCCTGCGATCGCCTCCGTGTTAAGCCGTCACAGCTCACCGCATCAATCGCTGACGCCGCGCGTCCTGCGCGAGCATCCCTTTGCCTGCCGCTTCGACCGCACGCTGATCAGCGGCATCATCGACCGACTCGTGCTGTGGTCGTCCGGCAATGAAGTCATCGCGGCGGAAATCATCGACTTCAAAACGGACACCGTTGACGATCCGGCCTCTCTGGCCGCGAAAGTGGACCGCTACCGCCCACAGATGGACTCGTACCGCCGAGCCGTCGCGCAACTCTTTCACCTGGCCGCGACCGACGTCTCGGTGACGCTCCTGTTTGTGCAGCCGGGGGAGATCGCTCGGATCTGACACGACTCGCGGAAGCGGACGATATTGTTTAACCCCGACGCCATCGGCGTGGGCGAGACGGGCCAAACGATTCGCGCACGCCATCGGCGTGGGTGAGACGGGCCAAACGACTCGCGCACGCCATCGGCGTGGGCGAAACGGGCCAAACGATTCGCGCACGCCGATGGCGTGGCGGTTAAACGACGGCGCGATCGGCGATTCGAAACTGCAAGTCGTCACTCGTCACGACATCGCCGGATTGCAGCCGCTGGCCGCTCCCCAGCCGCTGGCCGTTGACGTTCAAGTCCATCCGCGAGCGACACCACAACTCGCCCTGCTGCCGCACGAGCAGAATTTCACCAGGCCAATCCGGGCAGACGATATGGTTCTCGTCATTGGGGCCGAGCAAGCAGGTGCCCGCCAAGAGCACCAAGCCATCCACCGCTTGTGCCGGTCGATGATCGCTGACGAACTCCAGCCGCGCGGACAGGCTTAACGCCGAAGGAAGTCGAAATCGCCACCGCACGCTGCGGCCCAGTTCGATCAATGTTCCGTCACCGAGCGTCGCACGATCGTGAACCTCGCGCCCGGCGATTCGCGCGGGACCGTGAGCTTCCAGCAAATACCCTTCACCCGTGCGAACAATCGTTGCGTGCCGCCGATTCAAATCCGAAAGGATCGCGATGTCCGCCGTCTCGCGCGGATGACTCGGTTCCGCAGATCGCGAAACCGGCCCACCAATGACGACTCGCTCGGCCCGGCTGATCCAAAAGCAGCCGACTCCGTCAATCCACACCACGGACATCGCCCCCTGAGTCTCAGAGCGAGCGGCGGCCGGTGAATTTCGGAAAAAGTCGAGCACTGCGGTTCTCCACTCAACGGCTGAAAGGTTCAACTCCGGCCGCGAGCGATCCGGCCGTTGATGAACAGCGCGACGAGCAGCACGATTCCCAACACAAAGGGACGCAGCAAATCGAAGTGCTTGAAGCCTTCGATCGTGATGTCGTCCAATCCGACCTTGAGCACTGTAAAAGTCAGCACGCCAATCAGCGTGCGAGGCATGCTTCCTTCGCCGCCAAAGAGACTCGTACCGCCCAGCACGACACAGGCGACGGCGTTCAAGAGGAGATCCGTGTTTTGCTCAAGGCCGATGCTCTCTAACCGGCCCGCATTCACCAGTCCCGCGAGTGCGGCGGTCAGACCGCTGATGACGAGGCACGCGACCACGATCCGCGGCGTGCGGACTCCGGCCAGTCGAGCCGCTTCGCGATTGCCGCCGGTCATGTAGACGTACCTGCCGAATCGCGTGTGTTGCAGCACGACGTGACCGACCAGCATCACCACCGTCGCCAGCATCGCGCTAAAAGGGATGCTCAGGCCACCGACCAAAACACCGTCGTTGCCGACCGACTTCAGCAGAGCGGGCATCTTGAAGGTGACACCTTTGGTCAGATACTTCGCCAAACCCTCGCAAACAAACATCATCGCCAGCGTGATGATGAAGCTCGGCAGCCGCGAGGAGACGGTCATCACGCCCGACAGCGAACCGGCGACGAGGGCGATCACGAAAGGCATCGCCAGCACCGCGAGCAGCGACAGCACGCTCATGCCAGACTCCTTCTGACCTGCCGGGCCAGCCGCGAACGATTGCTCAAAGAGCACTCCGCAAACACAAGCCGCCAGCACGGCGATCTTGCCGACCGCCAAGTCGATCTCCGCCGTCAGCAACACAAACGTCAAACCGACCGAGGCAATCGCCAGGACCGCTCCTTGATCCAGAACGCGGCTGGCGGTGCTGAGGCTCAAGAAGTCGCTGGGGCCGATCAGCACCGTGAATATCGCCAGCAGCGACAATAGGCTGATCACGGGAGCCAAATCGCCCGTATGCCAGCGATCGTGCAGCCACGCTTTCCAGCCCGAAGTTGTGTGTGAGTCCTTCATCGTGGCGGGGATTGTGACGGTCGAGTCCCGGCGCGAGTAGCGTCGGCCAAGGTGCGATTTCGCCGCCTTAGACCTCACGCGGCTTCTTGAGAGATGTACTACTAGTTCGCGATTTCTTGCCGGCTTGCGCGCATTTCTGAGCCTCGCCGACAATGTAACCCGAAGCGTCAGCGAGGGAGGATCCTCCCTCGCTGACG
>JBJXEX010000488.1:0-82315 GCA_046156195.1 Planctomycetaceae bacterium | reverse complement strand
TGGCATCCCTCCGGGATGCGGAGCTATTCGCGGCCCATACCGGTGGTATCGCTTCGCTCAACCACCGGCTAATTGCTGAAATCCCTTCGGGATACTTCGATGTTCCACCATTTCCTCGAGTGAAACTTCTTAACGGCGTTGGGTATTGGGGTTAAACGACGCGGCGAAGCCGCAACCAATGTGGCTCGACGCTCCGCGTCGAGAATCGCGACGCGGAGCGTCACGCCACAATGCGAGCACGCCGACAAGAATCTGAAAACTAGTAGTACGAGTCGCGTGCCGATTGCACGCCTCGTTCCTTAGGGATCGGCCGTCGCGCTGGGCACCGTTTGCAGGAAGTGCCAGACCGCCTCGAACTGTTGTCGGGCGTCGCCGCCGAAGATGTCTTTGACCTTCGTCGTGTGGCCATCGACCGCGAGCTTCGGCATCCGCGTGCTCACGTCATAGCGCGGTGGGTCGAGCGTGAAGCGGCGATAGAAATCGTGCCGGAGTCGCTCGCGAGTCAGCGCGAAGTTGATCCCCGGCGCGAGCAGCGTGCTCTTGTCGCCGGTCGGTGGCAGCGGGCCGATCGCGTGACATTGCCGGCAGTCGAGCAGTCCGGTTCGTGTCGCGAGGAGTTCGCCGATCTCGGCGAGTTGCGGTTCGATGCTTGGTCGCGGTGAGGGTTCGCTCGATAGACCGTGCTCTCTCGCGAGGCCGTTGGCCAGCAGATGTGCTCGCGCGGGGAAGGTTGGCATTCGAAGCTTCATCCACGGACGCGGACGTTCGGCAAGCTGACCGGTCAGCAACGAATGAATCCACGGAGCGTGCAGTTTCTCGCCGGCCCAAGTCAGGTTCGGCACGACTTCGGGAGGGAGACCGGTTTCGCTTTCATCGGCAAGGACTTCAAACAGCAAATTCCTGTGGCCGTCGCGCGGGTGACAGACGGCACATTGCAGATCCGCCACGAAGCGGCGGGAGATATCCGTCGCAGTTTCGTTGGCGAGAGTCGTTTCCTTGGCGCGCAGCAACGTCAGCAGCGCGCCTTGCTCGACAGGATCGAAGCGGTAAGCGGGGAGTCGGCTCGCGTGAGCTTCGTTTAGATCGGCGAGGCATCCGCGTGCGAACGGCTTGCCGAAGATCGACGGCAAGTGCGGATTCGGCAACGGCTCGTCGCGCGACACGCGATGACATTGTCGGCAGCCGAGTGACGCGAACAGCTTTTGTCCGCGAGCGGCATCTCCGGGCAAGCGTGTTGTCGGAGTCTGTTCCGCACCTTCTGACGGCGGTGTCAGTAACTGTGCGAGCGAGGTGGCTTCCTGTTCCGATAATCCGAAGTCGGGCATCCGAGTCCAAACGAAATGCCGCTGCGGCTCGCGCAAGTAGCGAACCAACTCACCCGGCAGAAACTTGTCGCGCACGAAGTGCAGCGAGGTCCGGCGATCGGGAGTTGCATCCGTCTGCGGCTGCAACCGATGACAGCCGAGGCAGCCAAGGTCTTCCCACAACGCCAACGGTCGCAGGCCAGCGGGGGATTTGTAGCCACGCTCGCCAGAGCGTGGGGCTTGTGAGGCGTGCGGCGTTTTTGGATCTCTTGCCAGCTCGCCCACGCTCTTGGCGAGCGTGGCTACGAGATACGCGGCGAGATCCGCGGCTTGCTGTCGATGCTCGTCAGTCGGCGTCACCGAGAAGAGGCGCGGCATTCGCGCGTCGCTCCGCATTTGTGAGGGATTGAGTATCCACTCAGCGATCCAGTCGCCGCGCAATCGCGAGCCGACGCCGGTCAGGTCGGGCGCTTCGAGGCTGTGAAGTTTTGAGCCGCGACCGTTAGGAAGCGGTCCCAAGTCGTTATCGGTCTCCACTCCCTGACGGTCGCGGCTCTGAGAATTCACAGCCGCTTCGGCGCGTAACTCAGGCATCGCACGGTTTGATTGCAGAACCTCATCCGAGACGCGATGGCAGCGGAAACATTGACGACTCGCGAACAACTCCCGGCCGAGTCGCAATGACTCGATCTCTGCCGGCAATCGTTCGCAGAACAGCGCGGTCGGCGGAACCGATTCCGTCTCGAACTCAGCACCGCCCCACAGCAACCTCAACGAGACCGGTGTCTTGACCTGATCGAGGTTCACATGCTGCACGACTCGCAGCCGGTTGTAGCCGCGCACCAGTTCGATCTCCCTGGCCTGATCCGCCGTCGATCGCCACACGACTTGATCACCTATGAAAACTTCGGTTGCGGAACTGCACTCGGCCGAGAGTCGATACTTGCCGCGCCGCGGCGCGACGAGGTATCCGCTGGCAACAATCTCGCGAGTGCGACCAAGTTCGTGCGACTCGAATCGCCAAGCGGCCATGCGCCGGACGTGAGGCTGATGGGACTCCTGTCCCACGAACTCGCACCGAATGCCAGGGACGAGCAGCTCAACTTCCGACTCGGCAAGCTGTCCCGGACGTGCTTTTGGCGGGCGATTCGGGACATCAAACCTGCCGCTGTTGATCGCGTTGAAGGTCGCGTCGATACGCCGTTCGATCGGCCGGCCATCGGCAGACTTCAGGCTCATTGTGATCGAGAACTGCTGCACCGGCTGCATGTCGGGCAACTCCAAGAACACTCCCGGTTGCCAGGGCATCGGCAAGAATGTCGCCGACAAGACCTCGACCCCATCGCGTCCCTCCTGAGTGGGGATCGAAGCCTTGAACTCCGGCGAGCCATACGCGGCGGACCAGCGGTAGTTCCATTTCTCGATGCGGTAGTTGTCCGGGTCTTCGGCGACCTGCGGATCGATCGCGTCCGTGAAGAACAGATACACGCCGTTCTCACAAGCCACGATCTTGACCGGCAGGTTCAGCGGACGTTTGGTGTACCGCACGCGCTGCAAGCAGCCGTCCTTCGCGGCGTTGCTGACCCAGCCGCGCAAGCCGCTGACGTAAAGGTGCTCGTCCGAGCGGCGGAAGCGGCCACGCATCACACCCGACTCGAACGACAGCGGCAGCGGAACCGTCGCGCCACTCCAGATGCTCAAGTCTTCGTCATTCGACGGCTCATTCAGCCGCACCGCCGCACCGCTGCCAGAGAGGCTCCGCGAAATCGCACGGCGCTCATGGTCGTGCCGCGACAGCAAGAACATCTGGCTGGTTCCGTAGGACAAATGCAACGGCAGCCCGGAAAGAGCGCCCCAATTGTCGTTCGGAATCCACACCTGCCCGCCGCTGGAGTTGTCTTGCAAGCGCGGAATCCAACACAGCGGTGCCGGGAAGTCGGTCGGAGGAACCGCCCGATGAGCCGACGGGGTGTATCCATAAAATCCACCTTGCCGCACCTGGAAGATCGCCGAACCCGGCGTCCATTCACCTTCCTGCGGAGCGACCGTGATGATGTCCTTGCCAGGAAGAATAATGCGGCCCGATTCCTCTCGAATCCCCAAGCCATTCGCGTTGCGAAACCCGGTCGCGAAGACCTCCAGCTTTTGTCCGTCGGGAGAGACTCGCAGCAAGCAGCCGTCGTGATCGGTCGCGCCGTTCGCGTTCCCTTTCAAGTAGTAGAACCAGCCCTGCGAATCCGTTTCGAGACAGGTCACATACTCGTGCCCGTTGGCGGTGACTTGGCCGTCGTTGTTGAAGTTCTCGTACCAGTCCGCCTCGCCGTCGCCGTTGAGATCGTGCAACCGAGTGATCTGGTCTCGGCCCACGACATAGATTTCGTTCTTAACGATCTTCAGACCGAGCGGCTGAAACAACCCGGTGGCGAAGCGTTTCCAATTGAGCTTCTCCAGCTTGTCGTCGATGCCGCTGATAAGCCACACGTCGCCATGCAGCGTGCAGAGAGCGGCGTCGAATGTCGCCGCTGTTTCATGACCGTAGCCACGTTCACCAGAACGTGGGAAACGTGGAGCGTCCCCCACGTTCTGGCGAACGTGGCTACGACTGCCGCCCGTGGCTACGAAGAAATCATGTCCCCCCACAAACATCAGTGCCTTGTACGGATTGTCAAACGGCAGCGTGAGCGTATCGACGACAAGCGCGTCGGTCTTATCGGAGACAACTCCGCGCGTCGTGATCTCGTGAGTCCAGCGGGCCGGTCCCGGTTGAGTCAGCGCTTTCAAACTCCTTTGCGAACTCTGCGACCTTAGTGTTTCAAGGTCTTCTTTCTTCAACGCAGAGGACGCAGAGTTCGCAGAGATTGGAAACAACAATTTCAGCGTGACGACCTCGTCGTGCGGGGCGACTTTGGCCGTGATCGGCCGATTCCCATCGCCGCGATCCAGCGTCACGACCGCCGCATCCGCCACGAGTTCCACTTTGGAACCGGTTTCCCCGACGAGCAATTCCAACTCGCTGGCCGACGGCGCAATCTCCAACTCGCGAGAGAAAAACTTTCGGTCGCCGACGGTCTCAACCCACGGACTCTCCAGCACGACGATTTGCTGTGGCCCGACGGTGTACTCGAAGACGACGCGGTCGCCGTGCAAGTGCAGACCACGATACTTGGCCCACTCGCGCGGCAGCGGGCCGAACGGTTTCGGACGCGGGTCACGGAACTGACCGTCGCGCGACCAGCCGGGCTGTCTCGGCGAATGAAACGCGATCTCTTTGCCGACCTTCGGTGGCCCGATGATCCCGAATCGCGCCGGATTGAATTCCAAGAACTCGCCGGTCCAACCACAGACGACACGCAGCAATTCCGTATCGAACAAGATCGACGCTTCGGATTTCTCGCCGATGCGCACGGCGATCCCTTTGAGAGTCATCTCCTTCGGAGTCCAGATCGTCGCCGAGTAGAACCGGCCGACGTCCATTTGCTGCAAGCGGTTATCGACCGAGTCTTGCTCGGTCCATTTGAAGCCGACGGCGTCTTCGCCCCAGTGGCCGGTGATTTTGTTCTGCGCTCGGCGCGGGTCTCCCGACCCCGCCGCTTGGCCCGACCGCAGGTCTCCAGTGCGCTCCGAACCGTTTCGACCATTCGGGAGACCTTCGGTCGAACGGGCGGCGGGGTCGGGAGACCCGCGCCGAGCACGATCTTCAGCTACTTTTTTTTTGCAGACGCCGGCATCCCATCGGCACTGCCGGGGAGCCACGCTTTGAGTTTGTTCACCGACAGATCGACGAAGCTGCCACCCTCAGTCAGCGTGTCAAAGTTCCACAACGCAATCGTTGAGTCGTCCGCTTTCAGCGTTTCGGTCGGGACGTCTTTGATCGGACGCAGGCCGCGTGAGATGTGCAGATCGTCGATCACTCCGTCACAGCCGATCGCTTGATCGACCAGTGAGCCGATCGCGAGTTGTTCCTGTGCTGGCTTACGCTCCGCCCCGAACGCTCCGTCTTTCAACGTCACTTCTTGATCGGCGACTTGCTTGCCATCCACGAACAGTCGAAGACGAGTCAGCTCAAACTGCATCACGACAAAATGCCATTTGCCGTCGGCAATGTCGGTTGCCGCGCGAACGTGATCGGGAGTCATTCCCGGCGCGTAAACCGTGAGCTGTCCCAACCCCGGCATCGTGAAGAGTTCCCAGTGGGTCGGTGACGACTTCAGTTCGTTCGCTACGAGGATGTTGTATGAGCCTTTGCTGTCGAGTTTCGTCCAAAGTTCGACCGTGAAAGGGAGCGTGCGAAAATCATCGCGATGATTCACGAATGCGCCACCGATCCGAGTATCGAGAGCCTTACCGAATTTGCCGTCGGCCGTTGCCGAACTGGCTTTTCGCGGAACCTTCTCGGTCGCGGTGACTCCGCCACGCTTCAACGAATCTTCGAGCGTCCACGGACTGCCGGCTCGGAACAGAGTGTTCTCCGTAATCGCCACCGGCGGATCGAAGCTGAGCGGTTCGCGTCGCGCGGCCCAGACGGTGCCTCGACGAATCAACGCTCCGGCTTTGCGAATCGAAACATCCGCGTGGCCGAGCACCGTTTGAAAGACACGCGCTTTGGACTGCTCATAGGCCCACGCCAGCGGTTCGTTTTCTTTGGTCACTTTCGACGTCGCGGTGACGAGCGGCACGATCGGCAGGGTTCCCTGCTGACGGAAGTAGAGTTCGTCGTCGGTCTCGAACGACGGCAGGCCAGCCGTGATGGGATGCTTCTCGCCAGCGGCGGTGAGATCCACTTGGAACTTGCCGAAGGCGTCGTGACCGCTCAGTCCCGGCTTGTGATCCCAGATCCGGCGGACGATTTGCGTGCGGAACTCCGGCCAGTCGGCTTCTTTGTTCGGCAACGTGTCAGTCCAACTGCCGTTCGCAAAGTGAATGATCGACAGCCCGCCGCCCTCGTCGATGAATTTCTTGAGTCCAGCCTTCGCGGCCTCGTTCAAACCGGGGCGGTCCCAACTGCTGTAGTTCAGGACGAGCGCGTCGTAGGCGCTCGGCGCGGGTCTCACGACCCCGCCGCTCTCGCCGACCGCAGGTCTCCCATTCGGAGCTTGTTGCGACTTCGGGAGACCTTCGGTCGGTCCAGCGGCGGGGTCGGGAGACCCGCGCCGAGCGCATGATGTGATCTTCGCCAAGTCGTCCGGGTTCTCGATGACATCCACCCAGACGCGCGGGTCTTGTTCGAGGACCGTGATCAGCGCGGCCGTCGTCTTTCGCCAGTCGTGAGCCGGATGATTGTGTCCCGTCACGATCAGCACGCGAATCGGCTCGTCCATCGTTGAGATCGCGCCGCCGACGGGCACATCAACTCCGGCCGTCCAGACGATCGCGTTGAGAATCGTGCGACGGAAATTCTCGTCCCACCAGTTTTGAAAGAAGTGACCGCCGGTCGTGCCGAATCCTCGGCCGCCATCTTTGCGTTCGACGGCCCACGCGACGACGTGATCCTTCTGTTGCCCTGGCGGCTTCGTCAGCCAGATCGGTTTCACTCGGTCATCGCCGTCTCGAAAGCGGAGGTTGAAATAAAACTCTTCGCGAGCGGTGAACGGTTTCACTCCGCGAGCAATCGGATGCTCGGCGTTACCGAGTGTCACGTTCGCGTCCCAAGTGCTGATCGCCGAGAACCATTTGTTGGCGGCCGGTCCCTTCTCGTAGTCAAAGTAGCCGCCGACCCATTCAGTGATTTGGTCGTGGACTCGGCTGGGATTGAACGTGGTCCAGTGGAATTGAACAAAGCCGCAACCGCGCTTCATCTGCCGTTCGAGCGTCTGAAATCGCTCGCCCACATACAGCGGATGATCGGTCACGTTGCGGTCGCCGCCGTCGGAGATCATCACAATCGTCGCGGCATCATCGAGCGTCTTCTCGTCCGCCGGCCAACCTTTGAAATGCGTCTCGACGGCAACTTTGCCCTTGGTGCTCGGCGAAGTGTCGAGCAGATGCTTCAGCAGGATCACGCTCTTTTCGTACTCGTGCGTGTGCTTGCCGTGGCCGGTGATCGGACCGGCGATGAGCACGATCTTCTTGGGAGCAGGTTCCGCCGCGTTGAGCCAGCCGGACGCAAACAACACAACACTCAATGCCAACAAGCACCGTCGCATAGCAGAGACCTCCGAGACGAACGAGACGGCATCAAGGTAGCACGGCCCATCTCGCAGCGGAATTCGTGCCCGGCCGAAAGCCGATCGACGGTGCAATGCTCACATATCAGCGCGAGCTAATCGTCGGCAGCAGCGGGATGCTGGGATCTTCCGGGATGTAGTACGGGATCATCAGGCTGTTGAGTTGTCGTTTCAGCCGATCGACCATTTCTTGATGAAGGCTCTGATCGCTGACGGTCGCGGCGCTGGTCGAGCGGGCGGTGCTGCCGAGGCTGGTCGTCTTCCAATACACGCGGTCGGTCCCCGCTTTCTTCCAACCGATCTCCAATTGGTACTTGGTTTCGTTGACCGTCTGGCCGGTCGGAGTCCCTCGGAAGTCGAACGGCGAGCGTTGCTCGACGACCTGCAACGTGTCACCGGTTTGTTCGTTGTATTTGACGTACAGCACCGTCGGCTGATTCGCTTCGACTTTGACACCGAACGTCTTCAACCGTTCGGCAAGCGGTTGGCCGAGGACTTGAGCCATTTGCTCGGCAGGCATGAATCGGAGTGGGCCGGGATTGAACTCCATGCTCACGCTGGCCCCCGGACGCAGCAAAGCGGGTTGAGCCGGGTCGTTCATCGCGGCGGTCGCGCGGCGAATCTGCTCCCACGGAAACGGCACGCTCACCAAAAATGTGTCGCGATGATTCTTGGATTGCACCGGCACCAGCAGCGTCTCCTCATCGAGCATGATCGGCGAGACATGCACGCCAGGCAGTGACTGCAACATCCAGACGGGATTCCCCGATTTGCATTCCAGCAGCAGATGCCCTTTGACCAACCAGTGCTTCCCATCGGGAGTCCATTGAAACGCATCGTTTTGACCGGGTCCGACAGAGATGTCGGAAGCGTTGATCGGGATCGTGCCGTTCTGAACGATTTTCTTTTTCGTCACGTCCCATTCCAGAATCGAGAGTCCCTCCCAGTCGCCTCGATAGATGGCGGCTCGCGAATTGTCCGGCGAGAACGCCAAGCCGTTGACGCTGAACAACGCCCGGCGATCGGGCATCGGCAGCGGTGTGGGCTTCGGCTTCTTGGGAGTCAGCGAGACATAGCCCACCGTGTCCGACGTGTGAAACAACATCTGCTCGCCGTCGGAGCTGACCGACATGTCGTTGCGGCCGAACGGGCCGAGTCCAAAAGCGGAGAGTCCCTCGCCGGTTTCGGCGTTCCAAATCTGCACGGCGTTGTCGCGCGTGTCGTTCCAACCTCGCCAGACGACCATCAACCGAGTCGCATCGAGAAAGCCCAACCATTCCAGCCGAGCGTCCCCTTTGCGAGCCGCCAGTTCAACCGTCTGACTGCGCTGCTCTGTCGAGAAGACGCCGATCGGCGCGGCGTCGTTGCCCCGATCGCGAAACGCGACCAGTTTCCCGTCGGGACTCAGTGCGGCGAAATCTCCGTGATTGATTTTGATGCCCAGCGATGCGACACGCTCGGCCGTCTTGACGTTCCAGACCTGCGATCCGACGAGCAGGAAATCGCTGGCCGTGACCGGCCGGCTCATCACCTCGAAGCTCGGGGGCACCGGGATCACCACTTTGGGCTGATACGTTTCATCGGGATAGATATGAAACACGCCGGGCAATGCCGGCCGCTGATAGGCATAAGACAGATAAGACGCCTGACCGCCGCCGACGTTGGAGAGTTCGGGAATCGCGCCCGATCGTTTCACGGCGGGAGTCGAGCTGCCGTTATTGGGATTGTTAGTTGGTATGTTATTGGAAGTGTTGTTGGGACTGTTGGCCGACGGCGAGTTGCGGTTGCCGAGCACCGGCGGCCGAGCAACGCCATTCGGTGCGTTGTTCACGCTCGGAGTGCCGGGGATGTTGGAACCAGGATTCGACTTGGCGGCGAGCAATTGCTGCACTGGTACGGCCCGCGAGTCGCTGGGCTGACCGATGCGAAACGTCAGCGCCGCGGCCACCATCGACTTGAACGATGCCGAAGACTCGCTTTGTCTGCTTTCGATCGACAGCTTGATACCCAATCCCTGGAAGTACGCCAGATAAAAAGCATAGCTCCCAGAAGTCTTCGACGTGTTTTGTGGCGAGAAAATCCGTTGGAACTTTTGACCGTTGATCGTGCCTCGATCGTGAGTCGCTCCGAGAAAGTAAAACGAGTCGCCGGAACCATCGCCAAAGTGGATTCCCGGTTTCGTGACGACATGCGGTTCGAAATTCGGGTGATAGCGCGCGTCCTGACGGAATTCCAACGTCAGCGTTTCGCGAATGTCCGGCGCAGTCCAAATGTATTTCACCGTGGGAGCCGCACCGCCAATCTCGTTGTAGGACACGGTCCAATCGCGCGGCGGACGAATTGCATAGCCGTTGAGATTCACCTCGCGGTCCAGCATCCCCACGGCAACCGGATCGCCGACCCATTCGCGAGTGGCATTGGCCCCGCCGCCGTTCATCGCGATGACGAGCACCACCAGCAGCAACACCGCGCCGGCAATACCGCCGATGATCACCCACGGCGGCTGCTTCGCACTGCGTTCACCGCCGCGCCGCTGGCGACCGCCGACAGAACGCCGCACGGGAGACTCGATCAAGACATCAAGGTCATCAACCGCGACGATGACCGCGCTGCATTGCTTGCAGCGGACTTTCTTTCCCGCCTTCTCATCGGGGACGCGACTGACTGCGTCACATTCCGGACAGCGTACCGAGATGCTCATGCCAGCCTCATCTCTGGATAGATTGCCGTATCACGTCGCCGTAATTGACATCGCTCAGTCGTACCACAGACGCGACCAGTGGCGCTATCTTGAATTCCTTAGGACGACAATTCCAAGCGCAACGAGCGTCCCCAAGACCGTGAACCCAACTCCCATAATGCCATAAATGATTCGAGCGCCATCTCGCCCAACAAGTGAGATAAGCCCTCGAGCCTTTCTATGCGACATGAACCAGTCGTTATCCGTAGCGCTCCCCCAGAGTCCGAAGAGTCCTGAAAGAAGAAATAGAACTCCAAACAACCTCGGACTCTCCTCCATGAAGTCAACGTCCTTGTTTGCTGATCCCGACTTGGGATCCTCAAGTGGTTTTGAAATCTCGTCCAAAAATGCGACGGACGGGGATTTGAAGGGAGGTGGTGGGGCGGGTCGCGGGAACAGATTCGGGTGGCTTGAATTTGGAGTGTTTGACGCTGGGTATTGCGAATTCGGGACGGGAACATTGGTTGGCGTTGGCGTCGGGATGAATGTCGGTGGAACAGTCGGCGTCACGGCGATCGGAACCGCGGGCATCGGGTTGCCGTTCACGGGAGGGGAGTCGGGAATCCCCGTCGCGATGGGGGCCGCATTGGGAACGATCGTGACGGGGACGCCGCCGACTCCCGGTTGACCGGGCTTGTTCGGATCGTCCTTGGGGCGCGGCGGGATGCGATCTTCTTGGCCTTTCTTCTTCAGGATCGCTCGGACGAATTCCTGATCGGCCTCGCTGAAGTCATAAAACGGGAACGGAGTTGCCGCCGCGTACTTGTTCTCCGGCTTCAGATAGATCATGCCCCCTTCGATCTTCACGAAGTCGGCATTGATGACGTTCCCCTTTTGGTCCCTCCAAGGCCGAGCAAACGCCGTCGCTGGCAGGAGCACTCCGCCAATCACCACCGCCGCCAAGAGCCATTGCTTGACCATCACGAGATTCCTGGGTTTCGAGGGTTTCGAGAACAACCAAGGCACACTGGACAAACTCGTCATTATGCGCGGTCAAATTATCGTCGTTGCCGGATTCCGACAAGAGGATCACGTTTTGTGAGCCGATGGCGCTAGCCACGGGCCTCGGTAGATGACGTTTGGTCTCATCCCCGCGCTCCACATCGGAACGAGAGCCAAACATCTTGATGTGAAAGAGCTCGATGAATGGAGGGAGACGACGAAGAGTCCGTCTCGAAGACGAACAACGGAGACTAATGCCCGCCCCCCTGATCCGCTCCGTGCATCCACCGGACGAGCAGCGGCGAAAGTGCCAGCAAGATCACGCTCGAAACGATGCCGGCAATCGCGAGTTGTCCGAAGACGTCACCGTAGACATGGACCGTTTGAATCGGCGGCGGGATCAAGTTTTCCTTCCCCTCGCCGTGTCCGCCGACACCGGTGAGGGCGGCAATCATCCCGGCCAGAAAGTTCGAGAACGCCGTCGCCAGGAACCAGGCTCCCATGACCGTGCTCACCATGCGCGGGGGCGACAGCTTTGTCACCATCGAAAGGCCGACCGGAGAAAGACACAGCTCGCCCGTGGTGTGCAGGAGATACGCCAGCAACAACCAAGTGGTCGCGACCATTCCAAACTTGTCAGAGTTCTGCGCGCCGAACCACAGGACTCCGAAGCCGAGTCCCAATTGAAGCAGTCCAATCGAAAACTTAATCGATGAGTTCGGCTCCATTCGCAGCTTGCCCAAGAAGCTCCACAACATGCTGAAGACCAACCCCAGCGTGACGATACAAACCGGGTTCACCGCCTGAAAAATACTGGCCTTCAACTGCGTACCATTGGCCTCCATGCCAACCATTCCCTCGGTCACGGTCACTCCTTCGACCTTTGGCACGATCCGCTTGGCCGCCCAAACTCGTTTGAGCCGCCACAGCAATGAAGGCTCGGCTTTGCGTCCCGATCCCGACTCGTCAGCCGGTTCCGCTTTGACTGCGTCGGATGCTTCATTTTTGTCTGGCTCGTTCGACTTCGTCTCCGCCGGTTTGCGTTTCGCGATCAGTTCATCGACCGTCTTCAAGGCTCGCTCGTTGACGAGCTGTTGAATCTCGGCGTCCGGCAACTCTTTCGGCAGGTTGCGGACGAACTGGTTCGCCGTCCCTTGAGCGGCATCGACAAGCTGCACATCCCACCGCCGTCCCGCGACCTCGCGCCCCAAGAAGGCCGATGTGATCATGAGCGTCTCGCGCTTCTGCCCGACATCCGCCGCCGCGATCACTTCGCCTCCCACGATCCGATTCACATTGCGATCCGTGAAGTTGCTCAGCGAACTCCCCGCTTGCTCGAAGAACGCCCAGAAGAGCATCGAGAAGAACATCAGAATGAGCACGACCTGCATTCGTTCGCGTTCGACCTTCGGTGCCTGATAGGCATCGGCCGCGAGCTTGAACATCGCCAGTCCGCCGAACACCGTCAGCAACAGTCCCGCGACCGCATTGTTCTGCACCAGAATCGCCACCACCGGGACCAACGCCGCCGTCCCGAGATACACCGCGTTGCGAGCATTCAGCCACGGCAAAAAGATCGCGAAAAGCCCGACCAGCATCGTGATCACGGCATACTCGGACCCCGGCTCGACGACATGATTGACCAGCAGCGTTGTGCCAATGATCGCTAAGTAATACGGCACCGGCTGACTCCGAATCGCCTCGACCGCCGGGTGCTCCATGCGTCTCGCGTCCTTCGCCGCACCGAGACCGTGTGGAAGTCCTCCGCTGGCTAACGCCGCGATCGCAACGACAGCCGCGACCAGCAAAGCAATTCCGATCGGCGCATTGACCCCCAGCTCGGTCGGGCTGCCCCACGCAAAGAGTACCATTCCTGCACACGTCACAACGGCCGTCGCTCCAATCACCAGCCGAGCAATCAGCCGTCCCGCAACAAACGTGAAAAGCCCCGCCAACATCCCCAGCGTTGCCAGACCAAAGCCGTAGTGCCAACCAAATGTCTCACCGACGGCTCCGCACAGGAGCGGTGACATTGCCGCTCCGAGGTTGATCCCCATGTAGAAGATCGTGAAGCCGCTGTCTCGTTTCGGATTCCCAGGGGGGTACATGCTGCCGACCATCGTCGAGATGTTCGGTTTGAAGAAACCGTTGCCGCAAATCAACAACGCCAGTGCGGTGTAAAAAGCAGTCGAGCTTTCGACGGTCATCAGCAGGTGACCAGCCGCCATCAACAGACCACCGAGAATGACGGCTCGTCCCTGTCCGAGCAGCTTGTCCGCGAGCATCCCTCCGATGAACGGCGTGGCATAGACGAGCGCCGTGTAGGCCCCGTAGACGCCATAGGCTTGCTTGTCTCCAAAGCCCAGGAAGCCCTTGGTCATGTAGAAGATCAAGAGCGCTCGCATTCCGTAATACGAGAACCGCTCCCACATCTCGACGAAGAACAGCACGAACAACCCACGCGGATGGCCTAGAAAAGTCGCCGCCGGGTCGAGGGCGGTCGAGGCGGTTGGACTCTGCTCGTCGGACATGATTCGCTTTCGGTTCGAGGGGGCCGGAACAGGGACGAACCTGACACGGCGGGCGGGAGCATGATGCTCGGCCAAGTCGTTTTCAAGCGGGCTGGAATCCATGTCACTCGAAGCGCAAGCGTGAGAGATCGGCCCATCGGAAATTGATTTGCGTGCGTTCTTGAACGCTCGGCCTCGCTCGCGTTTCGGGAGTCATTGGTCAGTGGCCTCCTGGTGGAGTTCGCTTGCAACGGCGTCTCCAGAACGCAACAGGCGTCCGATTGTGCGGTGTTGCAGAACAACACAACCGCAGATTTGCCGACACACACAACTTTTCGATGCCAGCCAGTTCTCGCGGAGATGCTTGGGGTTGCGTTCGTCTTGAAAACCTTTTCGCAATTGGCGCAAGCGTTGCCATTGTCCCACTCGTTGTTTTGCGAACTATGTTGGACCACTCGCCTTCCCAGACGAAACTTCAAAGAGATCACTATCATGGCAAAGCGTAATCGACTGCACTTCCACGATTGGAACGGTGCCAAGGTCATCGACCTGGGCACAATGGAAATCTGGGATGGAGCGGACTTGTCCCTGCTCCGCGAGACACTGACCCTCCTGATCGACCGCCAACGGCATCACTCGATCGGCGTCAACATGGCCTTTGTGAAGTACATCCCCAGCGGATTCTTCGGGCTGCTGTTCGACTGGCGAGAAAAGGGGATCCGAATCCAACTCTTCAATCCGCAACCGCACGTTCAACGGATGCTCTGGTTCCAGCAATTCATGGAACCGCTCACCAAGGGGTGCTTCCTGTTGCTCTCTGAGCCGAAGCAACCCTACCAAGCCGGCAAGACTCCGCCATGGGCAACGACTCAACCCCTCGAAGAAAAAGAAGAAGTCGAGGTCAGCCCGTTCGCTTTGGCGAATCGCGACGAGGAAGACGCGGAATTGGAATTCGCGTTTGTGGGAGATGAGGGCGAAGCGGAAGCATCGGTTGATGACTGACCGCTCCACGTTGTGACTTCGCTACCTGCCCACAATTGCTCCGTGAACCCTCGAAGGTGATCCCTTCGAGGGTTTTTGCATTGCTACCGCGCGGCAGTCCCAGGGCTGAAATCATCGCCCAGCGTTGAGCGATCATGATTCTCGGCGAGGCGTTCGACCGGATGGGTCTACCTGTCTCGCCGAGTCGCCCCTTGAGTGCTGCTGCCAGAAACACTGTCAACGCGGAATCTGCTCAAGTTCAAATTGGTTCTTGTGATTTGCACACGCTATGTGATGTGCGCTCCCTTGGTCTCGACATAGACCGCGTAGAGCGACGTGCTACCGGTCATAAAGAGGCGGTTTCGTTTCGATCCACCGAAGCAGACATTGCTGCAAATCTCCGGCAGCAGGATTTGACCGATGCGAACCCCTTCGGTCGGCTCGAAGACGTGGACTCCGTCGTAGCCAGCGCCGACCCAGCCGGCACTCGCCCAGATGTTGCCGTCCACATCGGCGCGGATGCCGTCCGCGAAGCCGGCTTTCTCGACCGTCAGGCCGTCGGCTCCTTTCATCTCCAGCTTCATCGACGCGAACTCTTTGCCGTTCTTCAAAGTCTTCTCCTCGACAACATCCCACACTTTGATGTTCTTCGGAGCCTCGTCGTAGTGCGATGCTCCCGTGTCGGCGACGTACAGCTTCTTGTAGTCGGGTGAGAAGCACAGGCCGTTGGGTTTGAAGATTTCGTCGCTGACTTGATGCACCTTTCGGGTCTTCGCGTCGATGCGATAGATCGCCTCCTTCTGATACGGCTGCTTCGAGCCGTTGTTGGCGTTGACCCCTTCGTAGTTCATCAAGGCTCCGTAGCCGGGGTCAGTGAACCAAACGTCGCCGTTGGGGTGGACCGCTCCGTCATTGGGCGCGTTGAGCGACTTGCCGTTGAACTCGGAAGCGAGCACCGTCTCCGAGCCGTCGTATTCGTAGCGGACGACTCGCCGCGTTCCGTGCTGAAACGAAATCTGTCGGCCTTGGAAGTCGAACGTGTTGCCGTTGCTGTTGCCGGCCGGATTGCGGAAGACGCTGACGTGTCCGTCCTCTTCCAGCCAACGCAACTGGATGTTGTTGGGGATGTCGCTCCAGAGCAGATAGCGGCCGACTCCGTTCCAAGCTGGCCCCTCGGCCCACAGCATCTGGTCGCTGTGATACAGCCGCTGAATCGGAGTGTTGCCTAGCCCGTACTTCTTGAACCGCTTATCGAGCGCGATGATGTCTGGATCGGGATAGCGTGTCGGCTGCGCGTTCGGCCCGTAGTCGCGAGCGAGGGCTTGGCGAACAATCGCCGTTGCCGTCACTGCGGCGGCTGTGGTCAGGAACGAACGGCGGTCGGATTGAGTCGGCTGAGTCATGGGGCGAATCTCCTGTGGAAATGGAAACGAAAATGGACGGAGCTGGCGAAAAATGAAGGGCGAAAAATCGAGACTTCTCGCCGAATATCGATCGCGGACGTCTTGCCGACACGGTATCGCTGCGCGGGCAGAGTCACAAATCTGGATGCGGCGTTTATTCGGAGCGCTCGCTCGCCCTCGCTGACGCTTCGGGTTAGTGTTCTCGCCGAGATTTTGGAAGTGTCGTCTGCCAACGCGGCGTCACTCTGATCGAACTGGAGTCATCGTTCGCCGTGCGTATCGCCGAGGTGTATGCGTCGATTCAAGGAGAGGGGCAATTCGCGGGAACCCCTTCCGTCTTCGTGCGCACGACGGGCTGCAACTTGCGCTGCTGGTTTTGCGATACGCCGTTCACCTCGTGGAATCCCGAAGGGCCGCACGTTGCCGTCGCCGAGCTGGTGCGGCAAGTCCAAGAGTTCGGCATCGAACATGTCGTGCTGACCGGCGGCGAACCGTTGCTGCAGCCGGATTGCGTGCCGCTCTGCGAACGACTGCTGGCGGCCGATCACTTCGTCACGATTGAGACAGCGGGAACTGTCTTTCGCCCGGCTCCCGCCAGCTTGATGTCGATCAGTCCGAAGCTGGCGAACTCGTCTCCCGCGCGAGTCGCATCGGCCGTCGCGCGGCTTTGGGAAACTCGCCACGAACAGACACGCTCCAATCGAGCCGCGATCGCGCGACTCATCGAAGCGAAGGAGTTCCAATTCAAGTTCGTGGTCGATGCCCCCTCGGACTTGCCGGACATCACCAACTATCTCGCCGACTGGCCCGAAGTCCCCGGCGAGCGTGTGTGGCTGATGCCTCAAGCTCGCACGCGCGAAGAGTTGCAGGTTCGTTCGCTCTGGTTGGAAGCGGAGGCGACTCGGCTGGGATTCCGATTTTCCTCGCGCTGGCAGATCGCCCAGTTCGGAAATCAACGCGGGACATAGAGGATGCCGTGCTCGTACTTTTTTGCGTGAGGCGATAGCGTTTTCGTCTCAGCGTTTTCGCCTCCTTGTGAATTCACTCCCACTTGTCTGTCACTGTCGAAGGAAGCTTTCATGAGTCAGCCCATCAACGTCGCCATGATCGGCCTCGGATTCGGTGCCGAGTTCATTCCGATTTACCAAGCGCATCCAGACGCCAACGTCTACGCCATTTGCCAGCGGGACACCGAGAAGCTCAACAAAACCGGCAATCGGTTCGGGATCGAAAAGCGATTCACCGATTACGCCGCCGTGCTGAAAGATCCGAGCGTCGATTTCGTCCACATCAACAGTCCGATCTCCGAGCACGCGCGGATGTCGATGGAAGCGCTCAAGGCCGGCAAGCATGTGATGTGTACCGTGCCGATGGCCACGACCGTCGAGGACTGCCAGCAGATTTGCGAACTCGTCAAACAGACCGGCCTCAAATACATGATGGCCGAAACCGTCGTCTATTCGCGCGAGTTCCTCTTCATCAAAGAGATGTACGAGAAAGGTGAGCTGGGCAAGATTCAGCATCTCGCCGCGTCGCACCCGCAAGACATGGACGGCTGGCCGGACTACTGGCAGAAGATGATCCCGATGCACTACGCGACGCACGTTGTCAGCCCGTGTCTCGGCCTCATCAACGGACGGGCCGAGTATGTTTCGTGCTTCGGATCGGGAACGGTTCGCGACGACATCGCTCAGAAGAGTGGCAACAAGTTCGCCGTCGAATCGTGCCACATCAAGGTGAAGGACAGCGACGTGACCGCTCACATCTGGCGGTTCTTGTACGACGTCGCTCGGCAGTATCGCGAGAGCTTCGATGTCTACGGCACGAAGCGTTCGTTCGAATGGACGCTGGTCGAACACGAACCGCACGTCATCCACACGGCCAAGAAACCCGAACCGGAGATTCCGACGAAAGTGACCGTGCCCGATTACGCTCATCTGCTGCCGGAGCCGATCCGCAAATTCACACAGCCTGCGGAGATTCACGACTCCGAGCACCTTTCGTTTATTCAAGGTGGCGGCCACGGCGGCTCGCACCCGCATTTGGTCAACGAGTTTGTCTCGGCCTTGCGCGACAACCGAGATCCGTGGCCGAACGCGACGCTCAGCGCGAACTGGACCTGCGTCGGAATCTGTGCGCATCAGTCGGCGCTCAAGGGGGGCGAGATCGTCAAGCTGCCGGCGTTTACGCTGGATTAGCCAACGAAGTCTGACTCTCGCGAGGCCGCGAACTTCTTGGAGCCGCGACCGTGAGGGAGCGGTTGTTTTGAGGACTGACAACCGCTCCCTCACGGTCGCGGCTCTAAATCCTCACTGGCTCTCCGAGGCCGTGAAAGAATTGACACATCGGCGGGCGATTCCGCAGCGGCCTGCTTTGGAAAATCGGCGTAGGTCACGTCTTCGATTTCCGTCTGGGACACGAAATCTATCCGCTCTTCAAACAAGAACTGCCGCTGAAGCGCCTCGCGAGGGAATTCAATGTCCGCTGAACCGCTCATTCCGCCGACCACCGATCCGACTTCGATCTTCGAGTTTTTTCGTGGCAGCTACGGCACCGAGTTGCTGACGGCGGCCGTGGTCGAATTTGATCTCTTTCGCCAGCTCGTCGAGCAACCGAAATCGTTCGACGAGTTACGCAGCGAGATTGGCTTGCAACGTCGTCCGGCAGTCGTCCTCTTCACGGCGCTCCGAGCGATGGGCTTGTTGACGAGGGATTCGCAGGCACGATTCAGTCTGACGCCGCTCAGCCGCGAGCACCTCGTGTCGGGTGCCGAGTTTGATGTGAGCGGCTACATCGCATTGGCCGGAGGCAGTCCCGGCGTGCGGGAGATGATCGAGCGTTTGAAAACCAATCGTCCGGCCGGAGCGTCCGATTCCGACGAAGGGACGGCGTTCATCTATCGCGAGGGGACCGAGTCGGCGATGGAAGCGGAAGCCTCCGCGCGGTTCCTCACGCTGTCGTTGGCGGGGCGAGCCAAGAATGTCGCTCCGGTGCTGGCCGAGCGAGTCTCTCTGGAAGGCGCGCGAACGGTGTTGGATGTCGGGGGCGGTTCGGGCATCTACAGCATCGCGTGGTTGCGTCGGCATCCGACTCTGCGAGCCATCGTGTGGGATCGGCCGGAGGTGTTGAAGGTCGCTCGCGAGATGGCCGAGCAATATGGCGTCGCCGATCGTCTGGACTGCGTTCCCGGTGACATGTTCGTTGATCCGGTGCCGGCTGCGGATGTCGTGCTGCTGTCGAACATCCTGCACGACTGGGACGAACCGGATTGTCGAACGCTGATTGAACGCTGTTCGGCCGCGTTGCCGTTGGGTGGCCGACTTCTGATTCATGACGTGTTGCTCAATGACGATCACAGCGGGCCGTTGCCGATCGCGTTGTACTCGGCCGCGTTATTCACGCTGACGGAAGGCCGAGCGTACTCGGCTGGCGAGTTCCAAGCGTGGTTGGTCGCAGCGGGGTTGAGCTTGCTCCCCATTGTGCCGACGCTCGTGCATTGTGCGGTCGTTGGCGGACAGAGATGACTTGGCAGCGATAGCGTCATCAGCACGACGACCTAAGACGCTCTCGGACAACAGAACGATTCGCAATCGCGCCAACACAACGAGCTGCATCGAGCAACGGAAAGAGACAAGTCGCGATTTCCGGCCGAATTCGCCACTCTCCGCGAGAAGTTTCGGAATCATCAAGAATCGTTGGAGACTTGGCACTGCGTCTGCAAAATGGTCTTTCAATAACAGACACGAACGAACGGACTTCCCGGAAGCATCAAACCACTTCCCTCCGTCGTTCAGCCAAAAGGAAAAAGGAGCCTGACCATGAAGAAGCTGATTCTACTCGCGATGTTGACAGTCGGTGCGTTGACCCTGAGCGTGACTTCCGAAGCGAAGGCCGACCACCGGAGCGGTTGCGGTCCCAGTTATGGAGGCGGGAGCTACTACAGCGGCTACGACTACGCGCCACGCTACACCACTCGCAGCTATTACGCTCCGGTCTACTCCTACAACTACGGCCCGTCGCATAGCTATGGCTACGCCTATCCGTCATCGGGAATCGCCTACAGTCGTCCGGGCCTGAGCATCTCGATTGGCTCAGGCTATCGAGGCTACAGCTACGGGAACTACGGCAGCTACGGTGGCGGCGGCCATCATCATCACCATCACCGTTAATCTTGATCCATCATGTCGGACATCACTGACGACTGAGGATCGAGCGAGATCCAAAACAAAAACCCGGTCCAGAATTCTGGACCGGTTTTTTTGTTGTAGCCTGACTCTCCAACTCGGAGAGGCAGGGAAGATTTCGAGCCACGAAGAGCGGCTTACAGCTTCGGCTTGCCGCGCAGCTTGCGGCGAGTGTGACCGCTACACGGACGCTTGCCGTGGTTCGCTTTCGTGATCTTGCGATTGTTCTTGGCCATGTCTTCCTCAATTTGAAATTCGTGGTTGTTGGAAAGGGTCGGGAATCTAGTCGGGGAGCGGTCCTTTGCAAAGCGAGACGGCGACATCCAGCGGAGTTTGTTCGTCTCGCCGCCGTTGAGCCTGCCGCTCGGCGGAGTCGACGCGATCTTGCAGACGCCGCAGGACTTTGGCATCCGCATCTTTGGCGATTGCGTTCGCATGAGCCAATCGAACGGCCGCGTCGGCGGAGTTTTGTCGATTGCGAAGTTCGTCGAATTGAGTCCGCAGTTCATCACGTTCTTGGCGAAGCTGCCGTAGTCGTTCCGAGTCCAGCCGCCCGACCTGGCCGCTTTGCTGCTGAGCTTGTCCCAGCCGAGAGATCATCGACTCGATGTTGGCGGCGGCTTCACGAATCTGCGTGGCCGCTTGAAGGCGTTGAGCCAGCGCTTGCAGCGCAGTGTCACGGCGATGCTCACGAACGCGTTGCAATGTGGTGAGCCAATATGAGGATGACGGCATCGCGAAAGTTCCGATGGAAAATTCAGAGGCGAACGGCAGGACAAAAGTAACCCGAAGCGTGAGCGAGGGAGTGCTCCAAGACGTGACGAGTTCCAATTCCCGATCTCTCAGAACCGCTCGCCCTCGCTTACGCTTCGGGTTATTTGCTGCTCTCTTACGAGAGCGTGTCCGCAAGCTGCCGCAGCCAATCAAGCGTGTCTGGAAAGGTCGTCGGCTGGTCGAGCGGCTGTTGGAGAAATTCGGTCCAGCGCGGTCGCTCGCGGATCGCGGCATCGACGAGCGCGTGCGAACCGGGTTGATAGGCTCCGACCGAGATGAGGTCTTCGTGGTGGTGGTAGGCGGCGAGGACTCGTTTCAACTGATCGGCGGTGGCGCGATGCTGCGGCGATGTGACTTCAGGCATCACACGGCTGATGCTGGCGAGAACATCGAACGCGGGCCAATGAGCTTGCTCGGCGAGTCGCCGCGACAACACCCAGTGGCCGTCCAAGAGTCCGCGCACCGCATCGGCGATCGGTTCGTTGAAGTCGTCGCCATCGACCAGGACTGTGTAGAGGCCGGTGATGCTGCCGGACTCCGAGTAGCCGGTTCGTTCGACAAGCTTCGGTAACACACTGAAAACGCTGGGAGGAAAGCCGCGCGCGGCGGGAGGTTCACCGGCAGCGAAGCCGACTTCGCGTTGAGCGTGTGCGAAGCGTGTGAGCGAATCGACCAGCAGCAGAACATCGCGACCTTGATCGCGAAAGAACTCGGCGACGGTCGTGCCGAAATGAGCGGCTCGCAGTCGGAGCGTCGCGGCTTCGTCGCTCGTCGCGACAATGACCACGCTGCGACTCAGGCCATCGGGACCGAGAGCTTTGTCGAGGAACTCGCGGACTTCACGGCCTCGTTCGCCGACAAGTACGACGACGTTGACGTCCGCTTGACTGCCGCGAGCAATCTGGCCGAGCAGTGTGCTCTTTCCGACGCCGCTGCCGGCGAAGAGGCCGACTCGCTGACCTTTGCCGCAGGTCAGCAGAGCGTCGATCGCGCGGATGCCGGTGCCGAGCGGTTCGGAGATTCGTGGCCGACACATTGAGGCGGGCGGTGCGCCGTGCAACGAACGGCGATGCGGGAGCGCGGGCTGATTGCCGTCATCGAGTATCTCGCCACGAGCGTTGAAGACTCGGCCGAGCATCTGCTCACCAACGCGAACTTGGGGGGCGGAGTTTCGCAGCGAGACCGAATCGCCGCGCCGCAATCCGGCAATGTCGCCGAGTGGCAGCAGCAAGGTTTCTTGGTCGCGAAAGCCGACGACCTCGGCATCAGCGAGTCGCTGAGGTCCGCGATGAACGCGACAGAGCGCGCCGACCGGTACGGGAAAGTCAGCCGCGGCGATCGTCAGGCCGCTCAGCCGAGTGACTCGGCCCGTCAGTCCAACGGGGATGATTTCCGAAACTCGTTCGGCGAAGTCGATCATGGTGGAGTTCATTCCGCGAGGAGTTCGTCGGCGATGCGTTGCAGAATGACATCGAGCCGCGCATCCGTTTGGCCGTTCGGTGTCTCGACGAGGCAATCGCCGCGCGCGAGCGAATCGTCCGAGAGGAATTCGATTTCGCGATTCGTTGCGAGTGGTTCTGCCGCCGATGCCGCCGTCACGATTTCTATGTCGGCGGGGTGCAGTCGGACTCGCAAGCGATCCGCGCCGACGGACCAATCGAGGGCCGAGCGAATCAGATCGAGAACAGCTTCGGGCTGAACAACGAGCGTGCGACGCAACAGACGTTCGGCGATCGCAACTCCGAGTCGGACGGCTTGGTGTTGGCTTTGATCGAGCCAATGGTCACGTTGGAGATGCAATTGATCGGCCGTGGTTTGCAGCGCGGCGAGTGCGGATTCCACTCGCGGATCGGTCGCGGGGTCGTGAGCATCGGCGTTTTCACGGTTGACGACACGTTGCGCGCACGCCGTTGGCGTTGCGGTTAAACAATTGATCGGCAACATCAGCGGCTCGAAGTCGGCTGAGTCGAGCGGCGCACTGACCGGCATCGACAGGTCCGACAAATGGAATCGTCGCGCGCTGATGCTGCGGGGATCGGCTTTGAGAATGCGTGCGGTGGTGGTCATGCGAAAGCCCTTTGCGTCGGAGCTTCGGGCAGAAGATGAGCGATACGGTTGGTCGGTTCGTAAGTCGTCGTCTCGGCGAGCGGAGCCATGCGTTGGCAGACGGCATGAGCGATTTCCGCGACGAGTTCATCCGGGACTTCGCCCAGCGACTTGAGTCGGCGGATCACGTCCGTCTGCAACGCGGGAGTGAATTGCGAGAGGCAGGCCGAAGCGAGGCGTGTCGAAAAGCGAGTCAGCAAAACCGCAACGGCTTGCGGGCGTTCATGCCGCAGCGCTTCGGCGAGTGGTTGCGGATCGAGCTGTTGCAAGCGAGCAAGATCGGTGAGCGGCTGAGTCAGCGATCGAGTCAGAGTCGGCGGCGCGATGACGACGATGTCTGCCTCGACATGACGAGTGGGCAGCGTCAGCGCGTCGAGGGATTCCGCGTGGGGCGGTTCATGCTCGGTCGCGCGATCAGGCGGAGGAATGACATTTACCGTTCGCCGATGACGAGCGGCGGCGGTGAGACTCAACACGGCGAGTGCCGCACACACAACGTGCGGCCAAGCGGAGAACGGGACTGCCGCCGGAGTTGTCGTCGTGAGATCGGCGCGAGGCACGATCGACAGTTCGCCGAGCGTCGCATCGGGCGGCAGCAGGTTCTGCACGATGAGTCGCAGACGAGCACCTTCCGCCTCGCAGAGGTCGGCGACACTCGAAGTGCGATGTCCGGTGGACAGCATTTGTTGAGCGACGTGGGCCTCGAAATGGATTTGTGGAATTTGGACGGCCACGCTCCAGGCGAGCAAGCGGCTTGAATCGGTCGGCATCGCGGAACGATCGGCATTGGCTTCGGCGAGGATCGTGGTGCCGAGCGGCGCGAACTCGACGAAGTCTTCGGGAGCATCGGTTGTCCAAACGATCGCCGAGCTGAAGGTCGGTTTCGCCACCAGATGAGGAATCGTCGAGCGGGGCAGTTCCACAAGATTGGCTTGCACCGTCGCATTCGGAATGTGCGTGAGCGCCTCGGCGATTCGCGATTCCAGTTGTCGGGCGAGCCGCTCGTGTTGTCGGCGGCGTTGTTGTTCGACGATCAATGGCTCGGAGTTGCCGGTGAGTGTGAGTCCGGTCGATTGGTCGAGGACAACGATATCTTCCGCACTGAGGTCCGGGATCATGCCGGCGACGGCGGTGCGGAGCGACAGTGCGAGTTCGGGCGTGAGGTCGTGTCCCTCGCGTGGCAAGACGTTGATGGTCGCTTTGACTTTCGAGCGGCTGCCGAAGGCCGAGCGAGTTTTGCTCGGTGCCCAAATCACGTCGGCATCGGCGATGGCAGGGATCGCTCTCAAGTGACGCCGCAGCGTGGCGCGAAGATCGTTGTCTTTGATCTGTTCAAACTGCTCGTGACTGGTGAAGAGGTTTGCTCTCGCGAGCGATGAACTCGGATCGTTGCTTGAGTGGTTGTCGTCTCGCTGCGACTTCGGAAGCGCGGCGGTGTAACGAGCCATGTCCGCTGCCGGGACGAGCAATTGGCGAGCATTGCGGCGAAACGATTTCAATCCGGCTTGTCGCCATGCGGATTGAATGGCGGCGAGTTCTGATTGAGAGAACTCGCGGCCCTCGGCGATCGGTTGCCAGATTTCGGCGGGGCGGCTCAGCAGAAAGTAAAACCCGACCGAACAGGCGACGAGCACAGCGATCATCGCGAGTCGCTGGCCGCGAGCGAGTCGCTGCCAACGATCGACGAGTGGGGCCGCGTGTCGTCGCAGTTCATTCATTTTTGATTTTCTCGATCCCACGTTCCGCGTCGGAACGAGCCTCCCGACACTCCGAGGCTTGGAAAACAATGGCACTCAGGCGAGCGTTGCAAGCGAACCGGCGTGTCCGCCACGCGAGGACTGGTTCCAAGGCTGACGATTGGCGGGGTACGTCTCCACTCGCAGCGTGAGGATGAGGTTGAATCTGGCCCATCTTTCATCCGCAGTTCGGCCATGCGGACTTCATTCAAATCGCTGTCGAACACTGGTGGTGTGTCATTCCTTTGACCAGATTCCTTTGATCTTGTCCGCTGATCACGCGGCTTTGAGGTTCGATCCCGGCCCGCCGCGCGGGGGATAGCCGTATTCGCGGAGCTTGCCGGAGAGGGTGCGGAGGCCGATGTCGAGTGAGCTGGCCGTCTTCTCGCGGTTGCCACCGCAGCGGGTGAATGTGGTTTCGATCAATTGCCGCTCCATGTCGGCGAGCGTCATGCGAGGGACTTCGGTGCCGTCCGGGATCACCGTTTTGGCGAGCCACGGGTGCAGCATGTCGGCGGTGATGTCGTTGCCTCGCGCGACGATCGCCGTGTTGCGTAAGACGGTGTACAGCTCGCGGAGGTTGCCGGGCCAGAAATGTTCCTTCAGGCTTTCCAGCGCGTTGCGAGTCAGTCGGGGACGGGGCTGATCTTCTTGCAACGCCCAGCGGATGAAGAATTGCTCGGCCAGCGGAGCGATGTCTTCGGGGCGTTCGCGAACGGGGGGCACATGCAGCCGCTCGGCGTTCAAGCCGCGGACGAGGATCTCCAGGCCGAGCGTTTGCCGGGTCGGCAGATCAAAGTTCTGATGGGTTGAGGCGATGATGCGGACGATCGAGCGATGCCGCCCTTGCGAGCCATCCGCCAGCTCTTGCTGCCGAGCGACAAAGCGACACAGCGGTTTTTGCAACGCGACGGGAAACTCATCGAACTCATCCAGGAACAGCGTCCCGCCGGCGGGACGGGGCGGTGTGTCCAGCGGCAGCGTGGCGACTTCTAGATCGGCGACATCGAGACACAGCAAGTCGTTGAGTTGATCCAGAGACATCGAGCGGCTGTGAACTCGGACGAACGACTGAGCGGATCGCGAACTTCCATCGTGGATGGCGTTGGCCAGCAGACTGGTTCCCGTGCCCGACTCGCCGCAGATCAGGATCGGCAGGTCGGTGGCGGTGGCGGAGTCGATGGACTCATACAACTTCAACATGCGGGGACTGCCGCCGAGCACTTCGCGCAGCGAATGAGTTGGTGACTGAGCTTGCGACTGCGGACGCGACGAGTGTGGTAGTGATTGCTGCGAGTCGGCGTGGCGAATTGCCATCGTGATCAGCGACTGCAAGGCCGCGACCGAGAAGTCGCGATGGTCGAGCACTGTCAGTCGAGCGGCGATCTCTTCGGAGCGCAGTCCGATGGGCAACGCATTGGCATCATTGGCGGCGGAGATCAGCAGCAACTGCGTGCATCCGCTGTTGCCGAGCAAAGCGTTGGCGAACTCGCGAATGGGTCGCGAGCCGCTGTCGGAGTTGGCGGCGGTATGCAGCGTCTCGTCATCCACGATGACCAGCGACGTTGGTTCGCGGAGCAGCAGGATACCGGCATGATCGAGAGTGCGGTTCGATTCGGGGGGCAGAATGGTTCCCGCCGCTTGTTCGATCGCGGAGCGGGCCTGCGGATTGGAAACGCACATCAACACGCGAGCGGTGGCGGGCAGTCGGCCGGCGATCGCTCCCGCCGATGCGAAGTCGGGACGAAGGGAACTGGAGTGCATGGCATGGTCCCTGAAGAATTGGACGAAGGTTTTCGACGGACGAAAGCCGTCACGAAAGGAGTGCAGGGAGGCAGACTCGAATAGCGAGGGAGGGAGATAAGTGGCCGCGCGGCGAAGTGGATTCGGCACACGACGAGGAGGGGCAGCCCAGAACGGGCGGAGGGGAGAGAGTCGATGGGAGGCTGAATTGAGCCGGAGCGAAATCAGCGGACGCAAACCAGCGGGCGAGTGATAGACCGAAACGCAAAATCATGTCAATTCGAGTTCGGCAGTTTTCGCGGGGCCAACCTCGTTGTGGCGAACGCGGCCCCACTCGCGAATGTGTTCACTCGCGCTCGCGAATGTTTTCATTCGCGCTCGATGCGGGCGGTTCCTCACGCTCCGCTTCGTTTCGCAACTTGGTCAGCAGCCAGCGGCCCCACACCACATATTGCAAGACGACTGTCAGCGCTAGACCAATCGCGATCAGCACCATCCACAACACTTGCGGCAGCACCATCGCCACCAGAGCCAACAGGCCGCCCGAAACCAGCACCACCATCGACAGCGCGGCGAAGGTCGCGGTGTTGCGCTGATCGCCAGAAGATCGTTCGGACATCAGCGTGCTCCCTCTGACGAACCGAATCGCTTTTCGAGTTCGTGATGGCGATGCCCAAAGCCCTCTTCCAGTGACTCGCGAATCTTTCGCTCGTTGACCAACAACCCCAACAGGCCGCTGGGGGGAGAGAACGTGATCCGATCCGTGACCCGGACCCCCGTCACTGTCGGCTGGAAGAGATGCTCGTGCTCCCACGCACCCAATGGGCCAGCCACCTGTCGTTCCACGAATCGGCGGGGCGAGTCCCACGCGGTCACGTCATGCACCGCCGAGCGAACCACTCCCTGAGCCTGCACGCGAAACTCCATCCGAGCACCCAGTGACAGCCGTTGCGGAGCGACATCAAATACCAGCATCACCGCCGATGGTGTAATCAGCCGGATGTTCTCCGGCTGAATCAAGAACTCGAATGCCACTTCTGGCGAACAAGCCAATTCGACACTCACTTCAAAGAACGCCATGAATCACTGCTCCCGATGATTCCCGATGCCCGCATTGTGGCGCGACGCTCCGCGTCGCGATTCACGACGCGGAGCGTCGTGCCACAATGTCGTGCCACAATGCTGATCACGAGCGATTTGCGATAACCGATCGGAGGATAGTCGAATGCTGGGAATGACGGTACGTTGTCCAAATGCGATTCTCTCCTGACCTCCTTCGCCGCTGTTGGTTTCTGGCTGGCCCAACCGCCTGCGGGAAGAGCCGCGTCGCGCTGGCGTTGGCGGAACGGCGAGACCGCGACCACGGTGAATCGTTCGAGATCGTGTCTCTGGATTCGATGACCCTGTACCGTCGCCTGAACATCGGCACGGCGAAGCCCTCCGCCGCCGAGTGTGCTCGTGTGCCGCATCATCTGTTCGATGTCTTGGAGCCGTCGCAAGAATTCAGCGTTGCCGAATACCTGGCTGCGGCAGAGTCCGTTTGTCGTGAGATTGTCGCACGCGGCGGAACTCCGTTGTTCGTGGGCGGGACCGGTCTTTACTTGCGCAGCCTGTTGCGCGGCGTGTTTGCCGGCCCATCGGCCAACGACGAACTCCGGCAGCGACTGGAGGCTGAGGCGACTCGCGACGGCATTGACGCTCTGCATCGGCGATTGCAGCAATTCGATCCCCTCACCGCGGCTCGCGTGCATCCGCATGATCTGCGGCGCGTCGTGCGAGCACTCGAAGTCCTCGAACTCACTGGCCAGCCGCTGTCCGCACAGCATCGCGAAGAGCCACTTGCGCCAGACCAACGACCATCCCATGTCTTCTGGCTCTCTCCACCGCGCGGCTGGCTCTATGACCGCATCAACGCGCGTGTCGAGCAGATGCTCGCCGCGGGCTGGCTGGAGGAAGTGCGGTCACTCGTTGCGGAACCGCAGCCGCTCAGCCAGACGGCCCGGCAAGCTCTCGGCTATCAAGAGTTGATCGAACACCTGCGAGGAGAACGCTCACTGGCCGAAACGGTCGTGCGGATTCAGACTCGAACGCGCCAGTTCGCCAAGCGACAGCACACCTGGTTTCGGAACCTTGAAGAATGCCAACCGCTGCCGATCACCGGCAACGAATCGGCCGCCGAACTTGCCGACCAATTGATGATGGGACCAATTCAAGACAAAGGAGGATGCTGTGGAGATTTGGGGACCGGGGAATTTCGACAACGATGCGGCTCGCGATCATTTGTTCGAGATGACTCGCGAGTTGGCGGAGGAGATTGAACTCGCTTTGGAAGCCGCGACGTTGCAGAAGCTGGCAGGACAGGGGAGTGCCGAGGTTGCGGAGACGCTCGAACCGGTCCTGCCGAACGTCGAAATCATTTGCGTCTTGCACGAAATGCTCGGCGGCGGTTTCTTACCGGAGCCGGAGTCCGCGGAGGATTGGCAGTCGCGGTTCGAGCAAATCCGCGCAGACTGCTCGGCCGAGCGGCGTGAGGTGATTCGCGCCACCTTCGCGCGGCTGGTGCAATTGTCTCAACAATGCTGGGAGGAGTGAGATGATGACCGAGAGTTCTTCGGGACCGATTCGTCGTCGCGTGCTGTTTCAAGGCCGCGTGCAAGGTGTTGGCTTCCGATACACGACCGCGTCGATCGCCCGTCGTTATCCGGTTGTGGGCTTCGTTCGGAATCTGCCGGATGGTTCGGTCGAGTTGGTGGCCGAGGCAGAGCCGACGGTGCTGGAGCAATTCGTCGCCGACATCGTTGCCGAGCTGGCGGGGAACATTCGCCAATACGACGCGCGTGACGTGGGTTTCGACGAGCTACTGAACCGATTTGAGATACGGCGATAAGGCGAGCGAGAGGTCTTTGAGATTCGTCGCCGCGTTCGCCAGAACGTGGGATGTGCCGCACCTGGCGAGTGCGGCAACGGCGACATTCTTGCTTTCCGTTCGCGTTAGCGCTGGAATTCGGCTGCTTTTCTTCGCAGGTGGGGTTCGGTAGATTTCTCGCCCAACAGGGTGGTTCGGATCGGACGTAAGGTCGCCGCGTCGTTTTGAGTTCGGGTGTTTTCCTTTTCTTGTCAGTTAGTGAGGCATGATGTCGTCGCTTGATTGGTTTTCATCCACGGTGCTCGCGGCGGAACCGGCCGGGACGGGGTTCGACAAGTCCGCGATTGGGTTGGGTTCGATCGGGTTGGTCGTGGGGGGACTGCTGGTTGGCATGTTTGTGTTTCTCTACATGACTCGGACGGGCGTCATCGCTCGGGCGACGACGAAAGAAGCCGTTCGCCAACCGGTCTTCTTGCTGATGCTGACATTCGGAGCCTTGCTGTTGGTCGTCAACACGTTTCTGCCGTTCTTCTCCTTGGGCAGCGATATCAAGATGCTCAAGGACTGCGGATTGATGACTCTAATGTTTTCGGCGTTGCTCCTGGCGGTGTGGACGGCCAGCACCAGTATCGCCAGCGAAATCGAAGGCAAGACGACGATGACTCTGCTCTCAAAGCCGGTCAATCGGCGGCAGTTCATCGTCGGGAAGTATGTCGGCATCGTGAACTCGACGATGTGCTTGCTGATGCCGCTGGTCGTGCTCTTTGGCGGGCTGCTGCTTTACAAGGTTGGTTACGACGCACGCGAGAGCTCCAAAGAGATTCCGTCCTGGCTGGAAGGCCAAGGGATCAATCCCGACCGGATGAAGGAGATGTTGCAAGTCATTCCGGCGGTTCTGCTGATGGTGATGGAGGTCGCGGTGATGACGGCGGTAAGCGTGGCGATTTCGACGCGGACGCCGATGGTGGTCAATATGATCACTTGCCTGTCGATCTTTGTGATCGGGCACCTGACTCCGGTGCTGGTGCAAGCGGGAACGCTCAAGTTGGAGTTCGTGTCGTTCATGGCGAAGCTGATCGCCACGCTGTTGCCGTCGCTGGAAGCGTTCAACATGTCGGCGAACGTCTCGGTGGGGAATGCGGTGCCGCCGATCTATTTGGGTTACTCGGCGCTGTACTCGCTGGCCTACATCGGAGCGATGATCCTGCTGTCGTTCATCTTGTTTGAAGACCGCGACTTGGCGTAGTGTCCGATGACCTGCGGCGAACTGGAGCCGCGCCGGTCAGGAAGCGGTGGTGAGTTGTTGAACAAACCGCTGCCCGACGGGCGCGGCTCCAATCATGACAGGCACGGATGGAGCCGTGCTGAATTTCCGCGGGCCGCTTTTTTGCAGGAGATCCATGATGGAGACTCCGTTCCGGCGCGTGTATCCCCCGAAAGACTTGTCGCGCGGCTCGGCCCGCTGGGCGTGGCTGTTGTCGGTGATCTCGGCCGCATCGTTGTGCGGGTTGCTCGGCGGCGTCTACCTGTTGGTGGACCTGTTAATTACTCGCGGTGAAGTGGCGTTGCCGACCGATGTGGAGGTCGCGGCTTACGAGCGATTGATTCAATCACGGCCAGTGGACCAACCGGGGAAAGCCAAGGTTAAGCTCGAACTGATTCTTCCCACCGGTCAACGTCGCTCCGATCAGGGCTTGCGAGCGACCGCTTGGGAAGCTCGTCGCGAACCGTGGGGGCCGATTGTCGCTCGGCTGGTGCGCGATTTCGCCTGGCTGCGGACGACCAATTTGGCATTGCTGACGTTGCTGGCGACGAACATCGTGCTGGCGTTGATCGCGGGCCTCTCGGCGCTGCAGATCAAGACGTTGGCGTTTCGGACCTCTCAAGAAGTGGCGACGCGGTTGCGTCAATCGCTGCATCGGCAGACGCTCCGGCTGGGGCCGAGCGATCTGGAAGACGATGCCGGTGAAGTCGCCTTTCTGATGTTCACCGGCGATGTCGAACGGGTCCGCGAGGGGATTCAAGCGTGGTTTGAACGAGTCGTGCGTTGGCCTCTAACGCTGCTGGGATTGTTGTGGCTGGTGTTGCTAATGCACTGGTTGCTGGCGTTGCAGTGTCTCGTGCCACTGCTGGCGTGCTGGTATCTCGTGCGGAAAGAGCGGCGGCGATTCGAGCAATCTCGGAGCAAACTGGAAGACCGTGTCGGCGATGAGCTGCGGTTGTTGGCGGGGGGCTTGAGAAAGTCTCGGCTGGTCCGGGGCGTCGGAATGGAGAACTTCGAGCACGAACGCTTCGGCCAGCATCTGCAACGCTTCCTGAACAAGATCGCGACGCTCAAAGAAGACGAGCGGTTTTCTCGTTGGCTGTGCTGGGGAGTGGTGCTCATCACGCTGACGCTGGTGCTGTTCCTGATCGCAACGAAGACCTTGAGCGACCCGACGGAGTCGGCGTACTTGCCGGTTTCGGCCGTGTTGATTTTTGTCTCCGCGTTCCGGTTGGCATATCGTCCGCTCAACGAGCTTTGGGAACTGCCGCAGATCGAGGTCACGGCCGGGCAGTGGGCCGACAACATCTTGCAGTATCAGGCCCGCATCCCCGAAGTTGGCCAAGCGGTCGGAGCGAAATTCCTGCAACCGCTCACGAGGCAGATTCAATTCGAGTCGGTCACCTACCGTCTGCCGGACAAACGGTTGGTGCTGGACCGCGTGGATCTGCGACTCCCGGCCAAGTCGATGGTCGCGGTCGTCTCGCTGGATCCGTTGGAAGCTCGCGCGTTGATGTACCTGCTGCCGCGATTCATCGAACCGCATTCGGGCCGCGTGCTGATCGACGGTGAGGACTTGGCATTCGTGACGCTCGAATCTCTGCGGGCCGAGGCGATCTTCGTTGGCGGCAGAGATCCGTTCTTCACGGGGACCGTGGCCGAAAACATCAGTTGCGGAGACCCTCGCTTCGCTCTGCAACACATCACCGAGGCGGCGAAACAAGTCCACGCGCATCAGTTCATCAGCAAGCTACCGAAAGGCTACGAGACCATCTTGGGTGAGCAAGTCACGTCTCTCGATGCCGGGCAGACATTCATGTTGGGCTTGGCTCGGGCACTAGTCCGCGATCCCGCGCTGATGATCATCGAAGAGCCAGCCGAACGGCTCGACGAAAATACGAAGTCGCTGCTCGACGACACCTATGGTCGGCTCGCGAAAGGACGCACGCTGATCTTTTTGCCGACGCGACTCTCGACCGTGCGCAAAGCCGACCAAATCGTGTTTCTGCACAAAGGTCGCGTCGAGGCGCTCGGCCCGTACTCGAAACTCATCAACACCACGCCGCTGATGCGGCATTGGGAATACATCCACTTCAACGAATTCCGGCGCGATGAGGTGTCGGAGTAACAAGTGCGGCTCACGAGAAATAACCCTCCCAACGATTTGCTTTCCTTTTGCCTTCCCCAAAATGCTGCCCGCGGATGGCAAAGCCGCCCCACGGATGAAGACCGGCCGCGATGTCATTCACTCCGACACCTTTCCCGCGGCATTTTTTCCCGCGAGAGGTCTCACCAATGACGAATCACCAATCTCTCTTCAGCCCGCTGGTCGAACGTGCGATGCGTGTCGCCGCTCGTAGTCATCGCCAGCAAACTCGCAAGGCGAGCGACCTGCCGTATCTCACGCATCCCGCCAGCGTGGCGCTGCTGTTGGTGAAGGCCGGCATCGCCGACGAGGAGATCCTGGCCGCCGCGTTGCTGCATGATGTCGTTGAGGACACCGATTGTTCGCTGGCGGACTTGGCTGCCCAATTCCCGCCGAAAGTCATCGAGCTGGTGGCCGCTTTGTCCGAACGCAAACGAGACGACTCCGGCCAGAAGCGTTCGTGGCAAGACCGCAAGATCGAACATCTGGAGCACATCAAAGCCGCCTCGTGGGAAGCGCGTGCGATTACGTTGGCGGACAAACTGCACAACCTTGGCACGATGGTCTTCGATCTCGAAACTGATCCCGACCTGTGGTCGCACTTCAATGCTCCGCGAGACCGGCTGTGTTGGTACTACCGCGAAATGATCGCCGCCGCGTTTCAAGAGGATGCGCGATTGGCCGTGCTCGCCAGGGAGTGCTCGATGTTGGTCGAGCAATTGTTTGGCGTTCAAAATGAAAATGGCGGGACTTTTGCACTGCGCGGGGACAACTGAGATGTTTAACCGCTACGCCAACGGCGTGCGCGGTTGGTAATTGCGACCGCGATCCCAAACCGGCGCGCACGCCGTTGGCGTAGCGGTTAAACATCACACAAGAAGCCCTCGCTGACGCTTCGGGTTACATAACTGCTGCTGTTTGACTCGGCCTGCTCAGGAACGAACTCATGCCTGAACGCGAAGTGACCATCGACACAGCGGCTTTGCGGCCGGAAGAAACAAAATATCTCGACGAGCATTCGTTGAAGAAGCCGATGGGGACGGCGCAGATTTGGGCGCTCGGCGTTGGTGCGGTGATCACTGGCGAATACTTTGGCTGGAACGGCGGGCTGGGAGTCGCCGGGCCGACGGGGATGTTGATCGCATCGCTGTTTGTGTGCGCCCTTTATATGGCTTGGGTGCTGGCACTTTCGGAGCTGTCGGTGGCGATGCCGTTTGCGGGCGGGCCGCTGGCTTACGGTCGCCGAGCCGTCGGGCCGTGGTTGGGCTTCGTGATGGGCTGGTCGATGTTTCTCGAAAGCCTGTTCGCGACGATCGGCACCGCGATCGCAACGGGGGCTTATGTCTCGTTCGTTCTCAATCTGCTTTTCGAGGGATTGCATCCAGGTCTGGTGACGACGACCGCGGCTCTCATCACGGTGGCGCTGTTCGCGCTGCTGCAATGGATCGGGGCGAAGGAGCAGGCCAAGATCATGGAATGGATGACTTACGGCGCGATCCTCGCGCTCGTCTGGTTTTGGATCGCGTGCATTCCGGGAGTGAAGCTCGACCGCATTCTCACGCAGCCGTTGCTCATGCACGGGTGGAGCGGCGTCATCAAGGCAATCCCGTTCGCGATCTGGTGGTTGGTGATCATTGAATCGGTGGCGCTCGCGGCGGAAGAGGCGCACGAACCGCATCACTCAATCCCGCGCGGGCTGACTTATGCTCAGATCACGTTGATTGTCTTGGTGGTCCTGACGTGGTTCTTCGCCGCGTCGGCCGGGAGCGATTACACGAAGACCGGTAGCGAAAAGCTGCTATTTCCTCTGCCGTATGTTTACCGGGAAGTCTGGCCGGACAAAGCTCACACGCCGCATCTCATCGCGTTTTCGGTGCTGGCGATTTGCGGCATGATCGCCAGCTATAACGGGATGATCTTCGCGGTCAGCCGGCAATCCTTCGCGATGGGGCGAGCGGGATATCTGCCGTCGATCCTGGGGCATGTCCATCCGGTGCGACGAACTCCCGACGTGTCGATCGGGGTCTGGAGTTTGGTGATCGCCGGCTTCGTGGTCTGGGGCTACTTCAACGAAGCGGCCGTGCTGGTCGCGGTGCTGACGTGCAATTTGACCGCGCTGATTTGGTATGTGCTGGCGATGGTCTGCCTCTTCATTCTGCGCGTGAAAGAGCCGCACATGCCGAGGCCCTACAAGGTGCCGCTGTATCCGTTCCTGCCGGCGGCGGTGATCGTGATGAGTCTGTTCGCCGCGTTGGTCTACGGTTGGTTGAGTAACCCGATCGTGCTCTGGCTGACGCTGGCGATGTACGCGATCGGCCTGACCTATTTCTTTGGCTATGCTCGCCGCCGACTGGCGATGGCCGCTCCTGAGGAGCTTGCCGTGCGTGCCTCGGCGTTGAAAGAAGCTGACAGCACCAACGCGTAAGGCGAACGGCCGGACTTTTCCCCCGCGCGGGAGGCGACTGACATGAACCCGAAGCGCAAGTTTTGACGTTGCACGCTTTGAATTCGGCTCCGCACCGTTTTGTTTCTTTCTCAGGTTGTCTTCATTCCTTTGACCAGATTCCTTTGATTCCTGGAGCGAACCTGCGTCTCAGGATTCCGATCAAAGGAATCTGGTCAAAGGAATAAGGCGAATGAATTCGGGCCTTATTCTTGATGCCGTTCACCGAACGATGAAAGGAAACTCTGATGCAACTCACTCGCCCGAATGTCGCTACGAGTGGGCGTGTTCGGGTTCGGCCTGCTTCTTTTGGATGGCTTGATAGACCTCTTCGCGATGCACGGAGACATCGCGGGGCGCTTCGATGCCCAGGCGGACTTTGTCCCCTTGGATATCCACCACCATGATCGAGATGTTGTTGCCGATGATAATTTTCTCGTCTTTTTTCCGGCTGAGTACCAGCATGATCCACTCCTTGGTCCAAGGTGTTGGCTGTCAATTTCACCGCCCCATGCGGTTCGCGAAAAGCTAGGTCAGCCCGCGAGTCTGGCCAGCGGCGACTCGAAAGAATCTTCAGGTTGCGGTTCCGGCTGTAACGATCAGGCTCGGTGCGCATTGAGCGTTGACGAACTCTTCGGCCCCCTCAATGATCGCTCGGCATGATGACGACATGGGTGATCTCCGGTTTGAGCGTGGCCGTCGGCTTTGCACTGGCCTGGTTGATCTTCGCCGGACGACCACGAACCTCGCGGCAGCAGCACGAGGCGGACGCTTCCGCAACGGAGGCTCGCACGGATGTTCTGACGGGGTTGAGGAACCGGCGGTCGTTCAACGAGGAGTTGCATCGACTATTCGCGCAAAGGCAACGGCAGGGGATCACCTTCTCTTTGCTGCTGATCGACATCGACCACTTTAAGCGAGTCAATGACGCACATGGGCACCCGATGGGCGACTCGGTGTTGCGAACGGTGGCCGAGCTGCTGACAAAAACGCTGCGCGAAATGGATTTTGTTTGCCGCTACGGAGGGGATGAGTTCGCGGTGATTTGTCCCGGTTCGCGCCTGCATGAAGCCGCGGTAGCCGCCGAGCGAGTTCGACAAGCGGTGGCCGCGATTCGCGTGCGGCTTAAGGGCGCGGACATCTCCCTCACGATCAGCATCGGAGCGGCGGAGATCGCCAACTCTGAAATCGCCGACGGGCTGATTCAACGTGCGGACGAAGCGCTCTACGCGGCGAAACAGGCTGGCCGCAATTGCGTTCATCTGCATGACGGAAATGACTGCGTTCCCCAAAGTAGACGAGCCACTCCGTGACGTCAGCCTTCGCCGCCGAATGCCGTGTCGTAGGCCGCGACGACTAACTGTTGCTCGCGCGCGTGATGACGTTCCGCAGCCGCGATCCAACGGCGGAGTTTCGGCTTCACCTCGTCCGCGATGAACTCGAACGATTGCTCGTCGGCGATGCGGTTTCGCAATTCGAGCAGCGAGAAATACAGTCCCTCGTGCTCGCGATGCAGTCGCTCCACCGCAAATGACCAGTTCGGGTCTTGCTCGCAAACATCGGCGAGATAGCCCCCTTGATCTTCGTACTCGAATTCATTGGGGAGCAAGTTGAGCAACTCTTCCAAGACCGCCAGCAACCAGCGGCGGGTTTCATTGTCGGGCGACTCTTCCAGCAAATCCCGGAGGTCACCGATCAGCAGATACTCCAGCACCAAGTTGCGTGCGTAAGCATCACGAAGCGGAGTAGGGCCAGCGAGAGTCATGCGACATCCTTTCACAACAGGTCGAGGTATCGAGCACCGACTCAGGATAGCCAGGCCATCTGAACCTGCAAGAAGTTTTTGCCTCGCCACCAGAATCTGATGACCCACAGATTTTGGAGAAGACCCCGGAGTTTAGAATTGGCCGGGACGTCATTCGAAATTCCGAAGTGCTTGTCCCCCGAAGTCGGAAGGATTCTCTCATGCTTATCGACGAACTGGTCAATCGGTCGGCCGTGGAATTGGCGGCGTTGATTCGCACGCGAAAGGTGTCGCCGGTCGAGGTGATGCGAGGGACGCTCGCGCAGATCGAGCGGCTCAATCCGTTGCTGAATGCGTTCGTGACAGTTCAGGCCGAGGAAGCGTTGTGCTCGGCGGCCAAGGCCGAAGAGGCGCTGAGATCGGGACAGCCAACGGGGCCTCTGTACGGAGTCCCGCTGCATGTGAAGGATAACTTGTTCGTTGCCGGCTCGCGGACCACGTTCGGCTCGAAGTTGTTGGAGACGAACGTGACCTCCGAAGATTGCCCGGCGGTCGATCGACGGCGAGAAACTGGGACCGCTGCAATGGACGCGGTTCACTTATCCGTTCAACCTGACTGGCCAACCCGCCGCCAGCGCTCCCGCCGGTTGGACTCAATCGGGATTGCCGGTGGGACTGCAAATCATCGGTAACCGGTTCTCCGACTTGAGAGTGCTGCAAGCCGCTCGCGCGTGGGAGCAACTTCAGCCGTGGAAGCAGCGGTGGCCAACATTGTCGTAACGGAGTCGTCATGTAGGGCCGGTGAAGATTTGGTACCGCGACCTTGAGGGAGCGGTCATAAGTCCTCGAACCAACCGCTCCCGGACGGTCGTGGCTCTAATCGTTCACAGGCTCTCCGCGTGGGAACGAGATCGCAAAAAAAAGCACGCTCGACCGTGTTGGCCGAGCGTGCTCTTGTGGTTTCTTTGCGAGCGTGGCTCGTGCATTACTTCTTGGCTTTGTCGTCCGCGACTTTCTTCTGGACGTCGAGCGTCTCGGTCTTAACCGTCTTGGCGACTTCTTCGGACAGCTTCTTAGCGATCAAGCCGCTGGGATCGCAGCCGGGAGCAATCTTGACGATCTTGCCTCCCTTGGCGATCAGGAAGTTGGTCGGCATCGTCTTGGTCTCGAAGGTGGTCCACGCTTCGCCCTTGGTATCGACGGCGTAGAGCATGTCGAGCTTCTTCTCTTTGACATACGCGGCCACTTTGGAGTCCGGTTCGCGGAAGACGGCGACGGAGGTCAGGCCCAGATCTTTGTAGCCCTCGTGAATGGCTTGGAAGTAAGCCAGCTCTTTATCGCAACCGGAGCAACCGCAGGTCAGCCGGACGAGCACCGGTCCCTTGGCGGTCAGTTCCGACAGATTGATCTCTTTGCCGTTCGCATCCTTGATCTTGAAATCGGGAGCCTGCGTGCCGACATCGACTTTCTTCGGTGCGGGCTTGGTTTCGGCCTTGGCGGCCGTGGCGGGCTTGGCATCTTCCGCCAAGACGAGACTGGTGGTGAGCAGCATTGCGGACGCAAACGCGAGCAATCGAATCATGGGCAGGCTCCTTGAGAGAACGCGGGAAGAACAGGAAGGTCGCACTTGAAGGCGGGGCAGTCTAATCAGGTGCTCGCGTAGAAACCAAACGGCTAACGCTTCGGGCGATCTGAGTCTTGTTGAGACAAAGTCGATGCCAAAGCGGCTGTTCCTTGGCGCGATCCATAAGTCATTGATGCAACTCGGACGGTTCTCGGCACCGGAAAACCGACAGGTAGCGGGGCAATTGGACTCGGCGATTTCTGTTGCGCCGCCATTTGGAGACAAGATCGTTTGTTGGCACTGGTCTTCGCCGCTTGCAGCAGCCTTCATTGTTTCAATTGGAAATGCGACTGGTGACGGCGTTGCCCACTTGTTCCGTCGTCGCGTTGCCTCCCAGGTCCGGAGTCTTTGGTCCGTTCAACGCCAGCAAATCTTTCACCGCTTGATGAATGCTCGCGGCGGCCGTGTCGAGATGCAGATGCTCGAACATCATCGCGACCGACAGGATCGCGGCGAGCGGATTCGCAATTCCCTTGCCTGTGATGTCGGGGGCGGAGCCGTGAACTGGCTCGAACATACTCGGCGAACGGCGAGTCGGGGCGATGTTGCCGCTGGCGGCGAGGCCCATGCTGCCGACGATGATCGCCGAGAGGTCGGTCAGGATGTCGCCAAACAAATTACTGGCCACGACCACGTCGAACGATTCGGGGCGACGGACAAATTCCATCACGGCGCGGTCGATCAACAGTGACTCGGTCGTGATCGCAGGGTACTCGGCAGCCACGCGAGCGAAGCACTCGTCCCACAGGACCATGCCGTAGCCTTGAGCGTTGCTCTTGGTGATCGACGCGACACGCTGCTTCGGCCGAGTCGCTGCTTTCTCGAACGCCGCGCGGATGATGCGCTCGCAGCCTTTGCGAGTGAACACGCTCGTTTGAATGGCCGACTCTTCGGGCATCCCGCGATACAGGAAGCCGCCGATGTTGGCGTATTCCCCTTCGGTGTTCTCGCGGAAGACGAGCATGTCGATGCTGCCTCCCGGCTTGTTCCGCAGCGGGCTATCAACGCCGGGATACAGGTACGCCGGCCGCAAGCAGACGCACTGATCGAACCGCCGCCGAATCGGCAACAGCAACCCGTTGAGCGTGACATGATCCTGCACGCTCGGATGCCCGACCGCTCCCAGCAAGATCGCGTCGAACCCGGCCAGCGTGTCGAGGTAATCCGCCGGAGCCATCCGCCCGTTTTGAAAGTAGTAGTCGGTCCCCCACGAGAAGTGAGTCCACTCGCACCGAGCGTCCGACTTCGGAGCCGCCACATCGGCGACTCGAATGGCTTCGCGAATGACTTCCGGTCCAATTCCGTCACCCGCGATGACGGCGATGCGATGAGTCTTGGGCATGTTGAGTGGCGAGTCCCGTGTTGATGATGGAGAGCGATCAAAACCTTGGCCACAACATACCGCGTCGCTCGTGAAACAGCAGCGGTTCTGTTCTGGAGTACGCGACTCACAGAACACCGACACCCAAGGCGATTGCTTCGGCGACTGCAGTGATCTGCTCGCGACGCGGGTCGCGGAGCTCAACTTTGCCCTGTTGGATGATCCGGTTTGCTGTAGTCGGCCGTTTCTTGCGAACGTATTTCGGGAGACGTACCCTTCGTTCGATTGGTCTCGGCTCAGCAGCAGAGTGCTTGTCGCCACGCTCGCCAAGAGCGTGGGTTTTCCGACGATTCCCCCACGCTCTGGCGAGCGTGGCTACGAAGAGATCAATGCGGGCTACGTCGCGGGGATGGATCGAAATCGAGGTCGCCATGAGGTTGCGTGGGTTGGGAATGTTGATCGTGAGTGTCGGACTCGTGCTGAGTCTTGGCGGGCGCGGTCATGCCGAAGAACCGATGCGCGAGTTTCTCGATGGGCTGCGAGCACATCAGTATTTCGATTGGGCGATGTTGTATTTGGAACAGCTTCAGGACCGAGCCGATCTGTCGGCCGAGTTGAAGGCGCTCATTCCTTACGAACGAGCGGTGACGCTCAGTGAGTCGGCCAAGCATTCGGTCAGCCCGGAGACGCAGCAGCGGCAGCTCGATCAGGCGTTGGGGTTTCTCGAACAGTTCACGAAGGACAGCCCGAAGCATCCGCTGGCCGCGACCGCGAACAGCACGCGAGCTGGGCTGCTGCTGAGCAAGGCTCGCGTTGACATCTTGCAGGCCAAGCTGCCGGCCAACAAAGACAATCGGACGGAGTTTCACGACAAGGCTCGCGAACAGGTCACGTTGGCTCGCGCGGTCTTCGACAAGGCTCACGATCAGTACAAGGCCGCGTGGGAAGCGTTTCCGAAGTTCATCGACAAGATTGCCGAGCCGGCAAAGTTCGAGGCTCGGCATCGGGCCGAGACCAATTACATGCGAGCGCAGTTGGATGTCGCTCTGTGTGAGTTCGAGGAGGCTCAGACCTACGATCCGGCGACGTCGAACCGCAGTTTCCATCTGAATAAAGCGGTCGAGTTGTTTCACGGCATTTTCACGAAATACCGTTCGACGGTCGGCGGGCTGCACGCGCAGATGTGGGAAGCCAAGTGCTACGAAGAGATGAACGACCCGCAACGAGCGCTCGGCATTTATGCCGAGTTGCTGACGCATCCGCCGGAGGGATTGAAGCCGTTGCAGGATCAAGTCAAGCACTTCCGATTGATCTGCCTGAATCACGAACAGCGTCGCGAGTATTTGATGGCGATCACCGAGGCCGAGGATTGGATCAAAGCGGCCAAACCGATCGAGCAACGGAGCGCGGCGGGCCAAGGGGTCCGCTGGGAGTTGGTCACGGCTCTGGAAAAGCAGTCGGACAGCAGCGGCATCTTGGCGAGCGAAAAGGACAAGTTGCTGCGGCAGGCGATCACGCATCTCACCACGCTCTCAAGATGGCCCGGAGCGTATCGCGATCTCGCGACGCAGCGTGTGCGTGACCTCAACTTGCGGCTGAAAGGGAAAGATGGCGCGGGCGATCCGAAGGATTTCTATTCGGCGTTCTCGCTCGGCCAAGACCTGGTGAAACGGGCGGGCGAGAAGAAGACCACGCTCGATGCGTCGATCCAGAACAAGCAGCCGCGAGACGAAATCGAGAAGCTGCGAGCCGATCACCGCGATCTCGTCAAAGAGCAAATCCGCGTGCTGCGGTTGGCTCTTTCGCTCGCCGACAAATCGGTCTCGCGAGCGGATTTGAATCAGTGCCGCTATCTGTTGGCTTATGGCTACTACCTCGCCGACAAGCCCTACGAGGCGGCGATCTGTGCCGAGGCGGTCGCGTTCAATCCGACCAAAGACAAGCAAGACGAACAGACGGCGCTCGACGCGGCGTATCTCGCGGTCGCCAGTTACATCAAAGGCTTCAATCAGACTCCGAATGAATTCAAACCGCTGCGCGATGTGGACACGCGGCTGATGGTTCGACTGGCGGAGTACATCACCGCCAAGTGGCCGTCGCACTCGAAGGCCAACGAAACCCGGATGCTCGTCGGACGCACGTTTGCTCAGACCGATCAACCCAAGATCGCCGCTCAGTGGTTCCTGCGAGTCCCGGAAACGGCCGAGAATTTCCCGGAGGCTCAATGCTCCGCGGGACAGGCCCTGTGGCAGCAGTACTTGATGAGTTCGATTGCGGAAGACCTCACACAACGGCCGACTCCCGAAGAGCTGTCGAAATGGCGCGGCGATGCGGAACGCTTCCTGCAAACCGGGATCGACCGACTCCAAAAGAAGCTCCCGGAACAGGGCAAGACGCCGGACGATCTCGTCGCGTCGAAGGCCGCTCTCGCCGAAATCCTGCTCTCGGCCGGACGGTATCAGCAGGCAATTGATCTGCTCAGCAAGGTGCCGCACAGCGTGCTGGTCGCGATCCATGTGGACGACGAAACTCGCCGGCCGCTGCATCCGAGCATTCGCAGCGCGCGGTTCGCGTCGCACATCTATCAACTGCTGTTGCGTGGCCGAGTCGGCTTGCAGCAGTTGGACGAAGCTCGCGAAGTCATGGCCCAGTTGGAACAACTCGCCGAGCACAGCGGTGGAGCGGACGCGGTCACGGCGGTTTATGTGCAGCTCGGCAAGGAACTCGAAAAGGAACTCACTCGGCTGAAGGGAGCTGACGACAAGCAGCGATTCGGCGAGGTTCGCAAATCGTTCGAGCAATTCCTCGACAGCATGTATCAGCGGGGCGACCAAAACCTGTCGTCGCTGACTTGGATCGCCGAGACGTACTACGGTCTCGCTCAGTCGTCGCTCGACAAAGAGTCGGAATCGAAGACCTACTTTGAGCGAGCGGCCTCGACTTATGTGTCGATTCTCGACCGAGCGAAGAAGGAGAAAGCCTTCAGCGACAAGGACCGACTGGCCGGAGTTCGCTTGCGGCTGGCGAACTGCAAACGTCGGCAAGGGCAATTCGAGGAAGCGGAGACGCTGCTCAAGGCATTGATCATCGAACGTCCGCGAGCGGCCGACGTGCAGTTCGAGGCGGCTTACGTTTACTTCGATCAAGGACTGGCCGGCAAAACCGACTTCCTCAAGAAGGCCGTGGATGGGGTGAAACGGGGGCAGAAAGGGGAAGTCTGGGGCTGGACGGAACTGAGCACTCGCCTGCAACGACTGGTCGCCGATGGCAAGACGGAGACTCGCGATCGGTACGGCGACAAGCTGTATGAGGCTTGGTACAACGCCTCCCTTTGTCGCCAGAAGCTGGGGCAAGCTCAGTCGAAGACGGCCAAAAAACAGGCGGAATTGGAAATGGCCAAGAGCGTGATCGAGACCTTCGTTCGCATCACGGTCGATATCCCGGATGACTGGTGGAGGAAGTTCGATCGCCTGTATCGCCAGATTCAATCGGACTTGGACCAGTCGCCGAAACCGCTCGAACGTCCGACAACCGTGGTCATCGCCGCCGCGCCGATCAAAACGAAACCTAAGAAAACCGAAACGGAACTCGCCGCCGAATCCGCCGCGAAAAAGAAAACCAAGACCGAAGCGGCGGAGACTGATAAGTCCTCCGGCGGAGGCGCAATGGCCGTCATGGTCTTCGTCCTCATTCTGGTCGGAGGCGGAGGCGCTTCGGTCTGGATGGTGCTCAACAACAAAAAACGCAAACGCCCGGCACGAGTCAATCACGATCCCAACGAAACCACGTTCTCCGCCGCTGAAGATGCCCCCGCCGCAGGACCAGTTTTCGAGATGCAAGAAGTCGCCACGTCACGCAAATCAACCACCACGAAGAAAGCCGTAAAGAAACCGAGCCGCCCGAAAGGGACTTGAGATTTGCTGACACGAACGGATCCCAACCCCATCATTGTCCGCACCGATCGGATCATCCCCTGACCCAATTCCTCTGAGAACCATCAAAGTGAAGAGCGGACAAACTCAAAGGAATCTGGTCAAAGGAATGAAGCAGCAATGAGCCACGACGAAGGCCAATGAAATGAGCCAGCAATCGGCCGAGCCTGGAATCTATTCGACTCAGGAAATCTGCCATTTGAAATCTGCCATTTGAAATCTGCCATTTGAAATCTGTCTTCTCGGAACTCACACCATGACCAAACTCCGCAACCTCGCTCTTGCCGCTCTCGTCCTCACCGCGTCGCCTTTGTGGGCCATCGACATCGTCACGCAGAAGAGCACCAACAAACAAATCCTCGGCGAGATTAGCTCGGCCAATAAGACCGAGGTCACCATCAAGCCCAAGACGAGTGACGCGGTCAAGATTCCCGCCAACGACATCGCCGCCATCAAATGGGAAGGTGAGCCAGCCAAGCTCAACATCGCCAAAGGGGACGAAGAGCGTGGCAATTTTGAGAAGGCGCTCGACACCTACACCGAAGCCCAAAAAGAGGCCAGCGGCAAGCTCAAGACGTATCTCGACTTCTTGATCGCCCGCACGATGGCCAAGCGGGCGCTCGAAGAGGGAGCCAATTTCGACGAGGCCGTGAAGAAGATGGAAGCGTATTTGAAGGCCAACCCCGACCACGTTGGCTTTTATGAATCGCAAAGTTTTCTGGGTCAGCTTTACTCGGCAAAGGGGGATTACCCGAAAGCTCAGGCCGCGTTTGAAGGCTTGGGAAAAGCTCCTTGGAAAGATTTCCAAATCGCCGCCAAGGTTGCCGTCGGTCGGATGCAGCTCAAGCAGAACAACATCGACGGAGCCAACAAGACGTTTGAAGAGGCCTCCTCTGGCACTGCGGAAACCGACGCCGAGAAGGCTCGCCGCGCCGAGGCTCAAGTCGGAAAAGCCGCCTGTCTCGTCAAGCAGTCCAAGCACGAAGACGCTTTGAAGTTGATCGACGAAGTCATCAAAGCCACCTCGACCGAGGAGGCGGGGACAATGTCGTTCGCCTATGTCCTGCAAGGGGATTGCTATCAAGCTCAGAACAAGATGAAGGACGCCGCGCTGGCGTATCTGCATGTGCCGATCCTGTTCCCGAAAGAGAAAGCCGCTCACGCCGAAGCGTTGTACCACCTCGCGAAAATCTCCGCTCAAATCGGTCAACCCGATCGCGCGGCCGAGGCCAAAGAAATCCTGCTGGAATCCTTCCCCAACAGCGAATGGGCCAAGAAGCTGCAAGCCGACGGCGGTGCCGCCGCGGCCAGCGACGCCGCCAAGACGAACTAAGGGAATTTTTGATTTTCGATTTTTGATTTTCGATTGAAGCGTCCTCCGCTGCGGAATTCTTCAGTCGGCCGTTGAAGATCGAAAATCAAAAATCAAAAATCAAAAATCGTTTGCCGGAGATCACAATGTCGTTGGATCGAACATCGTCCGAGCGGCTTCGCTGTCGGCGATTCGTGCTCGTGGCTGTGCTGCTGACTGCTCTGCTGAGCGTCATTCAACAGGCGACGCCAGCCGTTGCCTTTCAAAACGAACCAAATGACTCGATGCCCGTCGCCGAACCGGCCAAGCCAGCCAAGCCCGCGCCGGCCAATGAGCCAGCGGCCGAGTTGCCGCAACAAAAGACCTTCTTGAGATGGCTCATTGACGCCTCCGGGCCGTTCGGCGCGTGCGTCTTTATCGAGTCGTTCATCATGGTGGCGCTCATCATCATGAGCATCATGCAGATTCGCCGGACGGTCTTCATGCCGCCGGATTTTCTCGCCGAGTTTGAAGGCAAGCTGACCGCTCGTGACTACCAAGGGGCGTTCAACACCGCCAAAGAAGACGAGTCGATGCTGGCACGGCTGTTGGTCGTCGGCATGGCCAAGTTGCAGAAGGGCCAGGACGAGGCGCTCGCCGCGATGGGCGAATCGGGCGAGGACGAAAACATGGCCCTCGAACATCGGTTGAGCTGGCTGGCTCTGATCGCGACCACCGCGCCAATGTTCGGATTGCTCGGCACCGTGCAGGGCATGGTCCAAGCGTTCGACGAGATCGCCAGTTCCAGCACGACTCCCAAGCCATCGGAGCTTGCCGAGGGGATTCAACTCGCGCTGGTCACGACACTCGAAGGTCTGATCGTCGCGATCCCGGCGATGATCGCCTACAGCCTGTTGAGGAATCACTTGATTCGGCTGATGTTCGATGTCGGCCGTAGCGGCGAAGATTTGCTGAAACGAATGCAGGCGCGGCCGGCCGCGGCGACATCGGCGGCTCCGACAGCGTAAAGCGTTCAGAAATGGAAAATGAGAAATGACAAATGGAGAATGCAAAAGGTGAGGCGTGTGGATCGTCATTTTGCATTTCTCATTCTCCATTTCTCATTTCTCATTTTCCATTTCCGTGTTCATACCTAGCGCGGCCCATGCTGACATGTAACCCGAAGCGTCAGCGAGGGACGCATCACACTCCCTCGCTGACGCTTCGGGTTACATGTGCCTCATCTCCTCGCGGAACAGTTCCATGAAGTTCAAGTCGCCTCCCATGCCGTCGGCGGAAATGGACATGACGCCGATGATGGATCTCACGTTCCAGCTCATCAGCTTTTTCATGATGGTCACGAACTTCGACCAGACGCAGGTCGATGAGCGAGTCCGACTGCCGACCGACGCACTGGCCAAGCCTCCCGAAATGAAGGTCGAGCATGAGCTGGTCATCAACATCGGTTTCAAGCGAGCCAAAGATGGCAGCCGGCTCGACCCGCTGCCGTTTGTGTTTCTGCCCGGCGAAGAACTGCGCGTCCCCGAATACAAACAGCGGCTGATGCAGGAAGCGCGGATCTATCAGGCCAAGGCGATCAAGCTGACCGACGTGACGGTCGTGGTCCGGGCCGACGCGGACGTGCCAACGGGACAGGTCCAAGAATTCATCAAGATGTCGCAAGACGCCAAGTTCGAGAAGTTCGCACTGCGAGCCCAGCAACCGACCGATTGAGCCAACCATGAAGATCAAGCAGCAAGAACCCGCGAGCTTGCAGCAGCAAACGACGCCGATGATCGACGTCACGTTTCAACTGCTGACGTTCTTCATGTTCACTCTGAAGATCGTCGGGCCGGAAGGGGACTTCAACATCAACATGCCTCCGCCGGGATCGGGCGCGGCGAAGTCGGAAGTGTTGCCGGATATCAAAGTCCGCCTGATCGCGGGGGCGAACGGCGAACTCGCCAGCCTGAAGCTCGGCGAACGGCCACTCGGGAACGGGCCGGGAGCCTTTCAATCGCTCAACAACGAGATTTTGAAACTGATCGGCCGCGAGAACTCGGCGCGGAGCAAAGAGATCGAAATCGAGATCGACGCCGACTATCAACTGCACTTCGACTTCGTCGTTAAAGCCATCGGAGCCTGCACCGGCCGGCTCAGTCCCGACGGCAAGACGATCATCCGCTACGTCGAGAAAATCAAATTCGCCCCGCCGAAACAAACTCCCGACGCCTGACACAAGACGTAGGACAGGCGGCCCGCCTGTCCCGAAAATAGGTCGCCTCTCAGAAGCATTCGCATGTCCGCAGGTTCCAAAATCAAACTGACGGCGGCCGAGTATCTCTCCAAAGAACGCCGAGCGGAATTTCGCAGCGAGTTCTACCGTGGCGAAATGTTTGCGATGGCCGGCAATTGCCGTGAGCACTGTTTGATCGTCGGCAATTTGGCCAGCGTGTTAGGGGCGCAATTCAAAGGCCGGTGTTGCGAGGTCTATTCAACAAACATGCGGATCAAGGTTTCCGCCAGCGAACTCTACACCTACCCGGATGTCGTCGTCGTTTGCGAGAAGCCAGAGTTTCAAGATACCGAGAGGGACACGTTGCTGAATCCGACGGTCTTGATTGAAGTCCTCTCACGCTCGACCGAATCCTACGATCGGGGAGCCAAGTCTGAACAATATCGCCGTATCCCTTCGCTGCGCGAGCATCTCCTGATTGCTCAGGACCGGCCGCACGTCGAGGTCTTGATCCGCCAAGCCAACCAGAATTGGCTGTTGCAGGAAACCAGCGACCTCGAACAAACCGTGACGATCCCGTCGCTGTCGGTCAGTCTTTCTATGCGGGAAATCTACGACCGGATCACGTTTGACGAGTCATCGCTCATCGCCAGTCGTGCGGCGTCTTCCACCGAGGTCTATCCGTAGAGCGGCGACCATTCGTGAGAGGCGTCAGAGGTCCGAATTCATTCGTTTCATTCCTTTGACCAGATTCCTTTGATTGACATCCTCAGGCACTGGTTCGCCTTTTGAATCAGAGGAATCTGGTCAAAGGAATGAAGACAAAGCGCATGAAGACAATCTGAGAAATTGCAAAACGATGCGGAGCCGAGTTCAAATCGCGCAACGTCAAAGAGCGTCAGCGAGGGCGAGCGTTTCGCAGGATTCAGAATCCGGAGTTTGTCACGCCCTGATGCGCTCGCCCTCGCTGGCGCTTCGGATGACTTCTTTCCTGCCGTTCGCCTAACGGTGTCGTCGGGCTTGTTTGCTCCGCTGACTTCGACAAGCTCACGACAATGCCGATCGACACGAGGCTGATCACCAAGTTGCTGCCGCCGTAGCTGAGCAGCGGATGCGAGATCCCTTTCGTCGGCATCATTGAGGTCACGACCGCCACGTTCATCACGGCTTGCAGAACCATTTGGCTCAGCAGCGTCACGCCGACGAGCGACTCAAAGCCGCGCCGATTGTGATGACGGAAGAGGCTCAGGCCCGTGACGAAGAAGCCGGTCCACAACAGCACTAAGCCCAGCGAACCGACGAGGCCCAACTCCTCGCCAACCACCGCGAACACGAAATCGGTATTCGCTTCCGGCAGATAGCTCAGCTTCTGCCAACCCTTGCCGATGCCGACTCCCATCAGGCCGCCGGAGCCGAACGACAACAGCGACTGCTTGACTTGGTAGGACGCTTGATCGACGTCGGACCATGCGGCCGCGAAGTCGGTGATCCGTTTCCATTGATACGGCTTGAGCGTCAGCGCGACCACCGCCGCCGGGACCAGTCCCAACGCGAAATTGCGGATCGGCCAACCGCCGAGAAACAGCAGCAGTCCGCTCGACATCGCGAGGAACACGGCCGTGCCGAGATCCGGTTCTTTCAACACCAGCGGCAAGGCGATCGCGATCGGCAGCACGAACGGAATCGTCCCGGCGAACCAGCGATGTAGATTCGCTTGCCGTTTGACGACCATCGCTCCCAGCAGCAACGGCAGCGTGATCTTCGCCAACTCCGATGGCTGCATCTGAAACGGGCCGAGCCGAATCCAGCGCTGCGAGTCATTCACTCGTGTCCCGATCCCCGGAACCAGCACGGCGACCAACAACAGGACGGTCCCGGCAAACAGCCACGGAGCGGAGACTTGCCAGAACCGCGACGGCAGCAGCGAACACAAGCACGCCACGACCACTCCCACCATCAGATGCGTGACGTGACGAGACAGATAGACCTGCTCGAATTCCGTGGGACGCGAGGTGACGCTGGCGCTATGGACCATCAGCACGCCGAATCCAATCAGCACGCAGACCAGCGTCAGAAACAGATTGCGATCCGAATTCAAAGCAGCCTCGGCGCGAGTCGTTCGTTGTAGCCGCGTTCGCCAGAACGCGGGCTTGGCCCCCCGCGTTCTGGCGAACGCGGCGACTGGCACACCCCGCTACTTGCACACCTCGCGTTCTGGCAAACGCGGCTACACCGTGCGCAGTCGAGATGAGTCGCCACACCTTACACCCTGGTCCGAGTGATGACGGCGAGAAGACGGCAGAGAAGTCACGAGAGGAGCGGAGTACTGCCACTACGACTGCTTGGTTTGCCCGACCGGCACATGAGCATCCGCCGGCGCGATCGGCTCAAACCGAATCTGGACCGCCCCCCACACACACAATCGGCGGACTTGAGTCACGACTTCTGTCTTCGTCTCTTCGTCCGCAGGTGTTTTGGATCGAGTCGAATCAAGTCTATTTCTTGATCTTCGGCCCGACCAACTCGACAAAGTTCTGATCGGGGTCGCGATAGAGGCCCAGGAAGTTTCCGTTGGGAAGTTCTTGCAGCCCCTTGCTCACGGGCATGCTGCCGTAGGCGATCATGCGCATATTCGCCACGGTGATGTCGTTGACGGCGATCGTCGTGTACCGCATCCCCAGCGTCGAATGAATGAAGCCCTGGTCGGACTTCTTGCCGGGAGCCTTCTTGAACTCCATCAGCTTCAACTTGGTGACCTTGTCTCCCTTGCCGAGCGTCAGGACACGGACGCGAAACGCTTGGTTGTCGGTCAGTCCGACGTTGGTTGCCAATTCGGCCGGCACGTCAAAGCCATCCAGTTCCGTCATCCCGACCGCCTGCGTGTAGAAGTCGGCCGAGCGTTCCACGTCCGAGCAAACGATTCCCAAGTCGATGGTCGTGTTCGCAAAGTCTCCCGGCTTGGCGGCCGATTTGTCCTTCTCCTTCGCCCCCACGAGAGCGAACAAGCCCGCTCCCAAAACAACCACGCACGCGACAGCCTTGAACGACGGAAGCAGATTCATTTCAAACTCCTAATTCCGAGTGTCTGAGGTCACATCCCACGTCTCGAACGGTACGAACAAGCTTCGCGACTGGCCAGTGATCCGCTGGTTGACGGTTCGCCCAACCGCAGCCACGATGTGCCGCCCGGTGACTGTGCAGAATGCCTCCGAGCTGGCGACGTCCGAGAGTGCCGACACGAAACACAAGACGGTGACGCAATGGATAACCCAAGAATTTTCATCAGTTACAGCCGCCAAGACGAAGCCTGGAAGGACCGGTTGCTGAAGCATCTGAACGACGTGTCGAATGAAATCACGATCTGGCATGATCGGAAAATCAAAGGAGGGGATAACTTTGAAAGTCAGATCCTGGAGGCGATGAATCAGGCGAACCTCGCCATCCTCCTCGTGACGTCGAACTTTTTTACCTCCGAGTTCATTTCACAAGTCGAAGTGCCGCGAATGCTGGAGCGGCATCGTGCGGGCGCGTTGCGTTTGTATCCAATCATCGTTTCGGAATGTGAGTGGAAACAGCAAGAATGGCTCAGAGCGCTGAATTGCCGGCCAACAGATGGAAAGCCGCTGGAAACATTCTTTCCCGAAAACAACTCGCCGCGCGGTGAAGAACAGTTGGTGATCATCGCGGACGAGATTGCAGAGCTCGTCGGAGTGACTCGAACAAAAAAGCCCCGCCTTGACGACGAGATACGTTTGCTGGCGGAGCTGGTGAAGAAATCCGGTGGCGTTGCGGATGACTTTCTCACCCACGTTCTGGCGAACGTGGCTACGGCGGAGCTGGTGAAGAAATCCGGTGGCGTTGCGGAACCTCCCCAAGATCTGACGGCTGCTATCCACAGAGGGTTGGCCGATGTGTCCGAGGTGATCACGGAGCTGACGGCGCGATCACGGTCAATGGGACTCGAACTGGATGAGATCGAACATGTCGTCAGCACGGCGATTGGTCACGGAGCAGGCGTTTACAACCACTCTTCCGCTGGCCGCGTGGGCTGTGCTCGGATTTATCACCGTGCGGCGTCGGGCCTACTGGAACTGATGCCCGCTGTTCCCACATCGCCGGACAGTCGTCCGCCGCGCGATGTGGAACTGGCCGCCGAATGGCTACGGCGGATTGTCATGGCGGTGCCACTGGTTCACGAACCGATCGCCGATGACTTGGCGTGGGAGTTGCGCTGGGTCTTCGATTCGCTTCACCAGATTCCCATCTGCGACCGAATCTCGGACGTGCTGGCCAGCCTGAGCCTGTCTCCAACTGAGCGAAAGTCCGTCAGCGAGGTCGTCCGCAAAGTGCTCCAGCAGTTTTCGTCGAACCGTATGAACCATGTCGCCGTCTATGTGTTGCGTCATACGGCTCAGGTTCTGCTTTCGCGAATCGCAGCGCACCACCCGTTGGATGGCGACCTGATAAATCTGCGAGACCGGCTGAAGGCGATCCAGTCCGCTCACCCACGGATCACGCGAACCAACTTGGTGGAGTTGGCCACGAAACTCCCGCAGGTCTTGGAGGAAGTGATTGAGTCGCTCAATTCCGAGGGAGGCTCTCCGCGCCGCTCGTGGCAACGCTGGATCAATCCGCGCGTCTGGTTCAGCCAGAACTGAGAGCCAGCCTACGAAGGCTCGACATGCAGCGCCTGGTCGATCTCGCGGCGCGAGCGGAAGTAGTAAACGGCTCCAATCAGCGAGATGGCGATTGTGACGGCTCGATAGGCCAAGACCGTCAGCAGTCCAGTCGTGCTTCCCTCTTCGGCTCCGCTGAGGATGTAGAGCGCGTTGACCGCTTCCTCCAAAACGCCGACGCCGCCGGGAGTCAGCGGCACGATCCCCGCCAGCTCCGCCGCCGGGATGAAGAACAAGTGCTGGCCATAGGTCGGCAAGAACCTGTCGCCGCTGATCGCTCGCGCGCTGAAGTAGAACGACGAGATTGTCCCGAAATGACCGATCAAGCTGATGCCCAGGGCCAGAAACAAGACGTGACGCTGCGTTTGATACAGCCGCACTCCCTCGACGAGTTCCATGACTAGGCGGCCAACCACCGGCAGTCGGGCGAGCCACGACCAGACGCGCGATTGAGTCACCGCCGGGATCATCATTAGGCCCAGTCCCACCAAACCCGCCGCGCTGCCGAAGGCCAACAGCCCGACGATGGCCTTCAATTCGGCTCGTTGCTGAATGGCCTCCCATTGCCACCAAGCCGCCGCGGCTCCAATCAGGAACAATGCGAGCATCCCCAGAATCCGATCCAGCAGCACCGTGGCCACGGCGGTCGCTCGGCGATCCGGCTGTTCCTTCGCGATCAAGGCCGCCTTCACCAGATCACCGCCAACGGAACCGGGAGCCACAAAATTGAACAGGTAGCCAATAAATCCCAATCGCATCGCATCGCGGACGGTGAACCGGAACCGCAACGCCGCGACCAGACAGTACCACCGCAGGAACGTCAGCAAGATCGCGCCGCCGCACAACGCAAACGCGGTCAACAGACTCGGCCAATGCAGCGATTGCCGAGTCATTTCCGACAGTCCGACACGATGCCGCCAAAATACAATCGCCATCAACGTCGCCGCCAAGACCCACTTGGCCCACACCCAATGTCGCCGCCAACCGGCGGGTTCGCTGCTGTTCGATTCCGTCACGACGTGATTCGCTTCCTAGGAAAGTGTTCTTGGACCGGCACAGTGTTCCGCAGTCATCCGACCTCGGTACTGCAAACGACGAATGTTTTGTTGTTGTTCATCCGCAGTCGGGCCGTGCCAGCCGAACTGCGGATGAAAGACCGCGAGTGCGCCGCAGGCGAATGACCAGAATCTCTTCGGTTGCGGGCAAGCAGAAGTTACTCAAGCAGAGTGGTTTTCCCAATGAAGCGAATGGTCGTGGTAGCGTCTACCGCTGCGGAGCCTCCGGCGGATCGGTGGGATCAATCACGACGCGGGGCTTCGGCCGGGAATTAGAAATAAGGTTCATTCGACTAAAGCGTGCGCGGGGGCATTCCACGGTGGATTTTGGGAGGTCTTCCAACACAAGCTGCGAAGCATCGAAGCGTATCGCTCGCAGTTACAGATCGCCGCGCTGGTGAAGAGCATCCGCCGAGACGGCCCCTACGAGTACCTGCGAGACGTCCACTTCCGACTGTACTCCTCGCGGAAGTACCGGCCGCTGTTTGAAGGCTAATCCTCAAACAAGCGTCCCACCGAGCTTGCCTCATTGGACTTCCATTGGACGCTGATCGACGGGAAGAACCATAATTGTCGCCGACCAGCCGATGCCAACGAACTTCCCCCACTTCCAGCAGCACGGCCAAGTACTCCTTCACCCCCGCCGCCGCAGACAAGTCTTTCTTCTGATGCAGGTCATACGAGGTGCTGGAAACGCAGGTCTCCACGATCAACTCCGGCGCTCCGTGCAAGTAGCGATCCTCGACCCACGAACTGCCGCCCTCTTTTCGATTCGAAAATGCACGTCGGGTTGCGGTGCGTCATCGAGCGGTGCTCCGGGCGGCGAGCGAATTCCAGTCGAGGACCAGTTGACCGCCAATCTGTTCGTGCTGCTGCTTCCAATTCGAGAGCAGGTCCAAGCAGGCATGGTCGATGAACGACACCTCTTCCACATGAATGTGGATCGTCGAGTCCGCCGGGAGCGACTCCAACGCCTTCGCCAACTGCGGAACTCGGAAGAACGTGGCGGTGCCTCGCAGATGAAGGTTCACCGATCGTCCGTCCGAGGAATCGATGCGGACGATTTCCAGATGCGAGAGCGTGTGCAACAGCCATCCGGTCGCGAGCATCAGGCCGCAGACCACTCCCGTCAGCAGGTCGGTCAGCACGATCAGCACGACGGTGGCCACATAGATCACGACTTTGAAGCGACCGTACTTTGCCAGCGATGTCACGACGCCGAAGTTCATCAACTTCACGCCGGTATAAACCAGGATCGCGGCCAGCGCGGAGGTCGGGACGAGTCGCAAGACTCCCGTCAGCAACGTCACCGCCAGCAACAGCCAGAGACCATGAAAGACCGCCGACCATTTGGTTTTTCCTCCCGCTTCGACATTGGCGGAACTGCGGACGATGACACCGGTCATCGGTAGTGCTCCGAGAAGTCCGCTGAGCATGTTGCCCAAACCTTGCACGGCGAGTTCGCGGTCGTAGTTCGTGCGGAGTGCCGGCGTCATCCGATCGACGGCCGACGCACACAGCAAGGTTTCCGCACTGGCAATGATCGCCATCGCCGCTCCCGCCGCGAGGATCGTTCGCCAATCGTGCCAGCTTTCAAGTCCGGCAATCGAAGGCCATTGAACGGCATCGAGCAACCTTGCGGGCAAATCGACGCGCTTCATTTCCAGGTGAGCGAATGTCGCGATCAACGTCGCCACAATCACCGCCACGAGCGGAGCCGGAACGATTTTCAGTTTCTTCGGAACGACGGACTTCCAAAACAGCAGGATCAGCAGCGTGGCGATCGCGACGATCGCCGGGCCACTCACCCCCTTGGGAGTGAGCACTCCGTTCCACGCGGCAAGCGGGATCCCCACCAAGTTCTTCACGCCGCCTCCCAGCGGTTTGCCATCCAGCATGATGTGAAACTGGCTACCGAAGATCAGTACTCCGATTCCCGACAGCATCCCTTGAATCACCGGAGGCGAGACCGCTCGGAACCATTGTCCGAGTTTGAAGACTCCCGCCACCAACTGAATGATCCCGGCGATCAAGACAATCAAACCGACTTTGTCGTAACCGTGAGTCCGAGCCAGCTCATAAACGACAACGCTCAATCCCGCCGCCGGGCCGCTGACTTGCAGAGGACTGCCTCCCAGCAATCCCACGAGGATGCCACCGATGATCCCCGTGATGATGCCGACACTCGCAGCCTTCTCCGGCGGAACACCGGAGGCCAATGCGACCCCCATGCACAACGGCAACGCCACGAGAAAGACCACGATCGAAGCCAAGAAGTCGGCCGCCCAATGCCCTTTGTGTGGCTCGCTGCCGGAGACAACGTGGGGAGCGGACGGTGCGGAGTCGGGTTGAGCCATGATCTGCTTTCTGACTTCTGTAGCCACGCTCGCCAGAGCGTGGGCGATCGATTCAAAACACCCACGCTCTGGCGAGCGTGGCTACAAAGCCGTGACCTATTCGTGTTTGTACTTATCTTCAGGCAACGGAGCCAACGACTCCGACGACAATCCCTCGCGATGGCCGAGCAGTTCGAGTGCCGCTCGGTAGCGTGAGGCGATGCTGTGTTGAGGCAACAGGCCTCCGATCAAGATGAAGGCAGAGAGAGTCAACACCGCGAATCGTTCGTGCGAGCCGATCCGCAATGAGACTGTCGAGACGTGCCGCGTTCCGGTGAAGAGTTTGAAATACGCCTGCACGACCGCAATCCCGTTGAGCGCCGCGGCAATCACCACCGCCACGCCAACGTGAGGATACGTTTCGACCGCTCCGTCCACGAGCAGTTCGGCTCCGATAAAGCCCACCGTTCCTGGGAAGCCAACGCTGGCCAGACCCGTCAACAGAAAACAGACCGCCAGAGCGGGAGCGTGATCGTACAAGCCTTGAAACTCGACGAGATTCAACCGACCGCGACGCGCTTCCAACGCACGCAGCGTCAACCCGAAGCCCCCCAGAGACAACACCACTGAGAACCAAACACACAACGCTCCGGTCAGCCCGATGGGAGTCACGATTTCCAATCCCACGAACACCAATGCTGAATGACTGAGAAACAGGAACGCAAAGAATCGCCGAGCATCTCGCTGCACCAGTGACATCCCGGCCGCATAGACCGCCGTCACCAGCGAGATCAGCCCCATGCTTCGCAACACCCAATCCGGCGCGATCGGCAGCACGAGCCGCACGGTGGCGTAGGCTCCCGTCAGCGGAGCGGCAAACAACACCGCCGTTCCCAATGTGGCTCGCTCAAACAGATCGGTCAGCCAACTGTGAAACGGAGCGATCCCGCCTCGAATGAGAACCGCTCCGAGCAGCGGCACGATCGCCCACAAGCTGTGAACTCGGCCGTCCCCTTCGATTTCCACTTCGGTCCATCCCGCGATCATCAACGCCACATAAGCAAACATGTAGAGCGAATAGACTCGCGTCGGTTGCCCGCGCGACCGCAGCTCAAACCACGGGGGGACGGTTCCGGCCGCCAGCAGCACGATGATCAGCCACGGCTCCTTGCAACTGAAAATCGCCAACAGAATCGCTTCCGAAACCAACGTCGTCGCGAACGAGAACCGCCGCACTTTGGAACCCAACGTCGTGAGTGTGGTCAGAAAATAGAGCATCGCCACCAACGGCAGCAGCGGCGCGCTGAGCTGGTCGATCACCAGAACCTCACGCCCCACCAGCCGAGACAGCAGATGCCACGCATCGTCCACTTGGACCGCATGGACCTGCTCGAAATCGAGCCACGCTCCCGTCGTGCCCAGCAGCACCAACCCGGATGTGATCAAACACCAAGTCCGTCCCTGATGTGGATCGCGTGCTCGGCCGACAAACAGTGCGCCAATCAGCGCGACGAGAATCGAGCCTTCCAACCACGGCAAGTGAAGGTCAGTCATGACGGCGATGCCCCTTGCTCAAATTGATGCGAATCGCCAGCGAGTCGGATGGTCGGCATTCGGTTGGTCGGCACGTTGTGTTTACTCCGAAGGAGTTGCGTCTCACAGCCCAGGGTTGCCCGCCGCGGGCTACCCTGGGTTATGTGACAATGGACTGAATCTACCCTGAAAGGGTTGTGTCATCCGGGGACGAAGGATGACGGAACCCCGTTGGGGTACGAGGCCATGTGAACTCTCTGACCCAGGGTAGCCGCGAAGCGCGGCAACCCTGGGCCATGAGACACAACTCCTTCGGAGTAGATGCACCGAAACACGTCAAGCACACTTTCGTCATAGCAATTCCTCCAGCGTGCTTGGTGTCGCGTCGTCGGTCACCACAACAGACTTCTTTCGTCCCGACAGAAAGTTCGTCCAACGATGTTCGAGGGCGTCGCAACCTCGAAACAAACGCAAGACCGGAGCCACGATGTAGTCCGACAGGCACGCGTCCAAGTATCCCCGTTGCAATGCCAAGCGATACATCCAGAGATGTGCCGTGTCCGAAAACCGTCGCTCCAACAGACTCGTCCGAGTCGGCAGACTTTCGCCGATCGCGTTTTCAAGAGTGCGGTAATCGTGCAGCAATGTCGGAGCACGCAAGAACTGCAGCGTCCTCAAACAGGCATGGCCAAGAATATGAATCAATGCCAAATAGCGCAGCCCGAATCCAATCTCGGCCACGATGAGGCCCACCTGCGTCAGCGAGGCGAACGACAACGCGCATTTGATGTCCGTCTGCACGCGCGCCGCAAACGTCCCGAAGATCGCCGTCGCCAATCCGACCACCACAATCACGATTCGCAACATCGGACACGAATCCAGCAGCGGACTGACTCGCAACAGCAGAAACGCGCCGAGATGCACGGACAGCGCGCCGTAAAAAACGGCACTCGACGGAGTTGGTCCTTCCATGGCTCGCGGCAGCCAGCCGGAGAACGGAACCATCGCCGACTTCCCCATCGCCGCCAGCAGCAGCAACAGGCCCACCACCAAACACTGAGGTTCGGTCAACAGCGTCGTCCCCTCCGGCCAATGCCCGATGCGAACCAGCTTGTCGAAGTCCCCTTCGCCTGTCAGGTGGTGCAGCACCACAGAAGCCAACAGTAGCGCGGCATCCGAGAGGCGGTACACGCACCAGACGCGCAGGCCGTTCTGCACGGGCGACAGCCGCTCGTGGTAAAACGCGACCAACAACGCGGATGACAGACCGACCAACTCCCAGCCGGTAAACAGAGTCTCGATCGTCCCGGCCGTCGAGGTCGTGATCATGCCCAACACGAACAGCGAGTAGAACACAAAGAACCGATTGAAGCCCCGCTCGCGGTGCATGTACTTGGCGCAGAACGCTCCGATCGTTCCGCAAAGGATGAACGTCAGAATCACAAACGGGACCGACAGCCGATCGAATTCAAACTTGAAGACAAAGTGATAGTGCGGGATCGAAACCCAATGCCCCAGCGGGATCGGCACATACCGTGTTCCCAGTCCGAGCATCATGGCCAGGATGGCGAACGCCGCCAGCAACCCCGTGACGATGGCCGCTTCGACACACGTCATGACGGCCCGTTCGCTCAGCGGCCGACCACGCAGCGACGACAAGCCCAGCACCGCAAACAACGCGGCCGGAGCACCGACGACCGTCAGTCCTAGCACTCGAAAGATCAGGTCTTGGTCAAACATGGTTGCTCGGCTGACGTAGCCACGTTCGCCAGAACGTGGGTTTGGTTCGGTTTGCCCACGCTCTGGCGAGCGTGGCTACGACGCTACGATCTCCGCGAACTCCAAGTGCTCGCGCTGGCCGCGATACCAGTCGAGCGACGATTCGGCTGTGGGCAACTCCGTGATGTCGGGCACGAACGGATGAAACTCACCCGCGCGATAAATCAGAATCTCGGACGACTGCGGATTCAGTAGAGCCAACTGGCTCCAGCCGTTTCTCAGAATCTTCCCGACGAGCGGATCGCGATCCATGATTTGGCAAATGCCGTCAGGCGTCGCTTCGATGACGAACAGCAGCCGAACTGGTTCGTGAATCTCGACTCCCTGCCACGGCAGGCCGGGACGCAGATCGCTGGCCGCTCCGTCCATCACTCCCAGCAGTGAAGTCACGTTGTGCGGCAGCTTCGTCCCGCAGCCCCAGCCAGGCGAATCGATGTACGAGAAAAAGTATTGCAGGTTGATCCCTTCGCAGACCGGCACGACCGGCGCGAGGATGCGGCCCAGGATCGTCAGCCCCTCGTCGTCTTGGGCCGGATCGTAGGACTGCATGAAGCAGCGCCGATCGAGATACAGTCCGCGCAGCCGTTCGCGTCGGCCGACGAAACAGATCGCGTTGCTCGCGTTGCCGAACTCCGGCCGCGTCTGCGCGAGGTCTTCCGAACGTCCCTCGACGTGAGCGTGCGCCGCCGCGAACGACAGATTCAGCGGAGCCGAATGAAAGCGGCGACAGCGTTCGTGAGCATTCCGCTGACAGACGAGATCGAGTGACTCGCGTGCCGCCCGAAAGTCCTCCCAATGCGACTTCGGCAGCAGATCGAGGTCATAAAATGTCAGCGTGTCGCTGCAAGTGTTGTGCAACCCGCCGACGAACAATGTCTCGGCGGGAATGTTCAAACCACGACTCGCCAGGATTGTGCGAACGCGCGGATCGTTGAGCATCGCGGCCAGCGCCCGAGCATTCGGTCCACCCGCGCCGCCGGAGCAAGCTCCGCAGTCGTAGGCCGATTTGTGCGGGTTGTTCAAACAGAACGAACCATGTCCGAAGAAATAAAACAGCCGCGCAAAATTGGAAGTCAGCCCGATGTCGCGCAGCACCCGCTCACCGATGTTGGCCATCTCTTCGACCCTGAAGCCGATGTGATTCCCGTCCGGGCCGGCGGGCGATTCGGTTCGTTCCAGCCGCAGTCGCGTGATGCGCGGGGCTTCGACGAATCGCCCCACTGACTTGCGTAGCCGAGCCGTCGTTCGTGGAAACAACACGCGCGCCACCAAGGGGATTGACGCCAGTACGCCCAAGCCAGCCGTCAACACCGCACCGCGCGCGATGCTGCGGCTGCCGACATGCACCGAGTGCGATGCCGTCCCAATCGCGCGTCGCGTCTTCGCTCGCCGCCGATCGTCTTCCTCCAGTGAGTAGACGACTTCCTCGATGATCCAATGCTGCGGCCGAACGACGATCGGACACAGCGTCGCGAAGTGAGCGTCAGCCACGCCGCGATAGTAAATCGGCACGTTGAAAAAGCCCGCCGTGCTGAACGTCTCCGCGTCGGGAGCCACTTCTTCGAGGTGACGCCGAAACGATTCCTCGCGCGTGTCGATGCAGAAGCAAGCCTGAAACCGAGAAGCTGCGACATTCGTAGCAGGCACACTCCGTGTGCCGTCGCCCGCTCGCAAATCGCCCGACCGGAATGATGACGCCCCTGCATCCGACGGCACACGGAGTGTGCCTACTACGTTCGCTTCACCGACGCGCCGCGAGTGGACCGAGATGGCATTCAGAGCCTGTCGGCGAAAGCGGCGTTCAAACGCCAGATGAAACATCCGCCGACGTTCCACCTCAGTAAAGTTTTCGATTTCGGAAACGAGCGCCGACCAGTCGGACTCGCTCAATCGGTGCAGCGCCAGCGGACTCCAACCCAGAAGCTGTGCGAGTTGGAAAACCAGCAACGCTCGGCCTTCGGCGGAATGCTCTTCGCCCAAGTGACCCGAAGCGTCAGCGAGGGGTTTGACGCTTTCGTTTAACCGCAAGCCGCAGGCGTGCGCGTCGAGTCGCGCGCACGCCTGCGGCTTGCGGTTAAACGATTCAGCCAACGTCGCGTGGTGTAGACATGCCTCGCGCAGCTTGGCGAGCGATCCTCGATAACGCAGCGACTCGGCCGCCACATGTGCCAGGGCGATCCGCTCCAGCACGAGCCGCACCGCCAGGAACTCGACCAGACTTCCCGGCGGGGCAGACAGAGCCACTCGATCCGGACGATCCTCCATCTGCCAGATCATTCCCGCCCAACCACGCAGAGCCAGCAAACTCGCCGTGATGTAATCGTCCTGCTCGTCATCACCGACACCGAGTAGTTCCAGAGACTCAAGAATCGAATCGAGCGGCCCGATTCCCGCCGTCTCCAATCGCACGAGTTCGCTCGACAAGCCGGACATCCAGCGATCAGGTGGCCCTGCCGGCAAACGATACATCTCGCAGAAGGCCCGATAGAAACCGTGCTCGCGAACGGGCAGCTTCCAACCGGCGAATCCCTGATCCGTGAACGCGGCACAGAACCGAATCAAAACTTCGTGAACCAGATCATCGCTGTCGCGACTCGTCGCGCTGAGCAAGACATCGCGATGTCTGATCGGAGTCGCCGAATTCGTGAGAATTCGGATCGGATCACCAACCGTCCCACCTCTCACGAGTTCGGCGACATTCTGAATTCGTCCGCCGCCGCAGTTCACCGTCCCCTCGCGACAGGCCCGCCACAGTAGCCGCAGCGAAAACGCTTCCCAGGTTTTGTCGCTCCAGTCTTCGATCGACGACTCGCCAAACCGGCGGATCAAGTCGTCGTGGAGATGCTGATCGTGAGTCCCATGCGGCCCGCTCCCCCGATGTGGATCGTCGCCGCCGTCCCGCAGATCGCGCATGACCCAGCGTTTGGTCTCTTCAATGATCTGCCTGCGAGCGGCCGGCGGAGCATCTTCGCGGAAGTGCGTCAGCGCATCGGTCTCGGCGACGAACCACCGGAGTTCCTCGACCGGCCCCGTCTGCAACGGGTAGCGCAGCATCGCCATCCGCAGGTCACTGGTCGTCGTCAGCGCATCGATTCTGACATCAGCTCGCTCGGCCAAGTCGCGTTGCAGGACGATCGACAAGTCTTCCCATCGAATCCGGCCGCGAGCCATCTTTTCGCGATACCGATCCTCGGACAAATACGGCTGCACGCCAAACAGCTTGGCCCCTTTGAGAAGCCCCTCCTCAAACGGCAAATCCTCCAGCGCTTGCAGTGTGTTGAGAAACACAAACGCCGTGATCGGCCCTTGCGAGGGCAACAGGGGCGCGACACGCTCAATCACTTTTCGCAGTTGTTCAACCCGGTCGTGCCCATCGCCTTCGAGCGACGCGGAACGATCCATCGAACTGTCAGTGGCGGCGAGACTGTCAGTGACGGCGAGACTGTCAGGTACGGTTGCGGACATTGTTGGTCAATCTCTGGGCGGACGAGGTGCGGGATTGTGCTGGTCCCCGGCGTGCTTCACCTAGAGCGTGAGATTGCATTTCCTTTAGGTTGGCGAGAATGCTTGTGAACCGCATCGACGTCAGGCGAACGACATCGGACAAGTAACCCGAAGCGTCAGCGAGGGAGAGTGCTTCACGGGATTCGGAATCCTGGATTTGTCGCGTCCGGTCGCGCTCGTCCTCGCTGACGCTTCGGGTTACTTAAGTCCTGCCGTTCTCCTAAGCTGTCCTCACACCAACATGACTCGTCGAGACGCATTCATTTCAGTCAGGAACCCATCATGCCTAGCCCGTTTCCTGGAATGGACCCCTACATCGAACGTCCCGCGATTTGGCCGGACTTTCATGACCGGCTGATTGCGGCCATTGTCGGCGTCCTCCAGCCGCTATTGCGTCCGAAGTTTGCCGCCGTGACTCAAGACCGTTTGTATTTGGTCGAGTCGGAGCGGTCGGTTTATCCCGATGTCGCGGTGATTGAGTCGCGTCAGCCCAATTGGCGCGGCAACTCCAGTTCGGCCGCCGTCATCGATGCGGACGTGGCCGAAGTGTTTGAGTTCGACGAAGAGGAAATCCGCGAGCCATTCATCGAGATTGTGGAAGCCTCCGGTGGCCGAGTGGTCACTGCCATTGAAGTCGTGAGTCCGACGAACAAGGATCGCGGCGATGGCCAGGATGCCTACGAGAAAAAGCGTGAGGAGTACTGGGATGCCGGGGCGAACCTGGTCGAAATCGACTTGCTGCGATCCGGCCCGTCGGTGGTCCGAGTGGCTCAATACAAGCTCGAACGGCTGCGTCCTTGGGATTATGTCGTGGCGGTCAGTCGCCGCCGGCCGGGACGTCATGAAGTTTATGCGTTTCCCTTGGAGCACCGTTTGCCGCGCATCGCCATTCCGCTGCTGAGGCGCGATCCCGATGTCGTGCTGGACTTACAACTGCCGTTCACACGTTGCTGGGACGAAGGGCCTTATCCCGCATTGTCCCACTACGACGCGCCCCCTCCGGGTGAGTTATCTCCAGAGCGGGTCGAGTGGTGCCAGCAACGGTTGCGTGAGTCGGGGTTCTTGAAATAGACGCCATGAATCTCCTACTGATTGAAGACGATCGTGTCCTAGGCCAAGCGATCTCGCGCGGTTTGACCGAGGCGGGACATCAATGCCATTGGGAGCGCAACGGTCGTAAAGGTTTGGATCAAGCCACCTCACAGCAGTTCGATGCCGTGATCCTCGACTTGATGCTGCCGGACCTGTCAGGCCACGAAGTCCTGTCGAGTCTGCGGACTCAGGGAATTCGCCTGCCGGTACTCGTTCTCACGGCGATGGGATCGGTCGAGGACCGCGTGCTGGGCCTGAAGGCGGGGGCCGATGACTATCTGGTCAAACCGTTCGCGTTCGCCGAATTGTTGGCTCGACTGGAAGCGATTTGCCGACGAGCAAATGACCGTCCCTCCAGCCAGTTACAAGTCGGGCCATTGTCGTTGAACCTTGCCAATCGCCGAGTGACTCGCGGCGACGCCGAATTGATGCTCACCCCCACCGAGTTCAGTTTGCTCGAAATGCTGATGCGCTACGCCGGGCAAGTCGTCACGCGGAAGATGCTGTGCGAACATCTGTGGGACTCGGATTGGGAAGGAGTCACCAATGTGATCGAGGTCCACATCAACCGGCTGCGCAGCAAAATCGATCGCGGTCAGGGCGAGCCGTTGATTCAAACCATTCGAGGCCGCGGCTATGTCCTACGAGCGAATTAAAGCGGCGACTCGCACCCTGCGTGTGCGGCTGATGCTGTGGGATGCCGCCGCGGTGTTGCTGACGGCGGTGGCGGTGCTCGTCGGTGTGCGTGAAGGTGTTCGCTTCGCATTGCTGCACGAGATCGACGAAGTTCTGCTCGAAGACATCGACGAGATCATCCTGTTGTTGGCCGAACCTCGACCGGATGGGGACGCGACTCTGACCGCCGATCTCGATCGCAAGGCGCGCGGTCACACGCATCACACCTGGTTCGTGATGTTCTTGGACAAGAGCGGACAACCCACCTGGGCCAGCGATAAGACTCCGGCCGAGTCGTTCTCCGACGCGGAGATTCCGCTGGGAAAGGCGAGCAGTCACCGAGGATTTCGGATCATTCGATCGGCGCTCCCCAAGCCCACGCACGATCGACATTGGATTGTGGTCGGCTCGTCGCTGGAGATTTCCAATGACGACTTGGCTCGCATCGACCAGTTGGTGATCGTCATCAGCGTGCTGGCTTTGATCTTGGCTCCCGTCGGCGGTTTTCTGTTGGCGGCCCGTGCGATCCAGCCGATCGCCGAGCAAACTCGAACCGCCGCCAGACTGCGACCGACACAGCTCAACGAGCGGCTGCCGATTCGCGGCTCAGGCGACGAACTGGATCAATTAGCCGTCACGTTCAACGCACTGCTCGACCGCACGGCCGAGTATCTGCAACAGAAGCACGACTTCCTCGCCAACGCGGCCCATGAGCTGCGAACGCCGCTGGCCGCGATTCACAGCAGCGTCGAAGTCGCGTTGAACTCCGATCGTTCGGCCGAGGAGTACCGCGAGCTGCTGACCGACGTGATCGAAGAAACGAAATCGCTGGAGGTGCTCGTCAAACAACTGCTGCTGTTGGCCGAAGCAGACGCCGATCGCTTGAAGATGCACGCCGAACCGGTGCGGCTCGACGAGTTGATTCAGGCCGCGTGCGACATGTTTCAAGCAGCGGCCGAGGTGGAAGGCATTCGCTTGGAGGTCCGCTTATCCAGCGGCGTGACCGTCGAAGGGAACCGTCAGCACTTGCGGCAAGTCATCAACAACTTGATCGACAACGCCATCAAATACTCCGCCGCCAAACGCTCCGCCGAAGTCGCACTCGATGAGGATGCCGCGCTCGGCGCGGGTCTCCCGACCCCGCCGCCCGCAGTCATCACGATCACCTTAAAACGGGGCGAGTCCCCTCCGACGGCCATGCTCACCGTCGCCGATCAAGGGATCGGCATCGCGGCCGAACATCTGCCGCACATCTTCGATCGCTTCTACCGAGCCGATCACTCACGCGCGCGAACAGGCTCCACCACCGGCACAGGACTGGGCCTGAGCATCTGCCACGCGATCATCACCGCGCATCGCGGATCAATCAGCGTCACCAGCGAACTCGGACATGGCAGCCGCTTCCTCGTCACACTGCCGCTCGTTTGACCGCGTAGCTCAGGCGGCCCGCCTGAGTTGGATCGCCTTGAGCAACATCGATCCAGGCGATCCGCCCGCACGACGAGTCACGAGCATCACACATCACTTCGCAGCAGGAGTCGCCACTGTCAGCCACACCTCGCCGGTCGTCGCGCCCAACGCGGTCAGCGTGACCATCGCGGACTTCTCGATCGGCGACTCGGCCTTCACTCGGCCGCGAATGCGGAGCGGCCCGGAATAACTCGCTCCCGCTTCGGCCTTCAGCACCAGTTTGACCGACTTCGATTTGTCGCCGGCCTTCTCGGAAACGACAGCCTCGGCCGTCACCTTCTCCGGCAGATCGACTGCGACAACTTCAATCTCGGAAGCGAACCCTCGCTGACGATCGATCGTCACCGGAATCTCCAGTGGCTTGTCGGAGTTCAACACGAACGAGTCCGCCGCAACGCTCAATCCAAAATCCGGCTGCGAGGGCTGAATGGTGATCCGATAAACAAATCGTGGTCCCCCCAAGCCGAAGCGATCCGTGATCGCGATGCGATATTCGCCGTCGGCGGGTGCCGTGAAATTCGCATCGGGATCGAAGTCCCCCTTCGAGCCGTCATCGACTTCCTGCAACTGCGAGCCGTCCGCTTTCAAGATCCTCAGCACTGGATCAAGCGGCGATCCCGTCGTTCTCGCATCGGTGCGAATCACAATCGCCTGCTTCGCCGCCAGCTTCAATCGAAAGACATCCAGCTCGCCGGGCTTGCCGATCACACCGGTCATCGACGAGGGCAACGCCATCTCCTGAAGTTCCGCGGGAGGCTCCGGCAACTCGGCCACGGAGGGATGCGTCTCCACCGGCAACGTCAACGTGTTGCCGAGCAACGCGTGCCGCAGCACAAACGAGTCCGTCGTCGTGTCAGCCGGAAGGTCCAACAACTCCGGCGGCAGATTCCAGCCATGCAATCGTAGAGTTCGTAGCACAGGCGGCTCGCCTGTGCCGTTCAATCGACCCACCGACATCGGCCGCGCGTGATCCACAAACGCCCCAGTCGTCAGCGTCAACCGATAGATGAAGTTCGCTCCCCCCGCGAACGCGACGCTCGAACTCGCCACATCCGAAAACGCAAACACGCGCACGCAATAGTCGCCGTCGCTCGGAGCGGTGAAAGCAATCTGCGGATCAAGCCCATGATCGTCGTCGTTGTGTTCCATCACGAACCCGCGCGGGCCGAGCACCTGCAACACACCATCCATCGGCGAGCCAAGCGTCCCCTTCGCCATCAGCGACGCGACCAACGTCTGCCCCGCTTTCAACGAAACCGCGAACGTGTCGACGTCGCCCCCCTTGTCCAACACTCCGTTGACGACGACCTGACTCGTTTCGAGTTTCTGCGCATCCTTCGCCGAGTTGTTCGGTTCCTTCTCAGCGACTTCGGCCAACGTGCCGATCACAAACGGACGCAACGACGACGCGCCTTCAGCGTTGAAGACTCGAATCCAGCACAGCCCCGGAGCGGCGTTCTCGGCCACGACGACCTTGAACTTATTACCGCTCTCGGCGAACTCGACCTTCACCCCTTCGCGGCTGATCCACGCTTGCGGCTTGTCACCGAGCGAACCTTGCGCGGTGACTTCAACCGACTGCCCAATCTGGCAACCGGAGGGAACCAGCGCTGTGATATTCGGCGGCGCGGCGAACGCACATCGAGCGGCAAGGATCACGCAGCCCGCGAGCGCGAACCGTTTCCAAACGCTATTCATAATGCGTCCACATTCGCAGTACTTTGACGATCCGTTCGGCTTCAATCACCTGATACACCAACCGGTGCTGGATGTTGATTCTTCGCGAATATGCGCCAGCGAGATCGCCGACCAATTTCTCGTACGGCGGCGGATTCTGATAGGGATTCCGTTCCAAGATCGCCAGCAGTTCTTCAGCCTTGCGCCGCAATCCCGCAGCCGCCAGCTTTTGGGCGTCCTTCTGAGACCGTTTCGTGAAGATCAGTTGCCAGTTCACCAGGCGAGCTCCTTGTCACACTCGCTCGTGGCTGTCTCTAAGCCTTCACGGATCGACTCACGCATTCCAGGAATCGACAGGAGAAACAATGTTTCCTGGATCGACGACCAATCTTCTTCCGACACGAGCACCGCGCTATGCCGTTGGCCGGTGATGATGACCGGCAGATGATTCGCGGCGGTGCGATCAATCAATTGATCGAGATTGGCCTTTGCTTCAGCTTCAGTCATCGTCGGCATGTTGCGGCCTAACCTAACTCATGAGTTCGGGAATCGGCGTCGGATTGCTGACCAAGTGCGTCGGTCGGCCCTGTGCCGTGTAAAGCATCTTGTCTGGGTTGATGCCGAGCTTCGTGTAGATCGTCGAGACAAAATTCTCCGGCGAGCAGACTCGTTCCACCGCCGAGTAACCATGCTTGTCCGTCGCACCGACCACAACACCGCCGGGCGTTCCACCGCCGGCCATCAGGACCGACATGGCACTCGACCAGTGATCGCGGCCCCCCTTGGTCTGGCCGGGTAACGTCGAGATCTTCGGCGTGCGGCCAAACTCTCCCAGAGCCGTGACGATTGTCGTCTCCAACAACCCGCGATCACTGAGGTCTTCAATCAACGTCGCAACAGAATTATCCCAACTGGGCAGTCGTTTCGAGCAGGCTCCGAAGACATCCGCGTGATGATCCCAGCCGCCGTCATTCACCGTGACAAACGGAACTCCCGCCTCGATCAATCGCCGAGCCAGCAGCAGTCGTTGGCCAAACGAATTGCGACCGTAACGCTCACGCACCTGCTCCGGTTCCTTGTGAATGTCGAACGCAGCTTGAGCCTGCGGCGAAGTCACCAAGTCAAAACCTTGTTTGTAGTACTCGTCGAGCGCCAGCGCGGGGTCGCCCGCCGCCTTCTCGTTCAGGCGCGGCAGCGTATCAACCAGTTTTCGCAGGTCACCGCGGCGATGAAATTTGTCTTCGGTCAAGCCCTTCGGCAACGCGACATCTCGAACTCGGAAGCCAGCTCCGTTGGGATCGTCACCGACGACGAACGGAGCGTGCTTGGCTCCGAGGAAATTCGGGCCGCCGGAACGAGTCATCGACGGAATCGAAAAGTACGCGGGGAGTCCGTTCGGCTGGCCCAACTCATGCGAGGCGACCGCTCCCATGCTCGGATGAAAACTGACGAACGCACCGCAGCCAACCGGGATGCGAGTCGGAGCGCCCGTCATCATGTAGTGGTTGCCGGCCCCGTGATTGTTCTGATCGTGCCGGATCGAACGAATCATCGTGAACTTGTCGAGGATGCTCGCCAGCCGCGTCATGTGCTCGGAGAAATGGACGCCGGGCAGCTTCGTCGCGATCGACTCGAACTCACCGCGGATCTCCGCCGGAGCCGAAATTTTTGGATCGAATGTCTCAAAATGAGTTGGGCCACCATCCATCCAGATCAGAATGCAGCCCTTGGCCTTCGGCGCGATCGGAGCCGAGTCATCCGCCGCACTCGCTCGCGCGGCCAAGGCCGACACGAATCCGGTCCCCAGCCAACCACCAAGACCAAGCTTCAAGCAATCACGTCGCGCGAACCCTTCGCAGTTCAATCGGAGAGCCATCGAGTGTTCCTTATTTCGGCGGGCTTGAAGTCAGGCAGGGCGAGCAGGGTAACGGCTGAAATCGGACGGGCAACAGCCAAACTTGATGGGTTCAGCACTTCCGTTGAAGGTTGTTTCTCGGCGACGCCTCGCCGTGGGGGTTCCACTGCCTCCCGAAGTGTCGAGTCGATATTCTGCCGTCGTCGAAAGTTTGCAGAGTCATGGTTTTGTTCATTGCGCAGAGAGAGTCGGACATGGCGTTATCGGCTGATCCGCAGATTGTGCAACTGATTCGGCAACTGGCGCTGTTTCCCGACGAAGTAGCGACGTCCAGAACCGTGACCGATGATTTGGCGGCGCGCAATCTGACCGTTAACGAAATCTGCGAAGCAATCGTCGATTGGATTGACGCCGGGGAACGGGTGAAGCCCACCAAGCTGCACTCCTTTCCGGGACTTCAAGGAAAGTGGGCTTACGAAATGAAGCCGAGGATCGACGGCCGATTGTTCTATCTCAAGGTCACATTGATGAAACGGCCTCCCACAGAAGAATACCTGTTGCTGATTTCCGCTCACCCAGATCATTGACTCGACCTGTTGACGGTGTTGGCGACCGGCGAATTATCAAGCAACGAAAGGAATCCGATCATGCTGCTCACTCAATGCCCATTGTGTGGACATGAAACACTTGCCGAATGTCACGGCGACTATCGTTTCGATCCACCGCCGAATGTTGCCGGTGGAGTGGTGATTGTCCCGAACGCAAGCTGGTGGGCCTGCGGTCATTGCCACGAAGCCATCTTGCCGAGATTCATCACAAAGGCGATCGAGTTGGAACGACGCCGACGCTTGGAGACCGCTGTTGCCGTCAGTCCTTAAACACAAACTCCGGCGTGTTGAGCAGTGCCCACATCAAGTCTTCGATGACTTGGCGGCGGACGGCCCCTTCGGTCGCGAAGAGCGCGACGGCCGTTTTGGATTCCGCTTCAGTCGGGCGGCGCGAGTAGATTGAGAGATACAGACTCTCGACGACCGCTGCCGGCGCGAGTTCTGTCTTCGCCAATTGAGCGGCGATGCCGCTGTCGGTCGTGACCTTGGAGAACAAGTTCTCCGAGTTCATCAGATGCAGAACCTGCACGACGGTCGGTTGAGATGTCCGTTCGCAGGGAGGGTCTTGGTTCTCGTCGGGACGGCCGAAGGCGTCGAGAAACAGCGACTCGATGCGGACGGTCCAGAGTTCTTTGGCTCGCGTCCCCGGAGCAGTAGCCGCAAACGTGTCAGTCGTGCCGGTGATCTGGCTGATCGAATCGAGCAGCACTTCGCCCCGCAGTCGCTGACGATAGTGCCGCGAATAGTTGCGTGTGTCGGCGGCGTTGCGTTCGTTCGGGACGCTGCTCAGACCGTAAACGTGCGAGGTCGTGATGCGGCGGATCAACTTCTTAAGGTCATAGCCGTTGTCGCGGAAGTCCGCAGCCAGAGCCTCCAGCAGCGGTCCGTTGCTGGGTGGGTTGGAGGCACGCAGGTCATCGACTGGCTCGACGAGTCCCCGTTCCATCAAGTCGGTCCAGACGCGATTGACCTGCACCTGAGCGAAGAACGGGTTGTCGCGCGACGTGATCCAAGCCGCCAGCGCGTCGCGCAGATCGGTCTCCGCTGGCAGGGTGGGGGAGTCGCCAAAGAGCGGTCGCGCTTCCATCACTTTCTGAGTCCCCGGATGCAACACTTGGCCCGACTTGCCAGCGAAGATGAATTCCTCCGAGCCGCTGATCGGTGCCGAGATGCCGGTCCCTTTGCGGCCGATGCGGCTGAAGTACGCGGCGAAGGAATAGAAATCGTCCTGAGCCCATTTCTCGAACGGATGATGATGGCACTTCGCGCACTCCAGCCGAATGCCGAGGAACAGTTGGCTGACGATTGTGGTCAGCTCTTCCGGCTGCCGTTTGTCGCGAAACATATTCGTGCTGCCGTTTCGCCAAGTGCCGCCCTTCGCGGTGAGCAACTCGCGGACGAATTGGTCATACGGCTTGTTCTTGCGAAAGACATCGCGAATCCAAGCGTCGTAGTTCAGCACCGACTTGATGCCGACGTGATATGGATTCGGTCTCAAGAGATCGGCCCACTTGTTCGCCCAGTGCTCGGCGTAATCCGGTTGAGCCAGCAGGTAATCGACCAGCGCTTCGCGTTTGTTGGGCGAGGGATCATCCAAGAACTGTTTGGCTTCGTCGGCAGTTGGTACACGGCCGATGATGTCGATGAAGACTCGTCGCAAGTAGGTGTGATCGGCCGCGGGTTCCGACGGGGTCAGTCGCAGCCGCGCGAGCTTCTGCCAGACTTGCTCGTCGATGAGGTTCTTTCGCGGGAGCTTTTCGTAAATCTCTTTCGGCACTTCGTTCGGCAGCGGGACGGAGACCGTGCTGACGGCGATCTGATTCATGTACCGCGCCATCACGGCCGACTCGCCGGTGATCGTGTTGGTCGAGATCACGCCGTTGTCATTGACCGCCGCGATGGCCGATTCGTTTGATTGAAACTGCGACAACCGAGTCACCTCGCGCGTCGTCCCGTTGGAGTAATGAGCGATCACCTTCAATGGCTTCTGGCTATTCGCACCGAGCATCGCGTCGCTCGGTTCAACGCTGATCCGCTCCAGCTTGGGAGCATTCGCAATCGCTCGTGGCGTTCCTGCCAGCACCCAACTCCGCAGCGTTGCGAAGTCCGCCCCGTTGGGATCGAGTCGCTTGCCTCCGCCATGCGGAGCCAATCCGGTCGGCTTGAGCAGCAACAGACTTTGCTCCGGTTGCGACGGCGAGAGGCGACGTCCGCGAGACTCTTTGGACAAAGCGTCGAAATCGAAGTCAGGATCGAACGCCAACAGCGACAACTGAAACCCGTTCTGCCCGCGCTGCTTGCCGTGGCAGGCTCCGGCGTTGCAGCCGAACTTCGTGAAGATCGGCTGCACGTCGAGTTCAAAGTCGGGGGCGGATGTCGCGGCAGCGTCCTCCGCGCGAGTCGCCGTCCAAGCGAAAACACTGAGGACAAAGCCGATGGCCAGACTGCGATGAAGAGACATCAAAGAACCTCACTCTGAGTTCGGGACGGCTGGGCGGCTCAAGATACCGACCGGGATGCTCGGTGCAAACATGTTGGATCGCGGTGGCAACGATGCTCATCAACCTGCCCGTGTTGAGATCAGTGAAAAGTGTCAGGAAAACGGCCAAGTTGCTGCCTAACAATCCCAGGAATCGGCTACAAAGTTGTGGCCACTCACAGGAGGCACTTGGCCCGGCGGAGCCGCAACCAAAACTCAAGACTTTGACACAAGTTGTTTCGCAAGACTTTTCCCACTTCGCGTTCTTTGCGACCTTCTGTTCCACAAACTGTGTTTTGAACAGAAGGTCGCAAAGAACGCGAAGTGAACTCGATGAACACAGTGAGTCGCAAAAAGGTGGTTTCTGGAGTTGGCGTTTTCGGTGCCGAAAATCTTCTCACGAAAACTAGATTTCAAAAGCTTGCAGAGCGGAGACGCGGCATGTTTCTTTTGAGAGATCAACATTGTCAGCACGATTGCTCGGGCGCGTCGCGCCGCGACTTCCTGAGAATCGGTGCGCTCGGAATCGGCGGTTGGACATTACCGCAGTTACTCGCGGCGCGAGCTAACGCGGCTCCGGGGAGCGATCCGTTTCGGGGCAAGTCACTGGTTCTGCTTTTTCTCAGCGGAGGCGTTTCGCAGCATGAGACATTCGATCCAAAAAATGCCGCGCCGGCCGAGTATCGCTGCACGACCGGCACGATCCCAACCGCGATCCCCGGCGTCGAGTTCGGTAGCGTTTACGAAGGACTGGCTCAACGAGCCGATCGGTTGGCGGTCGTCCGCTCGTTCGCTCCGCACGGCATCGCCGATCATGCCAAGGCGATCAAGCATGTGTTGACCAGCGGAACCGAGGACGGCACGAGCATCGGTTCGCGATTCGCTCGGTTTCGCGGGCCGAGCCACCCGCGCACGGGGATGCCCTCTTACGCCACGCTGATTGAGGAGGCCGAGACCGACGAGCAATACATCGAAGACCGCGACCGAATGCGCGTCGGGAGTCGGCCGGGAGGACTTGGCCTTGCTTGTGCTCCGTTCACTCCGGGGAACGGCGGAGAGATCAGCGACAGTATGAATCTGTCGTTGCCAGCCGCGCGGCTGAATGAACGCCGAGAGCTGCTCGCGTCATTCGATCGCTTCCGCCAGCAAGCAGACCAGAACGCTGTCATGGACGGGATGAACTCGTTCGAGCGGCAAGCGTTTGAAGTGATTCTCGGCGGCAGCGTGCGACAGGCGCTCGACCTGTCCCGCGAAGACCCGCGACTCGTGGCGAAGTACGACACGAGCGGCTTTCGAGTCGGCTGGACGAGACGACGAGCATCGACGTTGGGGCAGCGATTGCTGATGGCGAGACGATTGTGCCAGGCGGGATGCGGCTTCGTAACCGTCGGCAGCGCGGGGTGGGACAATCATGCGAACGGCAAACATCCCAACGTGCGGGACGGTATGAAGCTGCTCGGCCGACCGCTCGACAAGGCGGTCAGCGCGTTCTTGGATGACGTCGAGGAGCAAGGTCTGTCCAACGACATTCTGCTGGTCATCACCAGCGAGTTCGGGCGGACTCCGAAGCTCGACAAGAATGGGGGACGCGATCATTGGCCGGGACTCGATACTCTGGTCTTCGCGGGGGGCGGGCTGCGGATGGGCCAAGTCATCGGAGAGAGCACCTCGAAAGCCGAAGAGCCGAAGTCCGATCCAATCGGCTACGACGGATTGCTGGGCACTCTGTGGCACACGCTGTTTGATGTCGGCCAGTTGCGGCTGCGTTCCAATCTGCCGCGCGAACTACTGGCGGAAATCGAACGTGTTGAACCCATTCGGCAATTGGTCTGAAGTTGAGAGCCTGTCCAAGAACAACTTGGTGTTTTGATGGCTGCGAACACCCCACGCGGTCTTTCCCAGACCTTTCTTCTTCCGAGCTGCGGCTCTGCTCCGCCGCGGCGGATGCGGCAACTGATGTTCCGTGATTCTTCAACCTCATTTAAGTATCGCACGGATGGCAGGGACGGAGCACGGAGAAAGACAACTCTCCGCCGACAGAATCCAATTCATGAATACTCAATTCCACACGATTGAAGATCCGCTGCCGCGAGAAACTCTGCGCGAGCGTCTCGATGCCAGTGCGTTGCTGGCGGGAGAAGTTCGGGAGCAGTCGTTGAAGTGGCTGAATGCTCAAGCGAGTGAACTGGGCCGGTCATGTGCGGTGGAAGCTCTGTCCGCGGAGGGCTGGCTAACCGCGTTTCAGGCGGAGGCGGTTTTCGATGGGCGGCTCAGCTCGCTGCAAATTGGCAATTACGATGTGCTCGACCGGTTGGGCAGCGGCGGCATGGGGACGGTCTACAAGGCGCGTCATCGTCGCATGAAGCGGATCGTGGCCATCAAGGTTCTGGCGTTGAGTCTCAGCGAGAACAAGACGTTCGTGCAACGCTTTCAACGCGAGGTGGAGACCGCCGCGCGGCTCACGCATCCCAACATCGTGACGGCTCACGACGCGGATGTTTGCGATGCCGGACATTATTTAGTGATGGAATTTGTCGCTGGCACGGACCTCGACCGCTTGGTCCGAACTCGCGGGCCACTCTCCCCGAAGCTGGCCGCCACGATGATCCTGCAAGCCGCGAGAGGGTTGGACTATGCCCATTCGCAAGGGGTGATTCATCGCGATGTCAAACCGGCCAATCTACTGATCGATGGCAGCGGCACGCTCAAGATCACCGACCTGGGACTGGCACGCTGCACCGATTTGTTGAGCGAGGCGGCGTCTGACGAGTGCTCGCTGACGAAACACGGTGGCATTTTGGGAACGGTCGATTTCATGTCGCCCGAGCAAGCCTTCAATCCGTCGCGAGTCGATCATCGGGCCGACATCTACAGCTTGGGCTGCACGCTGTTTTATCTGGTGATGGGCCGGCCCCCTTACGGTGGCGAAACGCCGATGGAGACCCTGCTGCTCCACAAGCAAGATCAGATTCCCTCGCTGCTGAATCTGCACGCGGACATGCCCTACGAACTGGATGACCTCTACAAGCGAATGCTCGCCAAGCGGCCTGCCGAACGGTTCGACTCGATGGCGCAGGTCGTGCGCGGCTTGGAACGGAGCGGACTCGCACTGTCTGAGCCTGATCTCCAAACGGAACTCCAACGGATGCTGAGTCCCGATCCGAGTTCATCTCCGCCTGAGTCCGCGTTGCCGTCGGCGCGAGACGCCGGGGCTTCAGCCGTGTCTCATCGAACTCGTGGTTCGCTGAAGGTGCTGATCTCGGATGGCAGCCTCACGGCGCGGGTGCATGTTCGCAATACGCTGACAAGCTTGGGATTCACCCAACTCACCGATGTCTCGGATGGTGCTCTGGCCGTCGAGGCTTTGGCCGCTCAACAGTTCGACTTGGTCGTCACCGGATTGAATCTGTCGCGGATCGACGGCCAAGAATTAATCGAACACATTCGCCGATCACCCTCGTCCTGTAACACTCCCATCCTGCTCGTCACCACCGAGTCGGCACTGGCCAAGCTGCAAACGCTGCGACGCGCCGGCGTGTCCGCAATCATCGACAAGAGTTTTCGGATCAACGAAGTTCGCGCGGTGCTTGACCCGCTGTTTCCGATCCCGCCTTAAAACTTTTCTGACTCTGCCGGATTCGATGTCCGGTGGTGAAAGCCTCCGAGCGATGCCGAGAGCAGGAGGTTCTGAAGCCCCCCGTCAGGATAATGACATGTTGCGAACGTCGATTTCATCGCCGCATTCTCGTCGCGAGTGGTTGCGTGCGGCGGCGGCAGGCTCAGTGAGTTTGATTGGTCCCTCGCTCTTCGCAGTGCCGCCGAAGCCGCTCAAGGCGCGGATTGCCATCACTCTCGATCTGGAGATGAGCGCGCAATATCCCAAGCGAGATCAGTCCGAATGGAACTTCGAGAAGGGGAACCTCGACGAGGCCACCAAACAGTATTCAGTCTCGGCCGCGAAGCTCGCGAAAGAGCGGGGCGGGGTGATCCACTTTTTCTGCGTCGGCCGGGTGCTCGAACAGCCGAACGTCGATTGGCTCAAGCAGCTCGCGGCCGAGGGGCACGCGATCGGCAATCACACTTACGATCACGTCAACGTGACCGCCACCAAACCAGAAGAGACGCAGTTCCGATTTCAACGCGCGCCGTGGCTGGTCGAGGGACTGACCGCTCGCGAGATCATCGACCGCAACATTCGTGTCACCACGAAGTCGCTCAAGGCGCGAGCTGGGATCGAGGTCAACGGCTTCCGAACGCCGGGGGGATTTCCCAAGGGCTTGGTCGATCGGCCGGACGTGCAACAGATGCTGCTCGATCAAGGTTTCCGTTGGATCAGCTCAAAGTATCCGCCGCACCTTTACGGCAAGATCGGCGAAGTTCCGACGCCCGAAGTTTTAGAGAGCATCGTCAACGCGCAGTCGGACGCTCAGCCGTTTGTTTACCCCAGCGGCTTGATCGAAGTCCCGATGAGTCCCATCAGTGACGTCGGCGCGTTTCGCTCGACGCGCTGGTCGCTCGATTCGTATTTGAAGGCGATCCGACTGGTTGTCGAATGGGCAATCGAGCATCGAGCCGTGTTCGATCTGCTCGTGCATCCGTCGTGTCTGGTCGTGGAAGACCCGGAGTTTCAAATCATTCGGCTGATCACCGACATGGTCCGCGCGGCGGGAGATCGGGCGGAGATCGTCACGCTGGATCGCATCGCGGCGGGCGAAACTAGGAATGAAAAATGAGAAATGCAAAATGACTTAAGACACAGACTCTTCTCGCTGATCCCGACTGCGAGACACGTCCCCACCGAGCTTGCCTCATTGGTCTCTACACAACTCGAAAACGTCGGCAATTGCGACATCTCTGCTCTGCAAACGGTGGACTCGTTCATTTTGGAATGGTCGCTGTCGGAGTTTCCACTCGGCTGATGAGTTGGCCGTGGGCGAGGATTGTGGTGATTCGGTCGCCGATGGCCAGTTGGTCCGGCGCGGTAATCAGCTCGCCGGAGTCAGTGCGTCGCGTGATCGAATAGCCTCGGCCGAGCACCTTCAGCGGACTGAGTGCATCGAGCGTCGCGGCGACAAGATCGAGTTGCTGCTTCGCGGCGACGGATCGCTGGCGCACCGCGCGGCGCAGGCGCGAGTCGAGATCATCCAACCGAGTCAGCTCGTCATGCACACGCTGGAACGGCCGAGCGATGACGCGCCGCTCGGCTAATCCGTCCAGCTTCAGCCGAGCCTGCTTCGCTCGGTTGGTCAGACCGCTCGTGAGTCGCTGTTGCAAATTGTCGATCGCACGCCGCACCTCGGCACGATCGGGAACGACCCGCTCGCCCGCTTCGCTGGGAGTCAGTGCTCGGACATCGGCGACAAGATCGGCGATCGTCACGTCGATCTCGTGACCAACCGCGCTGATCACAGGCAGGCGACAGGCGGCGATCGCGCGCGCGACGACTTCCTCATTGAACGCCCACAAGTCTTCCAGGCTTCCGCCACCTCGGCCACAGATCACGACATCGACATCCGGCAGAACGTGTACGTTGCGCAGCGCGGTGGCGATCTCTTGAGCGGCACCCTCGCCTTGAACTTTGACCGGCACGATCACGATGTCGGTCGCCTGCCAGCGGCGAGTGATGACTTGAATCATGTCTCGTACGGCCGCTCCGGACGGACTGGTGATGAGCGCGATGCGACGCGGAAAGCGCGGGATCGGCCGCTTGCGATTCGGGTTGAACAGTCCCTCGGCTTCCAGCTTCGCGTGCATCTGCCGAAACGCGAGTTCGAGTGCGCCGACTCCCTGCGGAATGAGCTGCCGCACGATGACCTGATACGAACCGCGCGGAGCGTAAACCTCGACCGAACCGTTGACGACGACTTGCAGGCCATCGTGCAGATTGAAACGAAACTTCGCGGCCGTCGTCCGCCACACGACCGCAGAAAGCTGCGAGCCGGCGTCCTTCAGCGTGAAGTAGATGTGCCCGGAATTGGCCTTCATGCAATTCGAGACCTCACCGCAAACCCAGACCTCTGGCAGGTTGCCTTCGATCAGGTTCTTGATTTCGCCGGTCAGCTCGGAAACGGTTTGAACGTGTGGTGGCATGTCGGACAGTCTGTGATTGGAGTAACCCGAAGCGTTCGTCAGAACGTGGGCGGAGACACCCCGCACGGGAAAGGACGAATGACGAAATACCCAATGTCAAAAGAATGACGAAGCTCGAATGACGAACGATTTGTTGGCAAGTTGATCGCGACCAGCCTTGGCCGTTTCGTCATTCGTCATTGGGTATTTCGTCATTCGTCATTTGGTGACAGCTTCTCGACTTCAAGCATCCGGCGAGATGACTCCCATGCGGATGGCATAACGTGTCAGACCGGCGATGTCGTTGATGCTCAGCACGGCCATCAGGTCGGCACGGTGTGTCTCCGCCGTCTTCGGTGCGATGTTCAGTTTGTTGGCAATGATCTTGGTGGAGTTCCCTTCCGCGAGCAGTTGCAAAACTTCGCGCTGACGATGTGTCAACTTTTTCAGCGAGCTTGTCGGGCCTCCGCGATTCGTCAGACACGCCTCAATGACCGGCTTGGGAATCGAAGGGCTGAGAAACGGTAGGCCGCGAGCCACCGTTTGGATCGCAAGCTCCAGTTCGGCGGGAGGGATGTTCTTCAGCAGATAGCCCGCCGCCCCGGACTGCATCGCCTGCATCACGAACTCCTCTCCCGCGTTCATCGACAACATGACGATGCGCGTCTTTGGAAACTGGCTGACGGAGCGAGCCGTGGCCTCCAAGCCGTTCAACTCCGGCATCATCACGTCCATCAGCACGACGTTGGGAGCGAGGGCCGCGATCTGCCGGAGCGCGTCACGTCCATCGGCCGCCTCGCCGACGACTTCGATCCCCGGCATCTTTTCCAGCAGCGCGCGCAGTCCCGCTCGCACGAGAACATGATCGTCCGCCAGCAGCACAAGAATCGGGGGCATGAGAGAAAGTCCTCAGCGGCGAAGCCGCAATAAAATTGGCGAAAGATTTCGAGCCGCGACTGTCAGGGAGCGGTGATCGCGGAGGACTTAGGACCGCTCCCTGACGGTCGCGGCTCGAAAAGTTCTCAGCCTCGGTGAGGCTGGTCTACGTTCTCACGGGGATCTCCAAGGGGAGGTGAACTCGAATGGACGTCCCGACTCCAGGTGCCGACGCGGAGTCGATGCGTAATTTGCCGCCGACGAGCTGGACTCGTTCCTGCATTGCCAGGATGCCAAAACTTTCCTTTTGTTCCAAGCCTTGAAGAACGCTGTCGATGTCCAAACCGACCCCGTTGTCAGACACCGTCAAATCCACCTCCAAATCCGTTTGCCGAATACTCACCGAAACTTGGCTGGCTCGCGCGTGTCGGGCAATGTTCGTCAGCGCGCTTTGAATGACTCGGAAGCAAGTGATTTCCAATTCGGGTGACAAGCGCGATTCCAGGTGCAATTCGAGTTGAACATCGCAGCCCGTCAGCTTGCGATGTTGCTCGACGCATTCGCGAACGGCCGCCTCCAAACCGAGTAAGTCCAACACCGGCGGTCGCAGGTTCAGCGACAGATCGCGGACCTGTGTCTGAGCGCGGTCGATCAGACTCAGCCCCGCGTCCAACTCCGCATGGGTCTCGGACCCGCATACGGACTTCAGGTGATGCAGATTCCAACTCACGGCGGTGAGCACTTGGCCGATCTCGTCATGCAGTTCGCGAGCCACCTGCCGTCGTTCATTCTCCTGCGCCGTGATCAGTTGCCGCGTCAGAGCGGCCAATCGCTCACGACTGGCGAGCAACTCCGCGCTCGTTTGTTTGCGAGTGGTCACGTCCAGCGCGACACCGAGCGTCCCGACGATCTGCCCCATCGCATCTCGAAACGGTTCGACGTGCGTTTGATAGGCCCGACCTCCCCATTCCAACTCGTATTCCACGGTCTCGCCCTCCAAGGCGAGGCGGTGCTTCGTGACGGGCAGGAAGTCCGGGTCGTCCGTCTGGAAGTACTCGAACAGCGTGAGGCCATTCACTTGAGCCGGTCGCAGCGCCAGGTCTTCCAGCGCCGCACCCAGCGAAGTGGTGAATCGAAGTTCGCGATCCGTCGTCCATAAGACAAACGGCAGTTGGTCGAGCAGCAACTGCAAGCGTGCCCCGCTGGCACGCAGTTCGTGGTCGATCTGTTTGCGGGCGGTGATGTCTCGCGTGATCCCCAACAGGGCGATCACTCGCCCCCGTTCATCACGCAGCGGACTGGCGTGAGTGTCCAGCCAGCGATGGCCCCCTTTGAGACCGATAATTTCATACTCCAGCGTGCAGGATTCGCCTCGAAATACCCGCTCGGTCATCATCTGAAATTCCTCGCGGTGTTCGGGAATCACCAATGCGTCCACGCGCTGACCGATCACCTGCGATGCCGAGCCGACTTCGATCATCTCCATTCCCGCCGCGTTCATCTCGATCAGCGTGCCGTCTGCGGCGAGCAGCTTGATGCACTCCGGTTCGGAGTCGAGGATCGCCTGCAATCGCGACTCACGTTCCTGCAAGCGTTTGTCCGTCAATTGCCGCTGAGTCAATTCGCGGCGTGCGAGCCAGTTCGCGCTCAGCAAGAGAGCCACGATGATTGGAGCACCCGCCAGGAGTACCGCGACGATCCACCACGCTTGATCGTGTACCGCTTGGATTGCACGCTGTCGTTGTTCGCGATCGACAGTCGGCAATTCGTCCGCCGCGGATGCGACTCTCGGCGAGTTGTCCTTCTCCACCGGAACCAATCGGTTGACGGATTCCACCAACGAGTAGACGTTCCAGGCACCGCAGGCGGCGAGGGTGCTCAAGACCAGAATCCCCAACACAAAGATTCTCGATACGGTCGTCACCGGTAGGGATTTCATAAGAAGCCTCTTGGTCTGCAACAGCCTTGAGTGAGCGGTGAACGATGAAAATCGTTTAACGGCAAGCCGAAGGCGAACGTGTTGGCCGCCTTCGCCTTCGCCCTTTGAAGTTGCACGCCACTTCAAAACCTGCGCTTCGGGTTGGTGTGGCGGCTTCACCGAATGTGTCATTGCTGTCCGCTCGCGGTATCTGTCCTGGCGTTCGCCTCAGAGCAACTTCATCACCGACTCTTTAAGCCGCCCGTTGGCCGAGATGCCGTTGCCGCCATGAATCGTGTCGGAGCCAGTCCAATCGAAGAATTGCCCGCCCGCCTCACGAAGGATGGGGACGAGCGCCGCCGCGTCCCACGGATTCAGCAAAGGGTCGAGCATCACATCCGCTCGGCCAGTGATGACGAGGGCGTGACCGTAACAGTCGCTCCAGCCACGAGTCTCTTTCGCGGCGGCGTTGATCCGCTCGAAGGCCGCTGACTTCCCGGCTCGTTCCCAATTGTTGAACGAAGTCGTGCAGACCATCGCCTCTTCCAATTTGTCGATCGACGAGACTTTCGCGCGACGAGGCTCCGACTCGCCGATCTGCCACCACGCACCCAGTCCTTGGCCCCCGTAAACGACTTCTTTCAAGGCCGGCATCCGGCAGACTCCGGCGAGCAACTCGCCGTCCGCTTCCAGTCCGATCAGCGTCCCGAATAACGGCACGCCGTGAATGAACGCCTTCGTCCCATCCACCGGATCGAGCACCCATCGGACTCCGTTCCGGCCGATCGTTTCGCCGAATTCCTCGCCGAAGACGCCGTCATCGGGATACCGCTGAGCGATCCGATCGCGAATCAATTCTTCCGCTCCACGATCCGCCGCCGTGACCGGTGAGCGATCACGTTTGAGGTCCACGACTAACTCAGGTGTGAGGTAATAGGACAGAATCAATTTCGCCGCCTCGCTCGACACGGCGAGAGCGAATTCCAATCGTTGAGCAATGTCAGTCGGCAGCATGTTTGAGTTCCGGCAGCGTGTGCGAATGGAGTTGGGTAGAGTCGGTCGGGCTTGTGTCAGATTTGAGGGGCATCGTCAACCAACACTCTCGTTCCCTTGAATCTCGTTCCCACGCTCCGCTCTGCAAATGTTGAAAGTCTTGTTTTCGTGAGAAGAGTTTTGGATGCGGAAGGCCATGTGCCTTTACTCCGAAGGAGTTGCGTCTCATAGCCCAGGGTTGCCGCGCCTCGCGGCTACCCTGGGTT